>JARXKM010000029.1:0-25476 GCA_030272785.1 Pseudomonadota bacterium
TCAGGCAGCACCAGGCCGACCGCGGCGGCGGCGCCGGTCTTGGTCGGGATCATGCTCATGGTGGCCGAACGGGCGCGCCGCAGGTCCTCGTGCATCACGTCCGACAACACCTGGTCGTTGGTGTAGGCGTGGATGGTGGTCATCAGGCCGGTTTCGATGCCGATCGCGTCGTTGAGCGGCTTGACCAGCGGCGCCAGGCAGTTGGTGGTGCAGGACGCGTTCGAGATGACCGTGTCGGTGCTTTTCAGCACGTCCTGGTTGACGCCGAACACGATGGTGGCGTCGACATCCTTGCCGCCCGGCGCCGAAATGATGACTTTCTTGGCGCCGCCCTTCAGGTGGGCCGAAGCCTTTTCCTTGGTGGTGAAGAAGCCGGTGCACTCGAGCACCACGTCGACGCCCAGTTCGCCCCACGGGATTTCGGCCGGGTTGCGCTGGGCAAACACGCGAATCGGATCGCCGTTGACGATCATGGTGTCGCCGTCGACGGTGACGGTGCCGGGAAACTTGCCGTGCGCCGTATCGTAGCGGGTCAGGTGGGCGTTCGACTTGGCGTCGCCCAGGTCGTTGATGGCAACGATCTGGATATCCTGTTTCTTGCCGCCTTCATAGAACGCGCGCAGCACATTGCGGCCGATGCGGCCATAACCGTTGATTGCAACTTTGATCGTCATACTGTGCTCCTGGTTGTTAAAAATGTTAGTGCGGCGCGGGCCGCGGCGGGCCCGCGCCGGCCATCAAGCCATCATCACGCCGCCATCACCAATTTGGCCTTGGCAACCACGTTTTCCACGGTAAAGCCGAAGTGCTTGAACAGTTCCGGCGCCGGGGCCGACTCGCCGAAGGTGTCGATGCCGACGACGGCGCCTTCGAGTCCCACATATTTATACCAAAAATCGCTGACGCCGGCTTCGATGGCGACCCGCGGCACGCCGCGCGTCAACACGGCCGCCTTGTAGGCCGCTTCCTGGCGGTCGAACACGTCGGTCGACGGCATCGACACCACCCGCACGGCGACGCCGTCGGCGGCCAGCGCGGCGGCCGCGTTGACCGCCAGCTCGATTTCCGAACCGGTGGCGATCAGGATCACCTGCGCGCCCGGCGCGTCCTGCAGCACGTAGCCGCCCTTGGCGATGTCGGCGATCTGGGTGCTGCTGCGCGGCTGGAACGGCAGGTTCTGGCGCGAGAAGATCAGCGTCGACGGGCCGTCCTTGCGGCCGACCGCGGCGCCCCAGGCGACCACCGATTCGACCGTGTCGCACGGCCGCCAGTTGTCGAGGTTGGGGATCAGGCGCAGCGACGAGACGTGCTCGACCGACTGGTGGGTCGGGCCGTCCTCGCCCAGGCCGATCGAGTCGTGGGTGAACACGAAGATCGAGCGCAGCTTCATCAGCGCGGCCATGCGCAGCGCGTTGCGGCTGTAGTCGGAGAAGGTCAGGAAGGTGGCGCCGAACGGGATGAAGCCGCCGTGCAGGGCGATGCCGTTCATGATCGCGCTCATGCCGAATTCGCGCACGCCGTAGTTGATGTGGTTGCCTGGTTTGCCCGAACGCAGCGCGACGCACTCTTTCCAGTTGGTCAGGTTCGACCCGGTCAGGTCGGCCGAGCCGCCGAGAAACTCCGGCAGCGACGGCGCCAGCGCCTGGATGGCGTTCTGGCTGGCCTTGCGGGTGGCGATGTTTTCCTGCTTGTCGACGCAGCCGGCGATGGCCGCGGCCAGGGTCTGGGCGAAGTCGGCCGGCAGGTCGCCGTTCATGCGCCGTTCCAGTTCGGCCGCCTCGCGCGGGTATTGCGCGCGGTAGCCGGCGAACAAGGTGTTCCACTCGGCTTCGACGACGGCGCCTTCTTGCTTGGCGTCCCAGGCGGTGTAGACGTTGTCCGGGATCTCGAACGGCGCCGCGGTCCAACCGAGCGCTTCACGCACCGCCGCCACTTCCTTGTCGCCGAGCGCGGCGCCGTGCACCTTGTCGCCGCCCTGCAGGTTGGGCGAACCCTTGCCGATGATGGTCTTGCAGCAGATCAGGGTCGGCTTGGCGGACGCGCGCGCGGCCACCAGCGCCGCATCGATGGCGGCGACGTCGTGGCCGTCGACGCCGGCGATCACGTTCCAGCCGTAGGCGGCGAAGCGGGCCGGGGTGTCGTCGGTAAACCAGCCTTCGACCTTGCCGTCGATCGAGATGCCGTTGTCGTCGTACAGCGCGATCAGCTTGTTCAGGCCGAGCGTACCGGCCAGCGAACACACTTCGTGCGAGATGCCTTCCATCAGGCAGCCGTCGCCGACGAAGGCATAGGTGTAATGGTCGACGACGTCGAAACCGGGCTTGTTGAATTCAGCGGCCAGCAGGTATTCCGACAGCGCCATGCCGACGGCGTTGGCGATGCCCTGGCCGAGCGGGCCGGTGGTGGTCTCGATGCCGGGCGTGACGTCCACTTCCGGATGGCCCGGGGTCTTCGAATGGAGCTGGCGGAAGCTCTTGATGTCGTCCATCGTCACCGCGTAGCCGGTCAGGTGCAGCAACGAATAGTGCAGCATCGAGCCGTGGCCGTTGGAGAGCAGGAAGCGGTCGCGGTTGGCCCAGGTCGGGTTGGCCGGATTGTGGCGATAGTGCCCGTCCCACAGCGCGACGGCGATCTCCGCCATGCCCATCGGCATGCCCGGGTGGCCCGAGTTGGCTTTCTGGACAGCGTCCATTGCCAGCGCGCGGATCGCGTTGGCCATCAGAGTAGTGGTGTGCATAGGTGTCATCGATCGAAGTGTTGAAGTCGTCAGCGTGGAGAATGCGGGGCGAAGCAGGAATATCTGAGCCAACTATTTTACCAGACCAACAGGGCGGGACTTAAAATGGGCTGGTTTTCTTCGCTCTTGAACAGGATCCCCATGCCGCGTTTCTACTGTCCCCAGCCGCTGCTGGTGGGCGAGCTCATCGCCCTGCCCGACGCCGTCGCCCACCATGCCTGGGTGGTGCGGCTGCAGCCGGGGGCCGAGCTGTGCCTGTTCAACGGCGACGGCGGCGAGTACCTGGCCGAACTGGCCGAGCTCGAGAAGAAGCGCGCCAGCGCGCGCATCCTCGCCCGCGTGGCGCGCGACTGCGAGCTGGGCTACGAGATCACGCTGGCGCAGGCGCTGCCGGAAGCGGCGAAGATGGACTGGATCGTCGAGAAGGCGGTCGAGCTGGGGGTGGCGGCGATCCAGCCGCTGGCGGCGCAGCGCTGCGTGGTGCGCCTCGCCGGCGAGCGCGCCGAGAAGCGCGCCGCGCACTGGCAGGCGGTGATCGTGGCGGCGTCCGAGCAGAGCGGGCGCAACCGGCTGGCGCGGCTGGCGCCGCTCGACAATTTCAGCGCCTGGATCGGCCAGCACGACCTGCACAAGCGGCTGCTGCTGACGCCGCGCGCGAGCGTGTCGCTGGCCGACTGGGCGCGCCACCAGCCGCCGCAGGCGGTGACGTTGCTGGTCGGCCCGGAAGGCGGCTACAGCGAGGCCGAGGAAGACGCCGCCATCGCGCGCGGCGCCATCGCGCTGTCGATCGGGCCGCGCGTGCTGCGCACCGAGACGGCCGGCATGGCCGCCGTCGCCGCCCTCAACACGCTCTGGGGCGGGATGTGAGATTAGCGCGCGCCCGGCGCCGCGCTTGACTGCGCCGCTTCCGAGGTGGGCTTGGCGTCGGCGACGGTTTGCGCATCGGGCTTGACGTCGGGTTTGTAAGCCTTGGTGGCCTTGCGATCCTTCTTCGTCTGGTTCGCCGCGTTGGCCTTATCGACATACGCGGTCGTCGCCGCTTGCCAAGCGCTGTATTCGGCGATGATCGACTCCGCCTTCTTGCCCTCTTGCGCGGCCACATTCGAATAGGCGAGTCCCACGCGTTGCACGGCCTGATCATATTCGAGCTGATTCATCAGGTTCGACAGGTCGGTGGGAATGCGCTTGCCCGCAGGCATGCCATCACGCAAGTTTTGTATCATGCTTTCATAACAGCGTTGCCAAGCGCCAAAGAGAGCGTTCACTTCAAGGATGGCCTCATTGTCTTTGGCGAGAACGGGGATGGTTGGTGGCGCGCATTTGTACTTCCCACTATTCAAATCGGCGCCGTCGTAATTGCTCGTCCAGTAGGCGATATCGGCGTGGCGTAGCGCGCGCGCATGCATGGTCACCAGAGCGCCTTGGGCCTCCTTGTTGCCCGCATCGGCAGCCTTCTTGAACCAGCCCTCGGCCACGGCCAGATCGATCCGGCCAGCCTCGCCATACCAGTACATCTCGCCGAGATGAAACTGAGCCTCGGCATTGCCAGCGTTGGCCAGCTTCGTATAGAGCGGCAAAGCGGCGGCGTAGGCCCGATTTTCGACGAGCTTGTTGGCATCGGCCAGCTCGTCGGCGCAAGCGGCACCGGATAGCAACAGGAAAAGCAAAGAAGAAACGATGCGCACGAATATGCCCCTTATTCCGAGGTGGGAAAATTACAACAATACCGCATCAACATGCATATGTATATGGATATGTATAGGCATGTCGCAGGCTTGCCACGAGCCCCTTCGCGCTCGCGCACAGAGGCGTCATGCCGACCTGGCGCAGAGCGGCGCGAAGATGACGTGCTGGGGCGAGCAACGCTTGAACGTGTATGGCGCGGCAAGACATCGTCTTGATCGCGCGATTCTGAACAAAAAAACGGCAGTCGGATTATGCCGCGTGATGAACAAGAAAGTCGCCATGGATGCGGGCAGCCCCCTGCCTACGCGGCATAATCCGTGACGCGGCATAACCCGGTCGAGAACGCGATACGTCCGATCGCCATCGGCAAAAGAAAAACTGGCTGTTTGCCGGCGCCGAGCGAGCTGGCCGCCGTGCCGCCGCCATCCAGAGCCTGTTTGCCACCGCCAAACTCAATGGACTCGACCCCGCGATGGCTGGCCGACACGCTCGAACGATTCCCAAGCTGCCCAAACAGCAGGGTCGACTCGCTGCTACCGTTCGCAAACTCTACACATACCTAAGGCCGATGGAAGGTGAGGCGTCCATATAGCGCCCATGTTGGGCGCACGAAAAAAAACCGCAGACAGGTCTGCGGCTTTCGCTAGCGTTTTCGCCAATCCGAGCCCGGCGCGAGCCGGGCCCCTCTCAGATGTTCTTATCAGAACTTATGCTTGTACTCGATCGAAAACTTGACCGAGCGCGCTGGCTGAAGGTTACCCGGCAAGCCGTACGTTGGGCTGATCGCGCCGCCATCGCCACCGTCATAGGTCGCGTTGCTGGAACGGTTCGTTTGGGAATTGAAGACGTTATAGATGTCAGCAATCAACGACAGGTCCTTCGTCACTTTGTACGTCACGTCCAGATCGAGGCGCTTCTCCGTCGGCTCGCGCCCAAGGCTGCCGCGTGGTGCGGGCTTGCCGTTACACCAGTAGTACTCGGCGCCGTAACCAGGACCGCCATAGATCGCACCGATCGGGTCGAGGTAGCCAGTCGAATCGACTTCGCCACTCTCGGAAGCGACGTTGGTACCCAGGCAGGTTTTCGGACGGCCGGACTGCACCAAGAGGTTGTAACCGAGCGTCAGCTTAGGCGTCACATCGTAGTAACCGTACGCTTTGATGGCGTGCCGGCGATCATTTGCCAACAGTCCATCGCCGAAACGAGCGAACTCTGGATAGTCGAACAACGCCGTGACCGAGATATCCTGTTGACCCGTGTCGGAACGGGTTTGGCCTTCCGTGTTACCGGTGCTGCGCGAGAGCGTGTAGGTCACCTTCGAGTACCAGCCATTGCGGTCAGGATGCTCGAGGAAGAAGTCCAGTGCCGAATAATTGCGCTTAGCCTTGAAACCGCCGTAACCCAAGTCGGCCGATGAGAAGGTTGCCCACTTGCCGCCTGTGCCGCCAATGAGCAGGTTGCCTTTGGCATCTTGCGCATCGATATAGACCGTCGCTGGCTCACCCGGATTGAAGATGAAGCAGCTCATGTTATCGGTTTTAGCGACGGGCACGCCATTATGCTTGGCCCAGTCAAACAGACGACGTGTGTCGCAGTTGTCATCGATGGTCGTGCCAAGCTTGCGGAACGTGCCGCGCACACCAAAGTTGAAGTCGGCGTTGAACGCGCGCTCGAAGCCGGCCGTGATTTCATCCTGGAAGTTCGGTTTGAGCGTCTTGGAGACGACCGAGTCCGGATTCTTCAGCTGTCCCAGTTCGCCGTCAGGCGAGCCGACCGGAATGATCGGATTCAGGCCCAGTGGTGCACCAGTGGCTGGATCGATGCCGGTATAGGTGAAATCCTGACGCGTCAAGGTCGAGCGGCTAGCTGCGCGTGCTGCGACCTGGGTCGGCAGTTGCAGGTGATAGCGTCCGACCGAGCCATAGACCTTGAACGAGGCGTCGCCGTTGACATCCCACGAAGCGGACACGCGCGGTGCGATCTGGTTTTTCTGCTCGAGGAATTTACGGTCATCGCCATCCGAGTTGGAGTACGATTCGCTCCGAACACCACCGGTGACGAGCAGGTTCTTGGTGACCTGGAATTTATCTTCCAAATACAGCGAGGACTGGGTCGCGGCAGCTTTGGTGTAGCTCGAGAAAATCGATTGCCGCACATAGTAACCGCGGTTACCGAAGCCACCCTTATCGGCGATCAGAGCGGGTGTGCCGTTGGCAAACAGCGCGTTCGGGTTGTTAATATCTTTATCGGCGACCTTGCGATAGGTCCACGTACTTCCGCCCGACGTGCCCTGGCCAACGCCGGCGCTTTGGATCTTGTTGTTGTCGAGACCGCCACGCAAGGTATGATTGCCGAGTTTGTACTCAAGGTCCAGACGGAACGATTTGACTTCATCCGTACCACTTTGAGCCTGGTTGCCTGGGTATTTATTGCGATTGGTGTACAGGTCAGGACTGAGCTCTGGCACCCGTCCCGTCGAGGTGAAAGCCGTACCTGCGGGGGGTTGACCCTGAACGTCGTCGAACGAGATCTTGCGTGGCGACTTCAAGACGCCGTAACTGCTGGTGAAGGTCAGATCGTCGCTCAAGTTACCCGTGTAGCGCAGGGCATTGATCTCGGCACCATCGGAACCAGGATTGTCCGTCACGATGCCATTGTATTTGACGGCGGTAGGCGTGCCATCGAGTTGGGCCAGTGCGTTCGGATTATTCGGATTCAAATCGAAGCCGTAAGTACGACCGACAAAATGGGTTTTCTCGCCGGCCGAAGTCCATTCAAGACGATGGTTATCGCTCAGGTTCCAGTCGAATTTGGCGAGGTATTTGGAGTTGCGGTTCTCCGCCCGTCCGTAACCCTGGCGCGCAATCGTTCCCAACGTGGTGCTAGTTGACGATAGAATGCCCTGACGGTGATCGTTGGACTCATCGAGCGCGACAAACATGAACAGCTTGTCCTTGATGATCGGGCCGCCCACATAGGCGCCAAATTGCTCGACCGTTTGATAGGCATTGTCTGCGCGGGCAAGCAATTTACCATCCGTACCCTTGTTTTCCGGGTCGCCGGTCATAGGGTAGTAGACGTTCTTGGTTTTCGAGCGCAGCTGATTTGGCGTCGTGCTGGCACGGCCGCCCACTTCCCAGGTATTGGTACCGCTCTTGGTGGTGATGCTGGTGACGCCGCCGATGGAACGGCCGAACTCGACGCCGAAGCCGCCGGTGACGACCGAAATTTGTGCCGACGCACCAAATGGCAACTCCATCGAGCCGAGTTGGGACAAGGGATTGGTGATCGGGAAACCATTGACATAGAACGAGTTCTCGGACGCGGCGCCGCCGCCGAACGAGGCACCACCGTAGGCAGCATCGGCCTCGGTCGTGTTAGGGGCGAGCAAGATGACGGCTGTCAGGTTGGTCGCAATCGGCAGTTTTTCCAGGGTCTTGGCCGAGAAAATCGTGCCATTGTCGGTGTTTTGCACGTCAATTTTCACGCGTCGACCCGACACTTGCACCGTCTGCACGGCCGAAGCGAAGGACGCCTCGACGTTTTGACCAACGATGACCTCGACCATCACGGTCGATTCGGTTTTGCCGCCGCGCACCAGGTCAACCTGGTAGTTACCGACTGGCAAGGCTGCAATACGGAACTTGCCGTCCTGACCGATCGTGACGGAGCGCTTGACACCGGTTGCGGCGTCGTGCAGTTGAACTGTAGCGCCAGCGCCCCCGGACACTTGTCCGAAGACGTTACCGGCGGCGTTCGACTGAGCCATCGCGGATGGCATGGTCACCGCGCTCACGGCACCGACGCAGAATGCGACGGTCAGTGCGCGAACTAAAACTGTTTTTCTGAACATGTGATTTCCTAATGTTTTTAAGCGTCTCTGGTAGATCGGCTTTGGTAAAGTTTGTGCGATAAATCACTGCGTATGGATTGCTTTCCCAGTATTTCTTCTGTCAATTCGTTTGATAGACGAATTTATAAACATCGTTTTATTGAAATCAACAACATTTAAGTTTTACATAGAACCATATCAAAACATTCAGTGTCAATGATCAGCCGCCTTCGGTGTGCATATAAACAACACTGTCCGCGGAATGCTCCGCAATGGCGCGCCGCGCGCCTTTCGATGGTGCGAAGCAGCACGAAATGCGTGCGTATTGTTGCAATTGCGGGCGCCGCCGGCAGCTTGCCCGGCGTTGCGCGCGGATGCCGCGCAATGCGGCCGGTTCGGCGGTGCCTGGCCGTTGTTGCGGCGCAGTATCGACCGCCGCCCAGCGGCCGCGGCGGCCGCCGTTTGTTTCCTCGCCTGGGCCGTAAGGTAAAATAGTGCCTTTCCTCTGATACACCCCGGATTGCCCTGTCATGTTGCGAATCAACGAATTAAAACTCCCGCTCGACCATGCCGAAGACGCGCTGCGCGCCGCCGTGCTGACGCGGCTGGGCATAGCCTCGGCCGAGTTACTCGACGTTGCCGTGTTCAAGCGCAGTTACGACGCGCGCAAGCGCAGCGCCATCGTGCTGATCTACGCGGTCGACGCCACCGTGCGCGACGAGGCAGCCGTGTTGGCGCGCCTTCGCCACGATGCCCATGCGATGCCGGCTCCCGACACCGGCTATACCTTCGTCGCCGGCGGCCAACAGCCGCAGGGCTTCGACCGCGGCGAGCGTCCGGTGGTGGTCGGCACCGGGCCGTGCGGCCTGTTCGCCGCGCTGATCCTGGCGCAGATGGGCCTGCGCCCGCTGATCCTCGAGCGCGGCAAAGTGGTGCGCGAGCGCACCGTCGACACCTTTGGCTTCTGGCGCAAGCGAGAACTCAATCCGGAGTCGAACGTGCAGTTCGGCGAAGGCGGCGCCGGCACCTTTTCGGACGGCAAGTTGTATAGCCAGATCAAGGACCCCAAGCACTACGGCCGCAAGGTGCTCACCGAGTTCGTCAAGGCCGGCGCGCCCGCCGAGATCATGTACGTCAGCAAGCCGCACATCGGCACTTTTCGGCTAGTCAAGATGGTCGAGCAGATGCGCGAGAACATCATCGCGCTCGGCGGCGAATACCGCTTCTCGAGCAAGGTCGTCGATATCGAGATCGCGCGCGACGGCGACAGCGGCCAGGTGCGCGGCGTCACGCTCGACGGCGGCGAGCACATCGCAACGCGCCACCTGGTGCTGGCGATCGGCCACAGCGCGCGCGACACCTTCGAGATGCTGTACGAACGCGGCGTGTACATCGAGGCTAAGCCATTTTCGATCGGCTTCCGGGTCGAGCATCCGCAGTCGCTGATCGACGCGGCGCGCTTCGGCCCGAACGCCGGCAACAAGCTGCTCGGCGCGGCCGACTACAAGCTGGTGCACCACGCCAGCAACGGGCGCTCGGTGTACAGCTTCTGCATGTGCCCGGGCGGCACGGTGGTGGCGGCGGCGTCCGAGCCGGGCCGGCTGGTCACCAACGGCATGAGTCAGTATTCGCGCAACGAGCGCAACGCCAACAGCGCCATCGTGGTCGGCATCACGCCGGCCGACTACCCGGGTCATCCGCTGGCCGGCATCGAACTGCAGCGGCGCCTCGAGGAAGGCGCGTTCGCGCTGGGCGGCGGCACCTACGACGCGCCGGGCCAGCTGATGGGCGACTTCGTGGCCGGGCGCGCCTCGACCAGTTTCGGCGCGGTGGTGCCGTCGTACACGCCGGCGGTGCGCCTGACCGACCTGGCCGGCGCGCTGCCCGACTATGCCATCGTCGCCATGCGCGAGGCCTTCCCCGCGTTCGACAAGCAGATCCGCGGCTACTACCAGGCCGACGCACTGCTGACCGGGGTCGAGACGCGCACGTCGTCGCCGATCCGCATCAAGCGGCGCGACGACGACCTGCAAAGCCTGAACACGCGCGGGCTGTTTCCGGCCGGCGAAGGGGCCGGCTACGCGGGCGGCATCCTGTCGGCGGCGGTCGACGGCATTCGCGTTGCCGAAGCGGTGGCGCTGTCGATGGCGGTGGCGCTGTAGCCCATGCGGGCGCACGGTCCGGATGCACGCCGCGCGCAGCACCGCACAGCACAGCACCGATACGAAAACGGCCGCGCCAACCTTGAGGACGGACCCGGCCGCCCGCTGTGGCAACTGAGCGGCGCCGTCCCTTGCGTCGCCCTCCTACAGCCAGCCGGAGCGCTTGAAACGCCAGTACAGCACGCCGCACACGGTGACCATGATGCCCACCGCCATCGGATAGCCGTACTTCCATTCGAGCTCCGGCATGAATTTGAAATTCATCCCCCACAGGCCGGCGAAGGCGGTGACGATGGCGAAAATGGCCGCCCACGCGGCCAACCGCTTGTTCACTTCGCTTTCGTCGATCGCCACCATCGACAGGTTCACCTGGATCGCCGTGCTGATGGTGTCGCGGATGGTGTCGAGCGTGCCGGCGATGCGGTGCAAGTGGTCGTGCACGTCGCGGAAGTATTCCTGGGTGTCGACGCAGATGGCCGGCACGCGCCCGCCGTACAGCCGGCCGACGCCCTCCATCAGCGGCGCCACCGCGTGGCGCATCATCAGCACCTTGGCCTTGAGTTCGTACAGCTGCTCGATATTGGCGCGCTGCGAGCCGCGGATGAAGATGCGCTCCTCGATCTTTTCCAGCTCCGAGTCGAGCATGTCGACGACCGGGAAGTAGCGGTCGACGACCGCGTCCATCAGGGCGTACAGCACGAAGGCCGACCCTTGCGCGAGCAGCTTCGGTTCGCGCTCGGCGCGCTCGCGCACGCCCAGAAAGCCCTGCGAGGCGTTGCGGCGCGACGACAGCACGTAGTTGGGACCGACGAAAACGTCGACCTCGCCGACCTTCAGCGCGCCGTCGACCAGTTCGACCGTCTGCATCACGGCGAACAGCGAGTCGCCGTACTCTTCGACCTTGGGGCGCTGGTTGCCGCGAGTGGCGTCTTCCACCGCCAGTTCGTGCAGGCCGAATTCGTCCTGCATCTCGGTGAGCTCGTCGACGCCGGGGTCGCGCAGCGCGACCCAGACGAAGCACGCGGGACGGGCCAGGTAGTCGCTGATTTCAGCGACCGGAATGTCGGACAGTTTTTTGCCTTCCTGGTAGGCGACGCAATTGATCAGCATAGGCATCCACATCGAAATGAATGGGGCGGATCGCCCCGATGCGAGAGCTTACTCTATCGGTGCGCGGCAAGAAAGGCGCACGGGCGGCGGTCGGCGAACCTTTGCGCACTTGAAGCCGACCAGCTGGGGCCGGCGGCAGTGAACCGGCGCGGACCTCGTTAAGGCGCTGGGGCCGGCGGCGGCGGCGGTAAACCAGGGTCAGCCCCCTTGGAAGCAACATCGGGTCTGACCCTTCTGCCCCCAGCCGCCCTGCCCGTCGCTACTCTTCGCGTGCGCCGTCGATACCGAGCTCGGCGATCTTGCGGGTGATGGTGTTGCGGCCGATCCCGAGCCGCACCGCGGCATCGTTCTTGCGGCCGTGGGTGTGCTTGAGCGCGGTCTTGATCAGCGCCGATTCGAATTGCCGCCCTAGCACGTCCATCACGTCGGACTGGCCGGCGCTGAGCATGCTCGCCGCCTGCAGTTCGAGCAGCCCGATCCAGCCGCCGGCGGCGCCCAGCGCGGCCAGGGTCGGGCTGGCGGCGACCGCGTGGGTGAGCACCTGGCCACCCGGATGGGCGCCGCGCGCGGCGGTGCCGAAGTCGGCCGGCGCGGCCGGCGCCGCTTCAACGCCGTCCTGCGACTGGGTCAGTTCGAGCGGCAGGTCCTGGACGTCGACGGTCTGCCCCGGCGCCATCACGGTGATCCAGTTGCACAGGTTTTCCAGCTGGCGCACGTTGCCCGGCAGGTCGAGCCCGCACAGGAAGGCGAGCGCGCCCTCGCTCATGCGCTTGGCCTCGACGCCCAGCTGGCGGGCGCTCTGCACCAGGAAGTGGCGCACCAACAAGGGGATGTCCTCGCGCCGCTCCCTCAAACTGGGCAGGCGCAGGCGGATCACGTTGAGGCGGTGGTACAAGTCTTCGCGAAACAGGCCGTCGCGCACGCGCTGCTCGAGGTTCTGGTGGGTGGCGGTGATGACGCGCACGTTCGCCTTCATCGGCTGGTGCCCGCCGACGCGGTAGAAGTGGCCGTCCGACAGCACCCGCAGCAATCGCGTCTGCAGGTCGAACGGCATGTCGCCGATCTCGTCGAGGAACAAGGTGCCGTTCTCGGCCTGCTCGAAGCGCCCGCGGCGGGTGGTCTGGGCGCCGGTGAAGGCGCCGCGCTCGTGGCCGAACAGTTCCGACTCGAGCAGGTCCTTCGGGATCGCCGCGGTGTTGAGGGCGATGAACGGCTGCTGCGCGCGCGGGCTGTGCTTGTGCAGCGCGCGTGCGACGAGTTCCTTGCCGGTGCCCGATTCGCCCGTGATGAGCACCGTCACGTTCGACTGCGACAGCCGGCCGATGGCGCGGAACACCTCCTGCATGGCCGGCGCCTGGCCGAGGATCTCGGGCGTCTCGGTGGGGCCCGATTCGATGCTCGTCTCGCGCAGGCTCTCTTCGAGCGCGCGCCGGATCAGCTCGACCGCCTTGTCGATGTCGAACGGCTTGGCCAGGTATTCGAAGGCGCCGCCCTGGAACGCGGCGACCGCCGAGTCGAGGTCGGAAAAGGCCGTGATGATGATCACCGGCAGGCCGGGAAAGCGCGCCTTGACGGCCGCCAGCAGGTCGAGCCCGGACTCGCCCGGCATGCGGATGTCCGACACCAGCACCTGCGGCGTCTCGCTGTCGAGGGCGGCCATGGCGTCGCGCGCATTCGAAAAACTGCGCGTGGCCAGGTTCTCGCGCGCCAGGGCTTTTTCCAGCACCCAGCGGATCGAGGCGTCGTCGTCGACTATCCAGATTGGTTTCATGTGTTCGCGCTTCCCCGCAATATGGATCTTCAATTGTGTGGGATCCGTCCGCCGCAAGGTGCGCCGGCGCTTATGGCAGCGGCAGCAAGATGCGGAAGTCCGTCAATCCAGGCCGGCTCTCGCATTCGATCACGCCCAGGTGCTGTTGCACGAAGGTCTGCGCCAATGTCAGCCCCAGTCCGCTGCCGCCCTCCCGCCCCGACACCAGCGGGTAGAAAATGCGGTCACGGATCTGCGGCGAGATGCCCGGTCCATTGTCGATGATATGCAAGTCTAATGCCAGCCCGTAGCGCACCTTCGCCAACGTCACCTGGCGCGCCACGCGGGTGCGGAAAATGAGCTCGGCGTCGCCGCCGACGATGCGCTCGTGCAGCGCCTGGGCGGCATTGCGGGCGATGTTGAGGACGGTCTGGATCAGCTGTTCCTTGTCGCCGCGAAATTCGGGGATCGACGCGTCGTAGTCGCGCCGGATGGTCAGGCCGCTGGGGAACTCGGCCAGCATCAGGCTGCGCACCCGCTCGCACACTTCGTGGATGTTGACGTCGCCGACGATGTGCGGGCGCCGGTGCGGCGCCAGCAGCCGGTCGACCAGGGTCTGCAGCCGGTCCGCCTCCTTGATGATGACCTGGGTGTACTCGCGCAACTGCACCAGGTGGACCGCCGGCAGCTCGAGCTCGAGCAACTGGGCGGCGCCGCGGATGCCGCCCAGCGGGTTCTTGATCTCGTGCGCCAGGTTGCGGATCAGCTCCTTGTTGACCTGGCTCTGGTCGAGGATGCGCTCCTCGCGGTCGAGCTTGAGCTGCTGGACGTTCTCGCGCAGTTCGATGACGAGCTGACCATCGCCGGTGGCGCTGACGACGCTGTGCACCTGCAGCGGCTCGCGCCCGCTGCGCTCGAGCGTGAGGTCCTGGCGCAGGTCGGCGTACTTGTGCGCCAGCGCCTGTTCGCACAGGTTGGCCAGTTCGTCGGCGTTGACGAACAGCGCCCCCAGCTGCAGACGAGAGAGCGCCTTGAGCGAGCTCTCGAGCAGGTGTTCGGCGGCCGCGTTGGCGTAGCTGATATGGCCGTCGGCGCCGACCAGCAGCACCGCCGACGCCAGCAGGTCGAGACCGGCCAGCGCCGGGTTGGAAAGCGTTGAAGCGGTAGCGGTCATCGGATATTGGCGATCTCGCGCTTGAGCGCGTCGACGTTTTTCTCGGCGCGGCCGATGTTGTCCTTCATCTGCGCCACGCGTTCCTGGTACTTGGCGAAATTGCGCTCGCCGCCGATGCGTTCGGGCTCGCCGCCGTTGAACTCGCGCCGCAGCTCGGCCAGCTTCTTCTCTTCGCTGCGCAATTCGTCGTTGAGGATCTCGCGGCGGTCGTCGTCGCGCGCGCGCTGCTGGGCGCCGTTCACCTTGGGGAAGTCGACCGGCGACGACGCGGCCGGCGCGGCGCCCGGTCGGGCCGGCCCGGCGGCGCGGCGCGACGACTGCGCCGATGCCGGCGCGGCGATGGTGGTGTCGACGTTGAGCACCGTGCAGCCCTTGCCGGCGCGGTCGGTAAACAGGATCAGGCCGGCCTGGTCGACGCACTTGTACACCGTGGTCTGGGCCTGGGCATGGCCGGCCCGCAGCAGCAGCAACGGCAGCAACAGCGGCAACAGCAACACGGCGGTAAGGCGGCTTGTCAGAAACATCAGCATGGGGTCACGGCGGTGCGTGCCTAAAATAGGTTCAGCCCGAATATACAACATCGCTTAGTCGCGTCCGCAAAAAAAACGGGAAAAGCCGTGGCTTTTCCCGAGTTGTTACATGGCGCTTACAGATTCGATGTCGGCACGATCACAGCTGCTGACATCGGCACAACGCCTGTGGCGTTTTTGCTCGCTTTGGCTCGCCTTGGCTTACAGCGAGTAGTACATGTCGAATTCGGCCGGGTGCGTGGTCATGCGCATGCGCTGCACGTCCTGCATTTTCAGCTCGATGTAGGCATCGATCATGGAGTCGCTGAACACGCCGCCGCGGGTGAGGAACTCGCGGTCCTTGTTCAGGTTGTCGAGCGCTTCTTCCAGCGACGAGCACACCGTCGGGATCAATGCGTCTTCTTCCGGCGGCAGGTGGTACAGGTCTTTCGAGGCCGCTTCGCCCGGGTGGATCTTGTTGGCGATGCCGTCCAGGCCGGCCATCAGCAGCGCGGCGAAGCACAGGTAGACGTTGGCGAGCGGATCCGGGAAGCGCGTCTCGATGCGGCGCCCTTTCGGGTTGGCCACGTGCGGGATGCGGATCGACGCCGAACGGTTGCGGGCCGAGTAGGCCAGCTTGACCGGCGCTTCGTAGCCAGGCACGAGGCGCTTGTACGAGTTGGTGCCCGGGTTGGTGATCGCGTTGAGCGCCTTGGCGTGCTTGATGATGCCGCCGATGTAGAACAGCGCATCGTCCGACAGGCCGGCATAGCCGTCGCCGGCGAACAGGTTCTTGCCGTCTTTCCAGATCGACTGGTGCACGTGCATGCCCGAGCCGTTGTCGCCGACGATCGGTTTCGGCATGAAGGTGGCGGTCTTGCCGTAGCTGTGGGCGACGTTCCAGACCACGTATTTCAGGTTCTGGGTCCAGTCGGCGCGCTCGACCAGGGTCGAGAAGCGGGTGCCGATTTCGTTCTGGCCGGCGCCGGCCACTTCGTGGTGGTGCACTTCGACCGGGATGCCCATCGCTTCGAGGATCAGGCACATTTCCGAACGCATGTCCTGGAAGCTGTCGACCGGCGGGACCGGGAAGTAGCCGCCCTTGACGGCCGGCCGGTGGCCGCTGTTGCCGCCTTCGGTCTTGGCATCGGTCGACCAGGACGCTTCGTCCGAATCGATCTTGACGAAGCAGCCCGACATGTCGATTTTCCAGCGGACCGAATCGAAGATGAAAAATTCCGGCTCAGGGCCGAAGAAGGCGGTGTCGCCGATGCCGGTCGACTTCAGGTACGCTTCGGCGCGCTTGGCGATCGAACGCGGGTCGCGGTCGTAGCCCTTGCCGTCGGACGGCTCGATGACGTCGCACTGCATGAACATCGTCGTCTCTTCCATGAACGGGTCGATGTTGGCGGTGTTCGGGTCCGGCATCAGGATCATGTCGGATGCTTCGATACCCTTCCAGCCGGCGATCGACGAACCGTCGAAGGCATGGCCCGACTCGAATTTGTCGAGGTCGAAGTGCGAAACCGGCACGGTGACGTGCTGCTCCTTGCCGCGCGTATCCGCAAAGCGGAAATCAACGAATTTGACTTCGTTGTCTTTGGCCATCTTCAACACTTCTGCGGCTGTCTTTGCCATGCAAATCTCCTAAATAAAATGGGGGGCGCGCCAACCCTTGAGCGAGCGCAAACTCACAGGAATCATAGCAGAAACCATGCCAGCAAAAAATTCCTGGGCAAAACGGGCAAATCCCCGGCGCGGCGCGCAAGATCGCGCAAAATGCCGCCGACGGGAAATTTTCACAACTTTGCACAACGGCATCAATGCACCAGTTTGGTGCCAATACGCTGTAACGCACCAATTTCGTGCACGACGCCCCAAAACAGGCGTTATGCGCGGCGCCGGTGCACGGCGCGCCATGACTCTATAATAACCATTCCACTGTCCACCGGGAACTATCATGACGACGCCAGCCGAGCAACTTCTCGCCAGCGCCCGCGCGCGCGGCGCCGACCTGCCCTATGCCGGGGCGGTCACGCCGCAGCAGGCGCACCAATTGCTGCAGCAACAGCCCAGCGCCAAACTGGTCGACGTGCGCACCAACGCCGAGCGCCACTGGGTCGGCCAGGTCGCGCTGCCGCCCGGCCAGCACGTCGCCATCGAATGGAGCAGCTGGCCGAGCGGCGTGGCCAATCCGCAGTTCGTCGAACAGCTCAACGCGGTGGCGGCCAAGGACGACGTGCTGCTGTTCCTGTGCCGCTCCGGCGTGCGCTCGCGCCATGCGGCCAAGCTGGCCACCGAGCATGGCTTCGCCAACGCCTTCGACATCCTCGAAGGCTTCGAGGGCGACAAGGACAGCGAAGGACACCGCAAGAACGTGGCCGGCTGGTGCAAGGCCGGACTGCCGTGGATTGGCGGCTAGGCCACCACTAAGCCACCACTAAGCGACCGCAGTCTTCAGGGTCAGCACGCGCTGGCGCACGAAATTGATGTGGCTGCGCAGGCCGTACAGGCCGTCGGCGAACGCCAGCGGGATCGACATGCGGTTGACGCGCGCCTCGATGTCGTCGAGCCGCTTGAGCAGCTCGTTGCAGATGTCGGCGCGGCGCGGACCGTCGGCCTCGTCGAGCGCCTGCTCGACCGCGCGCAGCTGGCCGTACCAGCGGTACAGGCGCGACTTGATGCGCCACACGTACAGCGGCGGCACCACTTTCGAAAACGGGATGATCAGCGCGGCCAGCGCGACCACCACCACCCATAGCCGGTCGAACAGGTTGGCGACCCAGAACGGCATGTAGCGTTGCAGCAGCGGCGGGCCGTCCTTGTAGAATTTGGCGGCCTCGCGCGACACCGGGATCTCGGTGTAGCGCGCCGACGGGAACTGGCCCTGCTGTTGGAACCAGCCGGAGCCGCCGTGGATCTCGCTGGCCGCCTGCACCAGCAGTTCGATCAGCGCCGGATGCAGGTTGGCGCGCGCGACCAGGGTGGCGGTCGGCGCGATCAGGTGATAGTCCTGCGGCGGCAGGTCGCGCCCGAGGTCGACGATCCCGCGCGGCAGCACCACGTGCGACAGGAACGGCAGCCGGCGCGCATAGGCTTCGGCCTGGTCGAAGTTGAACAGGCGGATGCCGGGCGTCTGCAGCAGCATCTGCACCAGCAGCGCGTCCGGGCCGGAACTGAACACCAGGCCGTCGATGCGCCCTTCGAGCAGTTCCACCGTGGCCGGCGTGTTTTCCAGCGCACCGATGGTCAGCTCGCCCGGCTCGACGCCGTTCAGCGCCAGCACCTGGCGAAACAGCTTGGGGATGCCGGTGCCTTCCGGCCCGAGATTGATCTTCAGTCCCTTCAGCTGGTTCAGCTGGGTGACCTTGACCGGCTCGCGCAGGAACAGCCAGACCGGTTCGGTAAACAGGCTGCCGAGCGAGACCAGGCCCTTGCGCTGCGCATCGGTTTCGTTGGTCGAACCGCTTTGCACGAAGGCGACGTCGACCTTGCCCTCGTTGAGGCGCTGCAGGTTGTCCTGCGAGCCGAGCGAGCGCGCCAGGGTGGCCTTGATGCCGTCCTTGGCCAGCGCCGCCGCATACTTCTTGCCGAATTCTTCGTAGGCGCTGTTTTCCTGCCCGGTGGCGATGCTGACGTGGCGCGGCGGCGCCGGGTCGACCACGACGTAGGCGATCGCGCACAAGGCGCCGATCAGCACGATGGTCGGGCCGGCGGTGACCACCAGGTCGCGAAACGAGAACTGGGAGAACTTGCGGATTCGGGACATGACGCTGCGCATAGGTTTCATGGATGGCTACGATGCCAACATTCGACCCACTATGCAAGCGCCGCGTTAAAACATTGACCGACCGCGCGCTCGCGGGCGCCATGTGTTTGACATCTGGTATCGCAACACGTCGGACATCGTGCCAATGGCGATCACCGGCGACAAGCACAGCGTCAACAAGGCCAACTTCGCCATTCTGTACTGCTTCGGGCCGCGCTTCGAGCCGCGCTTCACCGCCATGCATAAACAACTGAAGGAACTGAATTGCGCCGATGACCCTGCGCTGTACGAGAAATACTTGATCTGCCCGGTCGGCCAGGTTGACCTGCCGGCGATCGTCGACGAAAACCAGAACATGAATCAAATCGTCGCCACACTCGGGCTGAAGGAGATGACCCAGGGCACGCTGATACGCAAGCTGTGCACCTACACCACGACGAACCCGACGCGGCGGGCAATCTTCGAATTCGACAAGCTCATCCGCAGCATCTACACGCTGCGCTATCTGCGTAATCCGCCACAGGAGCGTAATGTCCACCGTTCACAAAACCGCATCGAGTCTTACCATCAGCTGCGCACGGCCATCGCCCAGGCGGCGTATCTATTCCTACCCTGTACCGATGGATTCCAGCTTCAAGTCTTAACGTACTTTGAATTCCGTTTTCTGAGTCGACCCCGTCAAACCGTTACAGCAGCGCGCGCAGCGCCTCAGCCAGTTCGCCCGCGTTGAATTTCGCAACATAGGCATCGGCGCCGGCCGTGCGCACGTGCTCCTCGTTGGTGGTGCCCGACAAGGATGAGTGAATCAGCACCGGAATGCCCTTGTAGCGCGCTTCTTTCTTGATCAAGCGGGTCAGCGTGAAGCCATCCATTTCCGGCATTTCCAAATCGGTCAGCACCAGCGCGACGCGATCGGAAACGCCCACCCCATCGGCCTCTGCCTTGTCGGCCATGGTGTTGAGCAGTTCCCACGCTTCCTTGCCGGTCTTGGTCATAATGAACGGCAGGCCCATGGCCGTGAGGCCCTCCTCGATGAGGGCGCGCGCGACCAGCGAATCGTCGGCGGCCAGAATCACCGAGCCCGGCTTGATCTTGATGGACTCCCCAATGGCGGCGCGGGTGACGTCCGGACGGTCGGTCGGATTCATGTTGCGCAAGATGGTCTCGAGGTCGAGCACCTGCGCCAGGCGCGAGCTGTCGCTACCTTGATCGAGGCGCGCGATGCTCGCCACCAGGCCGCCGGTGCCGGCGCTGTGTTCGGCCGACATCACGTGCTTCCAGTCGAGTCGCACGATTTCTTCGACCGACTCGACCGCGAATGCCTGGGTGGTGCGGGCGAACTCGGTCACCAGCATGATGTTGAGCCCCGAGCGCGGCACGCAGCCGGCAATGGCCGGCAAGTCGATGACCTGGATGATGGCGCCGCGCAAATTGACCACGCCCAGCACGTGCGGCATCGCGCCGGCAATCGCGGTCACCGCCGGCATGGCGACAATTTCACGGATCTTGAAAACATTCATCCCGAACAGTTCGTTGCGCTCGCCGTTGTGGTCGCCGCCGAGCCGGAACAGCAGCAATTCGAGCTGGTTGTTGCCGGTCAGGTTGCTGCGCTCATCTACTTCCTGTTGGACTGTCTTCATGTGTTGCCTCTTCCTTGATTGTGCTGGATCATATTTTTCCCGAGCTGCAGAGAGTGGCCTGATGCGACGCGCGCATAGCGGGAAGACGTGGAGCGGGGGTAATGGGCGGCGCTCCGCCAAGTGGCACAGCTGGGACAAACTGTGCGACATGCGGCGAGGTCGAGGCCGACGCGAAGGCTGGGCGGCGCGATGACACTGCTGCGTTTAGAAGATGGTACTGTTCTTTATTGCTACTCGGCAAGCACAAACTGCACAGCGCCGGCGATTCTCGGCGCTGCTGTCGCATCCCGACACCGCCGGGCATGTAAATGTTAGCAGCATAAAAACTTCATATGGTAAAGAACAGCCGCGACACGCACGGCTGCGCCATATGGGCAAGGTCGATCAGCGGTTGCCACGATCCTTGACGATGTCTTTCGCAGCTTGCTTGACGTCGCCTGCCTTCTCCTGCACTTTTCCCTCGGCTTGCTCGGCCAGTCCTTCGGCCTGCTCGCGTTCGCCGGCGTACTCGATGACAAGCTGAGCACGATCGCGATCGCCCACCAATTGCCGGAACCCCTCGTGCGCGCCGCTTGCGTGCTGCACCGCAAGCCGAGCACATCACCCGCAAACTGGCAAGGGTGGAACCGGCTGCGCGCCAGGATGGGCGCTCAATTCCATGCCGCCTTCGACGCTGTGGCGCAGGCCATGGCGCAGACACCGCGCTCGAGCGCGCTGGTCGAGAATCTGCACTCAAGGTTGCGAAACTACTTCACACTGCGTCGCCAGCTCGGCGGCTCGTACTTGCACCTCCTGCAATTCTTCCTGAACCATCGCTGCTTCCTGCGCAGCCGGGCTCCGCAGCGGGTCGGTAAAAGTCCGACCGAGCTGATGACAGGCCAAGACCATCCCACTGGCTCACGCTCCTCGGCTTGGGCCCGCTTCAGCCACAGCGAGCTTGAGTCGTGGGAGGCCGCAAGCCTCCTGGTACGACTCCCGGATGATTAAAATTCCATTGTTTTGGTGAAATTATTTCGCTCGCCTGTGTTACCCAAAATAGGCCTTTTTTGAACCACGCCCGCCGTTTCAGCGGGGCCGTTGGCAAGGCGGCGCGCCGGGGGCGGCGTCAGAACAGCTCTTGCGGGCGCTGCGGGACCACTTCCGGCTTGGCCGGTTTCGCAGCCTTGGCCGGCTTGGCAGGCTTGTCAGGCTTGTCGGCCGTCGCCGGCGTGACCGCCTTCTTCGCCGCGGGCGTCGCGCCGTCGGCAGCGCTGTCGACTTTCGATTGCGCCGGCTTCGCCACCGCGTCCTTCGCTTTGGCGGGCTTGGCGGCGGCCGGCTTGTCGGCGGGCTTGTCTGCGGGCTTCTCCGCCGCCGGCTTGGCAGCGGCCGGCTTGGCAGCGGCCGGCTGGTCGGCGGCCGGCCTGGCGGCGGGTTTCGGCACCGCCGGCTTGGCAGCATCCGGCTTGGCGGCCGCCAGCTTGTCGACCAGTGGCTTGGCGGGCAGCGCCGCCTTCATCGCGGCGCCTTCCACGCCGGCCGCCTTCGCCACCGGCGCCACCGCCGCCACCACCGGCGGCGCGGCCGCGGCGGTGGCGGCGGCGATCTTCGCCTTGGCGGCGGCCTCGGGGTCGATCATCGGCATCAGGCTGGGCGCCAGCACCACTAGCAGCTGCACCGGCAAGGCGCTGGTGAAGTCGTAGTGGGCCGCGTCCGGGCCGTGCACGTAGGCGGTCATGCTGCCGAAAAAGCGCTCGCCGATATTGAAGACGAAGGTGGCCGAGCGGTTCACGAAGCGCGATTCGATCAGCCGGCCGCCGGCGCCGTAGACGTCGAAACGCTGGTCGCCGGTGCCGGTCTTGCCGCCCACAGCGATGACGCTGCCGTCGGCGGCGATGAAGGCCGACTTGACGCGCTTGGCGGTGCCGTCCGAGACGACGCCGCGGATGGCGTCGGCGACCACGCGCGCGACGTCGGGCGAAATGACCTGCTCGAATTTTTCGGCCTTCGCGTGCTTGACCAGCGTTTCGTACGGCGTGCCCTTGGCGAAGTGCAGCGCGTCGATGCGCTGCACCGGCTTGCGCACGCCGCCGTTGACGATGATGCCCATCGCTTCGGCCAGCGCGGCCGGCCGGTCGGCCGAGGCGCCCAGCACCGTCGCGTACGACGGCACCAGCGAGTCGAACGGGTAGCCCATCTTTTTCCATTGCGCGTGGATCTTGAGGAACGCTTCGACTTCGATCAGGCCGGCGATGCGCTTGTCCTGCGCATGCTTGCGGTGGGTGTTGAACAGCCACGAATACACTTCCTGGCGCTCCTTGACGCTGGCGTCGGCCACTTCCTTCCAGCCGGCGTTCGGGTGGGTGCGCAGGTAGCCGACGACCCACAGTTCGAGCGGGTGGATCGACGACACGTAGCCGCGGTCGGCCAGCGACATGGCGGCCGGGTCGTACGTCTCGTACATCTTGGCGATGCGCTCGGCCGGCACCTCGTTGGCCGACGGCAGGTTGGCCTTGATGAAGGCGCCGAACTGCTCGGCGCTGCCGCCCGGCCAGATGGTGCGGTAGGCAGCGGCCAGCCGCGACGGGGTCGGACGGAAGCTCGCCAGCAGCGCTTTTTCGGCGTCGGCCGGCGTCTTGCCCTTGTACTTGTTGTAGAACTTGCCGAGGAATTCGCGTCCCTCGCGGTCGGCGAAGCGCGCCAGGTATTCGGCGCGGCGCGGATCGTCCGAGTCGGCCAGCAGCGCCGCCGACGAACCGGGCAGCTGGAACATGTAGTAGCGCACCACGTCGCGCATCAGGCGCACGAACACCAGGTTGGTCGAGTTGCGCAGCGCCTGGCGCACGGTCAGGATGCGCGAGTCGTCGAGCTTGCTGAAGTTGCCAAAGTGGTGCAGCCCGCCGCCGGTGAAGAAGCCTTCGCCCGGGCTGCCCGAGTACTTGCGTTCGATCGCCGCTTCCAGCATTGCCGGCAGGCCGCGGTCGGCGCCCGCCTTCAGGCCGAGGAAGTAGTCGACGCCCCAGCGCGACATGTTGTCCTTCGGGTCGACCGCGACTTTTTTCAGGTCGGCCGCCGACATCGGCTCGTAGCGCTGGTGCAGCTGGTCGACGATGTCCATGTAGGTGACCAAGGTGCGCAGCTTGGCGGTCGAGCCGAGATCGAGCTTGGCGCCTTCGTTGATGTCGAGCGGCTGGTCGTAATTGTCGGTCTGCACGCGCAGATAGTTGGCGTCGGCGCCGCGCTCGATCAGGGTGAAGCTGTAGACCACGTTGGCCGGGTTGCCGTTGCCCAGCATGCCCTTGCCGGTCAGGCCGGCGGCGGTCGCCGATTCGGTGTCGCGCAGGCCGCGCAGGCGCTCGGTGACGGCCTTCTGGGCGTCGGCGTTGAGCGTGCTGGCCACCGTCAGGTCGAGCCGGTCGAGGTTGTAAAGGCGCGAGTCGCCCAGCAAGGTCGACAAGTGGGTGCGCACCGCGTTCGAGGCCTTGCGGGTGGTGAACGAATTGGCCGCCGGCGGCGCCACCCCGGTGCCGGACGACGGATGCAGCTTCTGCTTGCCGGCCAGGTCGCGCAGCGCCGGCGTGATGATGCCGGCCTGGGCCAGCACGCGCAGGTGCGTGTTGGTGAGCTCTTCGAGGTCCTGGGCGCCGGCGCCGAGGTAGTGGGCCGGGCGGCGCTGGGCGATCATCAGGCTGAGCGCCTGCTTGTAGGCGAGCGCCGCTGCGGGCGTGTCGATCGGGCCCTTCAGGGCGCCGTTGAGCGAGGCGAAGTCGCGTCCGTACCAGACCCACATGCCGTCGCCGATGCCGTTCACTTCGCCGTAACCGGTCTTGGCCGACAGCGGCACCGTATTGAGGTAGTCGACGACGATCTGGCGCCGCACCGCGGTGGTGTCTTCGCCGCCCTGGTAGGCGCGCAAGGTGGCCGAGACCATCTGGCGCAGCTTGTCCTTGAGCGAGCTGGTGCGCCCGTCCGGCGAGTGGCGGTATTTTTCGATCTGGGTGGCCAGGGTGCTGCCGCCGGCCGAGCGCTTGTCGCCGCCGGTAAACATGTGCAGCGACTTGTCGAACACGGCCTTGCTGAAGCGGTCCCATTCGACCGCCGGGTTGCGCTTCGGATAGGTCGGGTCGAGCAGCTCGCGGTTCTCGATGAACAGCAGGCTCTTGATCAGCAGCAGCGGCGCGCTGTCGAAATTGTCGTACACGCGCTCCGGATAGCGCGCCGTAAACAGCGGCTGGTTCTGGGCGTCGTAGATCGCCAGGCCGACCTTGGTCTTTTCGCGGTAGGTGGCGAACAGGCCCATGTCGGCCAGTTCGAGCGCCTTCGGCGACAGCCGCGCCTGGGCGACGATTTCGTAATCGTGCGCCTTCAGCTTGGCCAGGTAGTCGGGCATGTTGGCGTAGCCGAGCCGCTCGTCGTACGGGCTGTCGGACGGGAAGCGGATCGCGTTGCTCGGCCCCGCTTCGACCTTGTAGCTGACCTTCTTGACCAGGCTGGTGAAAAACTGCGCCTGCATGGCCGAGGTGCGGGTTTCCTGCACCAGCCACCAGGCGAACAGCGACAGCAGCATCAGCAGCAGCAAGGCGAGCGCCGGCTTGATGCGCCTGCGCCGCTTCGGCGGCTTGCCGTCGGGCGCGGTGGCGGCTGCATCGGGCGCCGCTTCGGGCACCAGCGACAGGTGCGGCTGGGGATAGTGCAGGCGGCTGGCGTCGGCGTCGGCCGGCTGGCCCTCGCTCTCGAAGGTCGGTTCGGTGCGGCCGCGGCCGCGATTGAACGACGCCGCGCGCTCGCGCAGTTTGCGCACCGCGCTCGCTACGGTGCCGGAGCCTTCTGTTCGACTATTTCTTTCCATGATGGCTCAACCGGTATGAATCTATCGTCCGCGCTCGCCGTCCAGACCATCGCCATCGTTGCTCGTTGCATGGGTCGTTCGAGTGAGTGAGGCCGTTTCAAAGTTTGCGCGAATTACAACCACAATCCCACTCCAGAACCTGGCCATCGCATGCTTACCATTCCACCACATCAATGCATCGGACACGTAGCACTGTTCGACAAAAATCCCGCGCGCCGATTTTTTTCTCAAAAAAACAACGGCGAGCTAACCGATTAAAAGCACTTCGACAACAACTCG
>JARXKM010000029.1:25576-30071 GCA_030272785.1 Pseudomonadota bacterium
TATCAACTTGATATCGGGCCTGCATAAACCTGCATGAATTGACAGGATCAGGTGAAATTCGACGCCGCCGGCGACGAACGCGCAGTGGTCAATTCGCCATGTCTAGTGTGCCACGCAACCGCCGTCGGGAAGCGCCGATTCGATTGCGCGAGCGCGCAATTCGCGCAGCGCCTGCAGGCAGTAATACTGGAACCACAGGCCGGTGAAAATGAAGATCACCAGGTACAGCCACAGCGACAGCATGGCCAGCAAGGGGAACAGCAGCACCGACATCAGCGCGCCGCCGATCCAGACGACGCCGGGCAAGGCGCCGGCCGCGCCGGACACCATGCCGATCGCCAGCAGCGGCCAGCGATGCGCCAGCAGCAGGGCGCGCCGCTCGTCGGCGCTGGCGTGCGCGGCGAGCGCGTCGTAGCTCATCACGCGTGCCGTCAGCCAGCCCCACAGCACCACCTGGGTTGCCAGCGCCAGCGGCGGAAACAGGTACAGCGGCAAGGTCAGCAGCCACAGCAACATGAACAGCAGCACCGTGCCGAGCGACAGGCCGAGGCTGCCGAGCAGGCTGCCGCCTTGCTTCATCTCGAGCGTGGCGAACTGGCGCGCGCCGACGTGGCGGCCGATCGCCGGCATCGCCGCCACGCCCATGAACAGCAGGGAGGTCAGGATCATCAGCGGCAGCAACAGCAACATCGCCACCAGCGGCACCACCATGGTTTTGAGCATGCCCAGGCCGAACATGGCGAGCAGGCCGCCGCTGGCGCGAAAGCCGTCATGGCCGGCGAACAGCGCCTGCACGTAGTCGATCAGCGGCTGCAAGCCGGCGTACAGCAGCGCGCCCCACAGCGCCACCGACAACACGAACGGCAGGATCGACAGCATCAGCATGCGGCCGCTGAACTGCGAGGCCAGTGCGCGCCCGTAGGCGGTCAGCACGGCGCGCATCAGGGGGCGCCGCGGCGGGCGTATTCGACCATCCGCTTGAGGCCGAACCATTGCTGCTGCCAGAAGCCGCGCCCGTAGTTGCGGGCGCTGCCGGCCGGGGCCGGCAGCTGGTCGCGCACGCCGGTGGCGGCGTAACCGTCCTGATAGCGGGCGGTGCGAAACAGCAGGTCCCAGACCGGCAGCAGCACGGCGAAATTGCAGCCGCCCAGGGTGCCCTGGCCGGCCGATTCGTGACCGAGGCCGATCGCGTGGTGGGTGCGGTGATAGCGCGGCGACACCAGCAGACGCTCGCCGAAGCGGCCGAAATGGATGCGCACGTTGGCATGCTGCAGGCTTTGCAGCGCGCGCGACAGCGACACGAGCAGGATGAACTGGGCCGGCGGCACGCCGATCGCCAGCGCGATGACCGCCATGACGATGTCGCGCAGCAGGTCGTCGAGCAGGTGGTTGCGGTTGTCGCTCCACAGGTTCATATCCATCTGGCTGTGGTGCAGGCTGTGCAGGCCCCACCACCAGTTGAAGTGATGCTGGGCGCGGTGGAACCAGTAATCGCAGAAATCGATCACCACCAGGTAGAGCAGGAACGCCGCCACCGGCGGCATCGACGGCAGCAGCGCTTCGAGGTTGAACGGATGCACGCCTTCGAAGCGCAGCAGGCCGGCCACGTAGTCCATCAGCGGGTCGAGCGTGAAGAAGATGGCGATCGAGAACAGGCCGAGGCGCTGCACCAGCGTGTAGACGAAATCGTTCCAGCGCGCGCGCCGATCGGCCAGCGGACGCACCGGGATGGCCGCTTCGAGCGGGCGCAGCACCAGGTACAGCGCGGCCAGTTCGACCATGCCGATCAGGAACCACTCGGTGCCTTCGAAGGCGTCCTCGGTGAACTCGCCCAGGCCGGCGAAGAACATGAACGGCTCGACCGCGTGCTCGAACAGCCAGCCCTGGACGGCGCCGAACAAGTCAATCAGAAACTGGATCATGGGGCTTTCGGAAAATCAGGGTGCTCGCGTAGTGTAGCGAAACACATGCCTTTCTGCTGCAGGCCGACGATCAGCGGTTCCAGGTCGGCCGGCGCCCATGGGTCCTTGCGCGACCAGATGCCCAGGTGCGCCAGGAAGATGTCGCCATCTTTCAGCCTGGCCAGCGCGCGCTGCAGCAGCAGTGCATTGGGGAAGGCCGCGCTGGAAGTCTCGTCGCCGGAAAAGCCGGCCGGCGCCCAGCCGAAGTGGGTGTAGCCGCAGGCCTTGGCGGCGGCCAGGGTGCGCGGCGACACCTTGCCGCCCGGCGCGCGCCAGATCGGATCGAGCGCGCCGCCGGTCAGGTCGTGGAAGCGCTGGCCGACCCGTTTCAGTTCGCCGCAGTATTCGGCCGGCGTCCAGGCCAGCGGCTGGCCGGCGTGCGCGCCGAACTGCGGCTTGACGGCGATCTTGCCGTGCGCGGCGTCGCCCTGGTAGTAGACATGGTCGAAGGTGTGGGTGCCGAAGGCGTGGCCCTCGGCGACGCGGGCCTTCCAGTACGGCCCCCACGACGCATCGAGCGAGTAGTCGCCGCGGGTGGTCTTTTCATTGGCCATGAAGAAGGTGGCCTTGACGTGGTGCTTCTTCAGCGTGGCGGCGATGAACTCGGCCTGCGACTGGCTGCCGGTGTCGAACGTCAGGTAGATGGTGCCGCGGCAGGCGTCGGCGGCGACGCCGTCGATCGGGGCGGCGGCCGCCAGCAGCAGCGCGGCGGCCAGCGTGCAGCGCGCGTTCACGTTCATCAGAGGCGCGGCGCCGAATCGGCGAAGAAGACGCCGTGCGGCGAGCGGCCGACCGGGATCAGCTTGATGACCTTGCGGCTGGCGACGTCGATCACGGCGACCTTCTTGATCCAGCGCAGGGTCACCCACAGGGTCTTGCCGTCCTTGGTCAGCTCCATGCAATCGGGGCCGCCCGGCACGTTGATGGTGCCGACATTTTCCAAGGTCACCTGGTCGATGATGTTGATGGTGTTCGACACCCGGTTCGACACGAAGGTGTGGCGCTTGTCGCCCAGCGAACGGAAATTGTGGGTGCCGTCGCCGGCCTTGATGCGCTTGACCGTCTTCTGGGTGCGCCAGTCGATCACCTCGACATAGTCGCTGCCCATGATGCCCACCAGCAGGTACTTGTCGTCCGGCGTCATGGCGATGCCGGCCGGCAGCTTGCCGACCGGGACGGTCCATTTCACGCTCTGGGTGGCCAGGTCGATGGCGCTGACCTGGTCGGTGCCCTGGCGCGTGATGAAGACGGTGTCGCTGGCCTTGTTGAAGGCCATGTGGCTGGGCAGTTTGCCGAGCGGCACGCGCTTGGCCAGCACCAGGTTGGCGCCGTCGTACTTGTAGATGTCGACCCGGTCGAGGCGCAGCGAGGCGCTGACGAACCATTTCTGGTCGGGCGAGAAGCCGATCTGGTACGGATCGAGCACGTCCTTGAGGCGGCGCTGGATCTGGCCGCTGACCGGGTCGAGGAAGATCAGCTCGTTGCCCACCGAACTGGCGACGATGACCGACTTGTTGTCGGGCGTGGCCATCAGGTGGTGCGGCTCCTTGCCCACTGGAAATGTGGCGATCTCGGCATAGGTCTGCGGGTTCAGCAGCTTGATGGTGGCGTCGCGCGAATTGAGCACGACCACGACGTTGGCCTGGGCCGCACCGGCGAGCAACGCGCACCCTACGACAGAGAGGAAAAACCGGTGAAAACTACGCAGCATGGGGGAGGTTCGCTCGAAAGGGGCCAAAACGATATTCTACGTGGAAATGCCGGGGCCGTTCTGCTTTCCCGGCATATCGCGCCGGCAAGCGCGCGCTCGCGCACTGCCAGCCGGACGGCATGGCGCTTTGACACGCCATGCACTACAATCGCCAATCACCCTGATCACGAAAGCACACCATGACCACTATCACCACCGCATCCGGCCTGCAATATGACGACAGCATCGTCGGCGAAGGCGCCGAGGCGCAAGCCGGCCAGCACGTCACCGTGCACTACACCGGCTGGCTGCGCAACGACGACGGCACCACCGGCGCGAAGTTCGATTCGAGCAAGGACCGCAACGATCCATTCCGCTTTTCGCTCGGCGCCGGCCAGGTCATCAAGGGCTGGGACGAAGGCGTGCAGGGCATGAAGGTCGGCGGCGCGCGCCGCCTGACGATTCCGGCCAGCCTCGGTTACGGCGCACGCGGCGCCGGTGGCGCGATTCCGCCCAACGCCACCCTGATTTTCGACGTCGAACTGCTGGCCGTCTAAGGCCGCTTTTTCCCTTCCCAGGAGTGTTTATGAGCATGCAAGAACAGTTCGCCCAGGCACAGGCCGATTCGAAAAACCTGCCTGAGCGCCCCGACAACATGACGTTGCTGAAGATTTACGGCCTGTACAAGCAGGCCTCGGCGGGCGATGCCACCGGCGAGCGGCCAGGCTTTACCGACATGGTCGGGCGCGCCAAGTTCGACGCGTGGGATGGTTTCAAGGGCACTTCGAAGGAAGACGCGATGCAGCAGTATGTCGACCTGATCGAGGAACTGAAGGACGAGTGA
>JARXKM010000284.1 GCA_030272785.1 Pseudomonadota bacterium
TTGAGGATCATGCGGGCGAACGCCTTCGAGCCGGTGACGTTGGTGCGCTCGCCGACGTTGACGAACAGCGAGTCGGCGTCGACCGTGAACGGCTCCAGGCCGGACAGGCGCAGCGCCACCGGCACCTCGGGCAGCACGCGCGGGGCGCGCTCGGCCAGCAGCGCGGCGATCGCGCCGATGTGTTCGGGGGTGGTGCCGCAGCAGCCGCCGGCGATGTTGATGAAGCCGGCGTCGGCGAATTCGCGCAGCAGCGCCGAGGTGTCGGCCGGCAGTTCGTCGAAGCCGGTGTCGCTCATCGGGTTGGGCAGGCCGGCGTTCGGGTAGATGCAGACGAACGTGTCGGCGATCTGCGACAGTTCTTCGGCGTACGGACGCATCAGGGCTGCGCCGAGCGCGCAATTGAGGCCGATGGTGAGCGGCCTGGCGTGGCGCACCGAGTTCCAGAACGCCGGCACGGTCTGGCCCGACAGGATGCGCCCGGAGGCGTCGGTGACGGTGCCCGAGATCATCAAGGGCAGGCGCGCCATTTGCGGGTGCTCGTCGAAGTACAGGTCGATGGCGAACAGCGCCGCCTTGCAGTTGAGGGTGTCGAAGATGGTCTCGACCAGCAGCAGGTCGGCGCCGCCGTCGACCAGCCCGCGCACCTGCTCGTGGTAGGCCGCCACCAGCTGGTCGAAGCTGACGTTGCGCGCGGCCGGGTCGTTGACGTCGGGCGAAATCGAGGCGGTCTTCGGCGTCGGGCCGAGCGCGCCGGCGACGAAGCGCGGCTGGTCCACGCTGCTGTACTTGGCGCAGGCGGCGCGCGCCAGCCTGGCGGCGGCGACGTTCATCTCGTACGCCAGGTGGCCCATGTGGTAGTCGTCCTGGGCGATGCTGGTGGCGCCGAAGGTGTTCGTTTCGATCAGGTCGGCGCCGGCCGCCAGGTAGCGCTCGTGGATTTCCTGGACGATGTGCGGCTGGGTCAGGGTCAGCAGTTCGTTGTTGCCCTTGACGAACAGCTCGCGCGCGCCGCTGCCGGCCGGCGCGGCGAAGGCGGCGAAGCGCGCGCCGCGGTAGTCCGCTTCACCCAGCTGGTATTGCTGGATGATGGTGCCCATCGCGCCGTCCAGGATCATGATCCGGCGCGCCAGGATGGCGCGCAGCGCGATGTCGGTCTGGGACACGGGAGCGGCGGGAGCGGCGGGGGCGGCGAGGGCGGTGGCGGACATCGGGACAGCTTTCAGTGGGGCGCGGGGGTCTAAAATTATACGGCATCGCGACTATTTGGTTTTTCGCCGCTGCCGTTGCAGCGGTTTTGTATCTCATGTGCTTTGTATCTGCATGTGTCTACCGACTAATTGTTACAAAACGATACAAAATGCGGTATTACAGCAATCTTTGCGATACATGGCGCAACGAGAATCGGGGTGGGGTGGCTGCGGGCGCCGCTCCCTCTCACCATGACACGCACGCACAGGATATTCAGATGAACAAAGAATTCGCCCAGCAATGGGATGCACCGAGCGCCGCCGAGACCCGCTCGGCAGCACCGAAGAACAATGTGGTGGCGCTCAAGCAGATCGTCACGATCCGCCTCGACACCGACATGCTCGACTGGTTCAAGGGCGCCGGTCCCGGCTACCAGACCCGCATCAACCAGATCCTGCGCCAGTACATGGCCGAGCACCTCGACGACGCCGCCCTGCCCAAGCCCAACTAATCAGTCGAAACACAGTTCCGCGAGCGGGAAACCCTTGAGGAACTCGGCGGCGGCGAGCCGCTTGCCGCCCGGCTTTTGCAGCTCGGTCAGGCGCAAGGTGCCGCCGTTGCAGGCGATCACGATGCCGTGGGTGGCGTCGGCCGCCAGCACCTGGCCGGCCAGCGCGCCGCTGCCGGCATCGAGCGCCTCGGCGCCCCAGATCTTGATGGTGACGCCGTTGACCTGCGCGTGGGCGCCCGGAAACGGATTGAAGGCGCGGATCTGGCGCGCCAGCTGCTGCGCCGGCAGCGCGAAATCGAGGCGCGCCTCATCTTTGGTAATTTTCGCCGCGTAGGTCACGCCGGCGGCCGGCTGCGCCACCGCTTCGAGCGGCCCCTGGGCCATTTTCTGCAAGGTGGCAACGATCATGCGCGCGCCCAGCGCGGCCAGCTTGTCGTGCAGGCTGGCGGTGGTGTCGGTGGCGTCGATGGCGACGCGCTCGATCATCAGCATCGGCCCGGTGTCGAGCCCTTCCTCCATCTGCATGATGGTTACGCCGGTTTCCCGGTCGCCCGCCTCGATCGCGCGGTGGATCGGCGCGGCGCCGCGCCAGCGCGGCAGCAGCGAGCCGTGGATGTTGATGCACGGGCGGATGTCGAGCGTGCTGCGCGGCAGGATCAGGCCGTAGGCGGCCACCACCATCACGTCGTAGTCGGTCGCCAGCAGGCGCGCATGGGCGGCGCGCGCCTGCTCGGCGCGCAGCGGGTCGGCGCTGTCCTGGCGCAGCGACAGCGGCTGCAGCACCTCGATGTCATGCGCCAGCGCGAACTGTTTGACGGCCGAGGCGTGCAGCTGCAGCCCGCGCCCGGCCGGGCGGTCCGGCTGGGTCAGTACCAGCGGGATCGTGAAGCCGGCCGCGTGGAGGGCGGCGAGCGCCTCGGCGGCGAACTCCGGCGTGCCGGCGAAGATGACGTTCATGCGGCGCGCCCTAGTAGCGGCGCCCGGCCGCGCGCAGGGCCGCTTCGCGTTCGAGCCCGCGTTCTTCCTTAAGCATCTTGGCCTTGATGCGGTTGCGCTTGAGCGGCGACAGGTATTGCACGAACACCTTGCCGAGCAGGTGGTCCATCTCGTGCTGGATGCACACGGCCAGCAGGCCGTCGGCCTCGAGTTCGTACGCCTTGCCGTGCTGGTCGAGGGCGCGCACCTTGACGCGCGCGGCGCGCTCGACGCCGTCGTAGATGCCCGGCACCGACAGGCAGCCTTCGTCGTAGACCTGCTTGTCGTCGCTGTACCAGGTGATCTCGGGATTGACCAGCACCTGCAGCGCATCCTTGGTGTCGGAAATGTCGATGATGACGAGCTGTTCGTGCACGTCGACCTGGCTGGCGGCCAGGCCGACGCCAGGGGCGTCGTACATGGTCTCGGCCATGTCGGCGACCAGCTTGGCGAGCCGCTCGCCGAAGTCGGTGACCGGCTTGGCCACCTTGTGCAGGCGGGCGTCGGGGTAGCGCAGGATATTCAGTAAGGCCATAGGAAGGGACGAGTCAGTATGTATTAAATAATGGTTTCACGCGGGCAAGTCAAGATAATGCCCTAAATCAACAAAAACGCAACAGATGGCAACAGATGGCAGCGGCTGGAGAGGCGGTCCGCACATGGTTTGTCTTGCTAGTTCAAGGATTTATGGGCAGAATTTGATCCAGTTCGGCAACCTTTATCATCCGTGCGCCGGGTGCGAGGAGTGCGCTTGCGTCGCAACCCGCATCACCGGCGAGGGGACGGGCGCAGCCGTCAGCGCCGTTTTCATGCCGCATTTAACGGACATCTCAATGAAAAATTTTATCACAGTCGGCACCCGCGCAGCGGTCGCGGCGCTTTTTGCCTGTGTCGTGGCCGCCCCGGCCGCGGCCGCATCCTGTGAGTTCCGTCCGAACGCGCCGGACCAGCACCTGGTGGTGCGCGGCGACACCCTGTGGGATATTTCGGGCAAGTTCCTCGAGCATCCGTGGTGCTGGCCGCAGGTGTGGGGCATGAATCGCGAACAGATCCGCAATCCGCACTGGATCTATCCGGGCCAGATCGTCTATTTCGACCGCGCCAACGGGCGCCTGAGCCTGACCCGGCCGGGCGCCGGCGACGCCGCGCTGGCTGGCCTGACGCGCCTGTCGCCGCAGGTGCGCGCCGAGGGGCTGGGCACCGACGCGGTGCAGTCGATTCCGTCCGGCGTGATCGAACCGTTCCTGTCGATGCCGCTGATCGTCGAGGAAGGCGAACTGCAGGGCGCGCCGCGCATTGCCGCGCTGCAGGACGGCCGCGTGTACCTGGGCAAGGACGACAAGCTGTACGTGCGCGGCGCCCTCAACGGCGGCACCTCGTTCCAGGTGTTCCGGCCCGGCGCGGCGCTGAAGGATCCGGACGACGGCCACCTGCTCGGCTACGAGGCGGTGTACCTGGGCACGGTCAAGCTGCAGGCCGAGGCCAAGCCGGGCGTCGACGTGCACAGCTTCACGGTGGCCAGCGCCAAGCAGGAGATGGGGGTGGGCGACCGCCTGCTGCCGGCGCCGCCCACGCCGATCCGCAACTACGTGCCGCACCAGCCGGAGCGCCCGATCGGCGCGCGCGTGCTGTCGATCTATTCGGGCGTCAGTTATGCCGGCCAGAACCAGGTCATCAGCGTCAATCGCGGATCGCTTGACGGACTCGATGTCGGCGCCGTGCTGCAGCTGTATCATTTCGGTCAGACCATCGCCGACCCGGGCGGCAAGCCAGGCTTGCTGGGACTGGGCAAGACGATGATCAAGCTGCCCGACGAACAGATCGGGACCCTGTTCATATTCCGCGTGTTCAAGCATGTTTCCTACGGCCTGATCATGCAGGTGACGCAGCCGGTGGAAGTCGGCGACGCGGCCAAATCACCGGAGTAAGCGCGCCGTGCAGGCCACGGATTCCCCGCCCCTGACCACCGCCGACCTGGCCACCCAGGCCGGCTGGATCCGCCTGCAGCACACTGCCGGTGTGGGGCGCGGCACGCTGCGCCGGCTCATTGCCCAGTTCGGCACCCCCGAGGCCATCTTCGACGCCGGCTACGCCGCGCTGGCCGCGCTGGTGCCGGCGGCGCTCGCGCGCGCGCTCAGCGAGGCGGCGCCGGCCGAGCTCGCGCGCCAGGTTGCGCTGACCATGGACTGGCTGGCCGAGCCGGGCAATTTCCTGCTCACCGAAGCCGATCCGGCCTACCCGGCGCCGCTGGCGCAGATCGCCGATGCGCCGCCGCTGCTGTACCTGAAAGGCCGGCCGGCGCTGCTGGCGGCGCCGATGCTGGCCATCGTCGGCAGCCGCAACGCCAGCTTGCAGGGGCTGGCGAACGCCGAAGTGTTCGCCCAGGCGCTCAGCTGCGCCGGCCTGACCATCGTCTCCGGGCTGGCGCTGGGCATCGACGCGGCGGCGCACCTGGGCGCGCTGGGCGGGCCGGGCGCGACGGTGGCGGTGATCGGCACCGGCGCCGACAGCGTTTATCCGTCGCGCAACCATGCGCTGGCGCACCGCATTGCCGAAGAGGGCTGCATCGTCAGCGAATATCCGCTCGGCACGCCGCCGTTGCCGCACAACTTTCCACGCCGCAACCGCATCATCAGCGGCCTGGCGGCCGGCGTGCTGGTGATCGAGGCGGCCGCGCAGTCCGGCTCGCTGATCACCGCGCGGCTGGCGGCCGACCAGGGCCGCGACGTGTTCGCCATCCCGGGCTCGATCCATTCGGCGCTGGCCAAGGGCTGCCATGCGCTGATCAAGGAGGGCGCCAAGCTGGTCGAGTCGGCCGCCGACGTGCTCGGCGAACTGCGCCTGTCGCCGCTGGTGGCGATGGCCTCGATGGCCTCGATGACCACGCCGGGCAATGCGTCGGCGAGGGCGCCGGCGGGGGCCGTCGGCGCTTCGGCGCCCGCCTGCGCGCTGCTGGCGGCAATGGGCCACGCGCCACACGACGCCGACACGCTGGCGCCGCTGTGCGCCGGCGCGCCGGGCCAGCTCGGCCTGTTGTTGCTCGAACTGGAGCTGAGCGGCCAGGTCGAGCGCCTGCCTGGCGGCTTGTTCCAGCGCATGAATCGTTGATCGCACTGCGCGGGGCTTGTGTCGGCACGCCGTTAACTGATAGAGTAGGGCCATGTTCGATATCCTGGTCTACCTCTACGAAACCTACTACCGGCCGGACGCCTGTCCCGAGCCGGAGGCTCTGGCGCGCAAGCTGTCGGCGGTCGGTTTCGACGAAGTCGAGATTTCCGAGGCGCTGGTGTGGCTGACCGACCTGACCGAGATGGCCGGCGCCGAGCAAAGCGCGGTGGTCGCCTCGACCGGCACGCGCTTCTACGTGGCCCAGGAAATCGACGTCCTCGGCACCGGTGCGGTCGGCTTCATCCAGTTCCTCGAGAGCGCCAAGGTGCTCAGCGCGCTGCAGCGCGAGATCGTCATCGAACGCGCGCTGG
>JARXKM010000285.1 GCA_030272785.1 Pseudomonadota bacterium
ACGCCGACGCCGAGCGTGAGCGGATAGCCCATGTCGGTGTGCATCACGGTGCCTTCCTGCACGTTGCTGTCGGCGCCGATGGTGATGCGCTCGTTGTCGCCGCGCAGGGTAACGCCGTACCAGACGGTGGCGTTGGCGCCGAGCGTGACCTTGCCGATCAGGTTGGCCGAGTCTGCCACCCAGGCGGTCGGGTCGATCTGGGGCGCGTCGGCGCCGAGTTGGTAGATAGCCATGGTGTGTGGGGGGAAGGTTGATGGAATCAGCGTATTTTACGCCGCTCGGCCGCCGGCCGGCCCGACCACCGTAAATGGGGCTGGCCGGCAAGAAATCAACAGCCGCGTATAATTCGAACGGTCGTTCTTTTATACTCCCAGGTGCCCGCCATGAAACCATCCCGATCCGAATTCATCACCGTGCGCGGCCTGCGCACCCACGTACGCCACTGGGGCAGGGAAGGCGCGCCTATCATCTTCATGGTGCATGGCTGGATGGACGTCGGCGCTTCGTTCCAGTTCGTCGCCGACAACCTCGCCGGCGACTGGCATGTCATCGCGCCGGACTGGCGCGGCTTCGGCTTCACCGAGCGCTCCGGCGCCGACACCTACTGGTTCCCCGACTACCTGGCCGACCTCGACGCCATGCTCGACCATTACACGCCGGACGCGCCGGTCAACCTGCTCGGCCACAGCATGGGCGGCAACGTCGTCGGCATCTACGCCGGCGTGCGGCCCGAGCGGGTGCGCCGGCTGATCAACCTGGAAGGCTTCGGCATGCCGGCTGCCAGTGCCGACAAGGCGCCGCGCCACTACGCCAAGTGGCTCGCCGCGCTGCGCGAACCGGCCCAGCTGCGCAGCTACCCGAGCGTGGCGGCGGTGGCGGCGCGCCTGCAAAAGACCAACCCGCGCCTGTCGGACGCGCGCGCCGCCTTCCTGGCGCCGCACTGGTCGGCGCCGAACGACGCCGGCGAATGGGAAATCCTCGGCGACCCGGCCCACAAGCAGCCCGGCGCCACCCTGTACCGGGTCGAGGAGGTGATGGCCTGCTGGAGCGCGATTACCGCGCCGGTGCTGTGGGTCGAGGCCGACGACACCAACATGTGGCTGTGGATGGGGCCCAAGCCGGAGGCGCGCATCGAAATCGACCGCCGCCTGGCGCACCTGAAGAACGTGCAGATGGCGATGATCGCCGACGCCGGCCATATGCTGCACCACGATCAGCCCGAACAGCTGGCGCGCCTGATCGAAAGCTTTCTCGCCGACCAATGAAAGCGGGGCCGGCCGCAGTCGGCGTACAATGGTTGCTTCATCACTGAAGCCGTGCCGCAGCGTTTGCCCCCATGTTGAATGTAGATTTGCATTGCCACTCGAATGTGTCCGACGGAATCTTGTCGCCGGCGGCCGTGGCGCAGTACGCGCGCAAGGCCGGCGTCGACGTCTGGGGCCTGACTGACCACGACGAGGTCGGCGGCATCGTCGCCGCGCGCGCCGCCGCCGCCGCGGTCGGCATGCAATTCGTCGCCGGCGTCGAAATCTCGATCACCTGGGCCGGCCAGACGGTGCACATCGTCGGCCTGCAGATCGATGAAACCGATGCGTTGCTGCTGCGGGGCCTGGCCGCCACGCGCAGCGGGCGCGACGCGCGCGGACGCGACATGGCCGCCCAACTGGCCGCCGCCGGCATCCCCGGTGCCTACGAAGGCGCGCTCAAGTACGTCGCCAATCCGGACCTGATGTCGCGCACCCATTTCGCCCGCTACCTGGTCGAGTGCGGCGCCGCCACCAGCATCGCCGACGTGTTCCGCCGCTTCCTCACCGAGGGCAAGCCCGGCTATGTGCCGCACCGCTGGGCCTCGCTGTCGGAGGCGGTCGGCTGGATCCGCGCTGCCGGCGGCATCGCCGTCATCGCCCACCCGGGCCGCTACAAGTTCAGCCCGGTGGCCGAGGGCGCGCTGTTCGACGAGTTCAAGCAGCTCGGCGGCAGCGCCATCGAAGTGGTCACCGGCAGCCACACGCCGGACCAGTATCCGGTCTATGCCGACCTGGCGCGGCGCTACGGTTTCCTGGCCTCGCGCGGCACCGATTTTCACGCGCCGGGCGAGTCGCGCGCCGACTTCGCGCTGCTGCCGCCGCTGCCGTCGGGCGTCACGCCGGTGTGGCACGACTGGTTCTAGCACTTGAATTTTCGGCAAGCCGGCCTTATGTTACGGCTCTGACATCACTGATCACGCTCACTATCGGTTCCCGGGCTCGGCGCCCCCTTGGCGGGAACCCATAGCGAGTTTGCTGTAGACGCACCCGGAGCCCGCCCATGAAACGCATCATCCTGTTCCTCGCCACCAACCTCGCCGTGATGCTGGTGCTTTCGCTCGTGCTCAACGTGCTCGGCGTCGGCCGCGCGGTCACCAGCGCCGGCATCAACGTCAACGCGCTGCTGGTGTTCTCGCTGGTGGTCGGTTTTACCGGCTCGATCTTCTCGCTGCTGATCAGCAAACCGATGGCCAAGTGGTCGACCGGCGCGCGGGTACTCGACACGCCGGCCAATTCGACCGAGCTGTGGCTGGTCAATACGGTGCGCCAGCTGGCCGAGCGCGCCCACATAGGCATGCCCGAGGTCGCCGTCTACGAGGGCGAGCCAAACGCCTTCGCCACCGGCGCGTTCAAGAATTCGGCGCTGGTAGCGGTGTCGACCGGCCTGCTGCAAAGCATGAACCGCGAGGAAATCGAGGCCGTGCTCGGCCACGAGATCGCCCACGTTGCCAACGGCGACATGATCACGCTGACCCTGATCCAGGGCGTGGTCAACACCTTCGTCGTGTTCATGGCGCGGGTGGTCGGCTTCTTCGTCGACAAGGTGCTGCTGCGCGGCAATAGCGACCGCGGCCCCGGCATCGGCTACATGGTCACCGTGTTCGTCTGCGAGATCGTGTTCGGCCTGCTCGCCTCGATCATCGTCGCCTGGTTCTCGCGCCAGCGCGAGTTCCGCGCCGACGCCGGCTCGGCCGGGCTGCTTGGCAGCGCCTTGCCGATGCAGCACGCGCTGGCGCGCCTGGGCGGGCTGGCGCCGGGCGAACTGCCGCAGAGCATGGCCGCGTCGGGCATCTCCGGCGGCAACGCCGGCTGGGGCGCGCTGTTCGCCACCCACCCGCCGATGGAGCAGCGTATCGCCGCGCTGCAGACCTTGCAGCGCTAACCCTACCGAAACGAGTGCATGAGCCAGTTTTTCCAGATCCACCCCGACAATCCGCAAGCGCGCCTGATCAAGCAGGCCGCGCAGATCATCCACGCCGGCGGCATCGTCGCGCTGCCGACCGACTCGTGCTATGCACTGGTGTGCCACCTCGACGACAAGGGCGCGGTGGAAAAGCTGCGGCGCATCCGCGGCATCGACGACAAGCACCACCTGACCTTGCTGTGCCGCGACCTGTCCGAGATCGCCGTCTACGCGCGCGTCGACAACCGCCAGTTCCGCCTGCTCAAGGCGGCCACGCCCGGCCCCTACACGGTGATCCTCGAGGCCACCCGCGAGGTGCCGCGCCGCTTGTCGCACCCGTCGCGCAAGACGATCGGCCTGCGCGTGCCGGAAAACGCCATCGCCAACGCGCTGCTCGAGGAGCTCGGCCAGCCGCTGATCGGCACCACCCTGATCACCCCGGACGACGTGCTGCTCAACGACCCGGAAGAGATCCGCGAGCAGATGGGCAAGCTGGTCGACCTGATCATCGACGGTGGCGCCTGCGCGATGACGCCGACCACGGTGATCGACCTGAGCGGCGACGAGCCGGCGCTGGTGCGGCTGGGGCGCGGCGACCCGGCTAGGTTCGGCCTGTGATGACGGCAGCGCGATTGCACGAAACCTCTTGGCCCGTCTTGCGATCGCCATCGTTCACCTTATTGCGACGGTGACGATATGGGTGATAGCTACGTGTCGCGCAATCTCTGCTGCGCTCGCTCGAGCAATGACAGATCTGCGTCGCGGCAGCAAAATTCAATATGAACGATCAAGATTGCAGCACTACACTAGTTCCGCCGTACAGAGACTCTTGAGTATAGTTTTAGCGTTGTCCTTGGAAACTGGCGATTTTTAGTCAGCTGCAGATATTAACAATCGAATACGGTATTCAATTGTCGGTATCGGACTTGTAAATTATTTTTCGATATTTCGGATTGTATGAGCCGCTGACGTAAACGATATACACAATAGTCTTTGGTTTTGCGGTAGCCTCGCAGCAATCTCTAGCAATAATTTTCAGCATTTTTACTCCCCACCAGTGATGCTCTACCCAGTTTTGATAGTCCTTGGCTGAAACATCTTCCTGAGGTGGACCCAATCGCTGGTAGATTTCTTTAAAATTCATTTCTCCCAAATTTGATGACCACATGGGTGGCATGCTTTTCCCATAGATTTCCAAGACGCCTAGGGGGTAAAGATAGTAAATAGTAGTTGATAAAAGTAGACACAATAGGAAAAATACAGCGAATTTTTTCCGAAGTGGAATAGGCGTCATTGGCATGTACATCTCCTATACACTGGAGTTCCGCTAGGTTGCAGGTTTTTATCCCAAGGCCACCCCGTTCTGTGAGAACCATTTGCCCCCGCTCCCAACGAGGATTTTCCTGGTACTTCAACTATGGCGACATGGCCCGAAGCATCCCCATAGCGATGAGCGACCGCCACGATATCGCCAGGTTGTGGCGTTTGAACTATTGGAAAATTTGGGATATTCGTTGTCGGGTCGGCCCAAGTTCCGGCACTAATTGGGCCGCCGAAGCCAAAATGGCGGCGTGGTGCCACATCGGTACGGTCCAAGGCATCATCGACATAGGCATTACACTTGTTAGTCCCCTCGCCGGGGCCTTTTTTTCCATAATAGCCATAGCCAGTATTGTTATTATTATTTAAAGCATCGTTCAAGATGTTACCGCAATTGCACAGCCCCAGTGGATCGACCTGATTCACTGGATTTCCCTCAACATAGGTATAAGTGTTAATGCCACCGCTCAGTCCAATCGGATCGCTTTGGATATATCGCGCGGTCTGCGGATCATAATCCCTAAAATAATTGTAAAAATTGTTTGTTTCCCTATCAAATATTTGCCCTGGAAAACGCGGGTTGTATGTGAAGATCGCAATCCGGTTTGGATTCTCCTCAGGCTGATTAAGCCCAAATGGATCCGCGCTGTCCCAGCGCCAGACCATCTTGTTGTCGCTCGGGCGCGTCAGTACCCGCGGCGTCTGTAGATGATCCGCGTACGCATAGTAGACGTCCGTGGTTCCCGCTTGTTGGGTGATTGCCGCCGGTTTCAATACCGCCACGGGCGAGTCGCCGAGATAGACGGTCTCCTGTATCGCCTTGCCCGCGCCATCGTATTCGCCCAGCAATCGACCCGATTCATCGTACACGTAATGCACCGTCGCTCCCGCCGCGCCGGTTTTGGCCACGCGCTGGCCCAGGCCGTTGTAACGATAGCCGGTGGCGATCCCTCCCGCAACGACGCCACTCAGACGGCCGTTGCTTCCGTAGCTGTACTGAATGGTGCCGTCCTTCAGCAGATTGCCGGCGGCATCATACAAATTCTGCCTGGCCGGGGCCGGGCCCGTCGTGCCGGCGAGGCGGTTGCTGGTACCGTCGATCGTGTTGAGGTAACTGTTCGCCCCGAACGTTGCCTTGGTGCGGTTGCCATTGGCATCGTATTGAAAGCGCTGGCTGGTGCTGGCGCTATCGAACCCGGTGAGGCGATCCAATCCGTCGTAGTCATAGCGCTGGTCCAGCGCCGCCGCGGCTCCGCCGGTGTGCTTGCTCGCCGTGATACGCCCCGCGGCATCGTAGCTGAGCGTACGCACCGCGCCGTTGTTGGCCGGATGGCCCAGCGGGTAGCTGACGATCCGGCCGTCCGTATCGAATCCGCGCTGGTAGATGTTCGGACTGGCGGTTGTGCTGTTGCCCCATGTCCAGCCGCGCACGGCGCCAAACGGCAGGTAACGGATGTCGCCAAGAATCGGCACTGGGTTTGCACCTGGCGCAGCCAGCGCGAGGCTGTTCGCGCGTCCGTCGCTGCCGTACGTAATGTCGATCCGATTG
>JARXKM010000030.1 GCA_030272785.1 Pseudomonadota bacterium
CGTCGATCCGCAGCGCATCTGCATCGCCGGCGCCAGCTATGGCGGCTACGCCACCTTGATGGGGCTGGTCAACGACCCGGCCCTGTTCAAGTGCGGCGTCGACTGGGTCGGCGTGACCGACATCGGCCTGCTTGCCAAGGGCGACTGGAGCAAGCGCTCCGACATCTCCGACGGCTACAAGCAGAACGGCATGCCTGAACTGATCGGCGACGTCGTCAAGGACGCCGCGCAGTTCAAGGCCACCTCGCCGATCGCGCAGGCATCCCGCATCACGCAGCCGCTGCTGCTGGCGTACGGCGGTGCCGACGTGCGCGTGCCGGTCTACCACGGCCGCAAGTTCTACGACGCCGTCAGGCTGACCAATCCGAACGTCGAGATGGTGGTGTACGAAGAGGAAGGGCACGGCTGGACGTTGCCGAAGAACCGCATCGATTTCTGGGGTCGGGTCGAGAAATTCCTCGACAAGCATATTGGCAATCCCGTTGTCCAGCCTGCAAGCAAGCCATGAGGCCGGCGTGGCGAATTGGAGTAAGCTGATGCATATTGGTCAACCGTCAAGGAGCTGCGCATGTCATCGGGAAAAATTCTGGTCGCCCAGGGAGGCGGACCCACCGCCGTGATCAACCAGTCGCTGGTCGGGGTGGTGCTCGAGGCACGCCGCTTTGCGCAGGTGACGCGGGTGTACGGCGCGCTGCACGGCGTGCGCGGCATCGTCGACGAGGCGTTCATCGACCTGACCCAGGAGAGCGTCGCCAACCTTGAACTGGTGGCCGCCACGCCGTCCTCGGCGCTCGGCTCGACCCGCGACAAGCCCGACATCGCCTACTGCCAGAAGATCTTCGAGGTGCTGCGCGCACACGAGATCGAGCACTTCTTCTACATCGGCGGCAACGACTCGTCCGACACAGTGCGCATCGTCAGCCTGGAAGCGCAAAAGGCCGGCTATCCGCTGCGCTGCATCCACATCCCGAAGACCATCGACAACGACCTGGTCGGCAACGACCACACGCCCGGCTTTCCGTCGGCGGCGCGCTTCGTCGCGCAGGCCTTCGCCGGCGCCAACCTCGACAATGCGGCGCTGCCCGGCGTGTACGTCGGCGTGGTGATGGGCCGGCACGCCGGCTTCCTGACCGCCGCCGCCGCGCTGGGCAAGAAGTTCCCCGACGACGGCCCGCACCTGATCTACCTGCCCGAGCGCACCTTCGTGCTCGCGCAGTTCCTGGCCGACGTCAAGGCGACCTACGAGCGCTACGGCCGCTGCGTGATCGCGGTGTCCGAAGGCATCCACGATGCATCCGGCGCGGCGATCGCCAGCCTGCTGTCGACCGAAGTCGAGCGCGATGCGCACGGCAACGTGCAGCTGTCGGGCACCGGCGCGCTGGCCGACCTGCTGTGCGACGAGATCAAGGACAAGCTGGGCATCAAGCGGGTGCGCGGCGACACCTTCGGCTACCTGCAGCGCTCGTTCATCGGCTGCGTCTCCGACGTCGACCAGCGCGAGGCGCGCGAGGTGGGCGAAAAAGCGGTGCAGTATGCGATGTGGGGCGCGCAGGACGGCTCGGTGGCGATCCGCCGCAGCGGCGACTACGCGGTCGACTACGCGCTGGTGCCGCTCGACTCGGTGGCCGGCAAGACGCGCGTGATGGAAGATGAATTTATCAGCGCCAGCGGCACCGACGTCACCGATGCGTTCCGCGCCTACCTGCGCCCGCTGCTCGGCTCGGGCATGCCGGACGCGCACCGGCTGCGCGCCGCGCCGGTGGCCAAGATACTCAACAAGTAGCGGCGCCTGCGCAGTGGCAGGCAGGCGCCGCCGCGCGCTCGCGGCTAGTTGACGGCGAAGCGCACCGTCACCATGCGCGCATCGGCCAGGTTGAGGTCGGACGGGTAGGTCAGCACGATCGACTCGCCGAACGCCTCGGGGATGTAGTCCATCGTGATGCGCTGGTCGGGCGAGACGAAGCGGGTGTCGGTGAGCGGCAGCAGTTCGGTCAGCTTGCGATCGCCCAACTGCGCGAACAGCCGGCGATGCTTCTTGGTGACCCTGAAGATGGTGCCGTTGTCGAGCCGGTAGACGCCTTTGACCTCGTCCAGCTGCGCCGGCTGCATCTGGTAAGTGGGCATCGTGCTGCGCACCTGGATTTCGGACAGCGATGAAGTCGATTGCGGCTCTTGAGGCTCTTGCGGCGCCGCCAATGCCGGCACCTGGGCCACCGCAACTGCGAGGGAAAGTAGTGTGATTATGCGCATGATCGTTCCAATCTCGTCTGGTCGAAAAATGGCGCCGCCGCTGTATCGAACCTGTCAGCCGAACGCGATACACGCGGCGATGCCGAAGCGGAATCATCAGCAATGTCGGATGCTGACGATGATTGGAGTCTAGCCAGCGCGCTGGCTCATGCAAGCTGCATGAATTTGGACATGACAAAACTGTCCGAGATGGCGGCAGCGTCTAACCTGGCGAAATACCGCAGCAATGTCGCCATGCAGACGTCGTTGTGTATCGCATGACGTGAAGACGGCGCGCCATCCTTGCGAATCGCGCGCCGTTCACGCATGTTTTTTCGAATCAGTTGACGATCGTCTGGTGCTCGTCGCCGTCGCGCGCGCGGATCGCGCCGACCCGGAACACCGTCTCGCCGGCCGCGGTCAGCTGCGCGAACGCGGCGTCGGCCTGCTCGGCGGCGACGATGACGATCATGCCGATGCCGCAGTTGAACACGCGGTGCATCTCGGCGTCGGCGACGCCGCCGTGCTGCTGCAGCCAGTGGAACAGCGGCGGCATGGTCCACGCTTGCGCATCGAGCACCGCCGTCAGGTGCGGCTGCAGCACGCGCGGGATGTTTTCGACCAGCCCGCCGCCGGTGATGTGGACCATGCCCTTGACGTCCATCGTCTCCATCAGCGCCAGCAGCGGCTTGACGTAGATGCGGGTCGGCTCCATCAGCACGTCGGCCAGTGTGCGGCCGTGGAAGTCGCCGTCCAGGTCCGGCTTGGCGACCTCGATGATCTTGCGCACCAGCGAGTAGCCGTTCGAATGCACGCCCGACGAGGCCAGCCCCAGCACGACGTCGCCGGCGGCGATGGTGGTGCCGTCGATGATCTTCGATTTTTCCACCGCGCCGACGGCGAAGCCGGCCAGGTCGTATTCGCCGGCCGGGTACATGCTCGGCATTTCGGCCGTTTCGCCGCCGATCAGCGCGCAGCCGGCCTGCTCGCAACCCTTGGCGATGCCGCCGACGACGGCGGTGGCGGTCGGCACGTCGAGCTTGCCGCAGGCGAAGTAGTCGAGGAAGAACAGCGGCTCGGCGCCCTGCACCAGGATGTCGTTGACGCTCATGGCGACCAGGTCGATGCCGACCGTGTCGTGGCGGTTCAGCTCGAACGCGAGCTTGAGCTTGGTGCCGACGCCGTCGGTGCCCGACACCAGCACCGGCTCCTTGAATTTCTTGCTGATCTCGAACAGCGCGCCGAAACCGCCGATGCCTTTGAGCACGCCTTCGCGCATGGTGCGCTTGGCGAGCGGCTTGATCGCTTCCACCAGGGCATCGCCCGCATCGATATCGACACCGGCGTCGCGGTAGGAGAGTGAAACATTTGAAGGTTGGCTCATGGTGTATTTGGCAGCGAAGGCGGTAAAATAGAAGGCGGCGGGACATTTGTACGCGCACAGCGCCCACAAACGGTCAATCCGCTATTTTATCAAAACGGCCCGTCCACCACCCAATTAACCAAAACAGACCACCACTACATGCCATTTTCTTTCACGCCGGAACAGAAACAAACCGCGTTTTGGCTGAGTCTGTGGCTCGCAGTGGTGCTGCTGTTGTACGCGCTCGGCCCGGTGCTGACGCCCTTCATCGCCGCCGCCATCCTCGCCTACGCGCTCAACGGCGGCGTCGATTACCTGCACCAGCGCCGCGTCGGCCGCTGGCCGGTGCCGCGCGCGCTGGCGGTGGTGCTGGTGATGCTGCTGTTCCTGTCGGCCGTCAGCGCGCTGGTGCTGATCGTCATCCCGGTGCTGCAGACCGAAATCCCGCTGCTGCTGGCGCACATCCCCGACTTCCTGGTGCGGCTCGACAAGGTGCTGTCGCCGCGACTGGCCGAGATGGGCATCAAAATCAAGCTCGACGGCACCGGCATCCGCAGCCTGCTCAGCGCGCAAATGGCCGGCGGCGGCGGCGACGAAATCTGGACCACGGTGCTGTCGTCGGCGCGCATCGGCGGCACCCGCGTGCTCGGCTGGCTGGCCACCCTGGTGCTGATCCCGGTGGTGCTGTTCTACCTGCTGCTCGACTGGCACAAGATCCTCAACCGGGTCAGCGGCGCGGTGCCGCGCCGCTGGGTGGTGCAGACGGTCGGCATGGCGCAGGAAGTGAACATCCTGCTGGCCCAGTACCTGCGCGGCCAGCTCTTGGTGATGCTGGTGCTGGCGGCCTACTACTCGATCAGCCTGACGATCGCCGGCTTCGACGTCGCGCTGCCGGTCGGCATTCTCACCGGCCTGCTGGTGTTCATCCCCTACCTCGGCTTCGGCCTGGGCCTGATGCTCGCGCTGATCGCCGCGGTGCTGCAGTTCGCCGACTGGAGCGGCCTGATCGCGGTGGCGGTGATCTACGGCGCCGGCCAGGTGTTCGAAGGCTTCTTCCTCACGCCGCGGCTGGTCGGCGAGCGCATCGGCCTCAATCCGCTGGCGGTGATCTTCGCCCTGCTCGCCTTCGGCCAGCTGTTCGGTTTTGTCGGCGTGCTGCTGGCGCTGCCCGCTTCGGCCATCCTGATGGTGGCGTTTCGCCACTTGCGCCACCACTATCTGCGCAGCAGCTTCTATAATGCGTAATGACCACCAGGCGCCGCGCACCGACAACCTCGACACAATCGACACAATCGACACAATCGACACAATCGACACAATCGCCACAATCGACCGATTCCCTATGAGACGAACGCCATGAAACAGCTGGTGCTCGATTTGGGCGCAGACCAGGCGCAGAGCCTCGACACGTTCGAGGTGGGCCAGAACGCCGAGCTGGCGCATCTGATGCATCAGTTCGCGTCGCGCACCTCGCGCGAGCATTTCGCCTACCTGTGGGGCGAGGCGGCCGCCGGCAAGACCCACCTGCTGCACGCGCTGGCCGCCACGCCCGGCTCGCGCTACATCGGCGCCGGCGCGCCCGAGTCGGCCTTCACCTACGCGCCCGACGTCAGCTTGTACCTGCTCGACGACTGCGCCCAGCTGTGCGCCGACGCGCAGATCGAGGCGTTCGCGCTGTTCAACCAGATCCGCGAGCACGGCGCCTACATGGTCTCGACCGGGCCGGTGCCGCCGGCGGTGCTGCCGGTGCGCGAAGACCTGCGCACGCGCATGGGCTGGGGCCTGGTGTACCAGATCCACGGCCTGTCCGACGACGAAAAGATCGCCGCCCTCACGCATGCGGCCGACGCCCGCGGTTTGACGCTGTCGGCCAGCGTGTTACCCTACCTGCTGTCCCATTTCAGGCGCGACATGCGCTCCCTGTCGACGATGCTAGACGCCCTCGATCAGTATTCCCTCGAAACCCAGCGCCCGGTCACCTTGCCGCTGCTGCGCGAGCTGCTGCAGCAAGCCAATCCGCAAGGGGACCCCAAACCATGAGCAAGCTGGCCCTGTTCGACCTCGACCACACTTTGCTGCCGCTCGACTCCGACTACGAGTGGGGCCAGTTCCTGGTGCGCACCGGCGCCGTCGACGCCGCCGCCTTCAAGCGCGCCAACGACGACTTCTTCGCCCAGTACCAGGCCGGCACGCTCGACCCGGTCGAATACCTCGAGTTCTCGCTCGGCACCCTGGCGCGCTTCCCGCGCGTCGAACTCGATGCGATGCACCGCCGTTTCATGACCGAAGTGATCGAACCGGCGATCCTGCCGCCGGCGCGCGCGCTGCTCAGGAAGCACCAGGATGCCGGCGACCTGGTGGCCATCGTCACCGCCACCAACCGCTTCGTCACCGCGCCGATCGCCGCCGCGCTGGGGGTCGAGCACCTGATCGCGGCGATTCCCGAAGAAGACGCCGACGGCCGGCCGACCGGCAAGCTGCTCGGCGTGCCGACCTCGGGCGCCGGCAAGGTGATCCACACGCACGCCTGGCTGGAACAAATCGGCACCCCGCTTTCGGCGTTCGAGAGCAGCCATTTCTACAGCGATTCGCACAACGATATTCCACTGCTGTCCGTCGTCACCCACCCTGTTGCAACCAATCCCAATGCCGCGCTGGCAACGCACGCAACGACCCTTGGCTGGCCCTCACTTTACCTATTCAATGATTAAAAAATTCATCCGCAAGATCCTCGGCGTCAAAGACAAGCCAGCGCGCGACCTGACCGAGCCGATCATCCTCGGGCCGGAAGCACACGGCATCGATCCGAAACTGGTGTCGTCGAACGCGATCCGGGTGACCTCGTCGCTGCAGGAGGCCGGCTTCAAGGCCTTCGTGGTCGGCGGCGCGGTGCGCGACTTGCTGCTCGGGGTCAAGCCGAAGGACTTCGACATCGCCACCGACGCCACGCCCGAGCAGGTCAAGCGGCTGTTCCGGCGCGCCTTCATCATCGGCAAGCGCTTCCAGATCGTGCACGTGATGTTCGGCCAGGACCTGCTCGAGGTGACCACTTTCCGCGGCGCCGGCGAAGCGAACGCGCCCAAAGATGAACACGGGCGCGTCTTGCGCGACAACAGCTTCGGCCCGCAGCACGAAGACGCCATGCGGCGCGACTTCACCATCAACGCCATGTACTACGACCCGGCCACCCAGATGGTGCTCGACTACCACGGCGGCATCGCCGACATCCGCGACAAGACCTTGCGCATCATCGGCCAGCCCGAGGCGCGCTACCGCGAAGACCCGGTGCGCATGCTGCGCGTGGTGCGCTTCGCGGCGCGCCTGCGCTTCACCATCGAGCCGACCACGCGCGCACCGATCGCGGTGATGGCGCCGCTGATCGACAACGTGCCGGCCGCGCGCGTGTTCGACGAAATGCTCCAGCTCTTGATGAGCGGCCACGCGCTGGCCTGCCTGCAGCAGCTGCGCAAGGAAGGCCTGCACCACGGCCTGCTGCCGCTGCTCGACGTCGTGCTGGAACAGCCGATCGGCATGAAGTTCGTCACCCTGGCGCTCGCGTCGACCGACGAGCGCGTCCGGGCCGGCAAAGGCGTCTCGCCCGGCTTCCTGTTCGCCTCGCTGCTGTGGCATCAGGTGGTCGAGAAGTGGACCGCCTACCGCGCCGCCGGCGAATCGCCGATCCCGGCGCTGCACCTGGCCGCCGACGACGTGCTCGACGCCCAGACCGAACAGCTGGCGCTGCAGCGCAAGATCGCCTCCGACATGCGCGACATCTGGTCGATGCAGCCGCGCTTCGAGCGGCGCAACGGCAAGGCGCCGTACAAGCTGCTCGAACACGTGCGCTTTCGCGCCGGCTACGACTTCCTGCTGCTGCGCTGCGAGTCGGGCGAAATCGACATGGAGCTGGGCGAATGGTGGACCGCGTTCTACGACGGCGACGCCACCGAGCGCGAACAGCTGCTCACCAGCGAGCGCGCCGCGCCGGCCGGGCCGAAGCGCAAGCGCGCGCCGCGGCGCGGCCCGCGCAAGACCGGCGACGCCGTCGCCGCCGAAAGCACGAGCGAGGAATGATCGCCTACGTCGGCATCGGCGCCAACCTGGGCGACGCCCGCGCCAATGTCGGCGATGCGCTGGTGCGGCTGGCCGCGCTGCCGGCCACTGCGCTGCTGCGCCATTCGGCCAGCTACGTCAGCGCGCCGATCGACTCGTCCGGCGACGACTACATCAACGCCGTCGCCTGCATCGACACGGCGCTGGACGCGCCGGCGCTGCTGGCCGCGCTGCACGGCATCGAAATCGCGCACGGGCGCGCGCGGCCGTACCGCAACGCGCCGCGCACGCTCGACCTCGACATCCTGCTGTACGGCGACGCCGTGATCGACCTGCCGGCGCTGCACGTGCCGCACCCGCGCATGCTCGAGCGTGCGTTCGTGCTGGTGCCGCTGCTCGAGATCGCGCCCGACGCCGAGGTGCCCGGCCACGGCCCGGCGCGCCAGTACCTGAGCGCGGTGGCCGGCCAGGCAATCCGCCGGATCGACTGAGTCCCGGCAGCTTTCGCGCGCGCGCATTACACTGTTAAAAAGCCGCCGGCGGTTGCTCTGGGGTCAGGTCTGTCATTCGGACATTTGGCTCTTCAAATGTTCGAATGTCAGACCTGACCCCGGTGCCGCTGACGATAGAAAAGCTGGGGTCAGGTCAGACAGTCGACATTTCAGAATGCCGAAATAGCCGAATGACAGACCTGCCCCGTGCCCGTTTCCACCATTGAGGATGAAAAAATGAGCTCCTATTTGCAGGGTAAAGAGATGACCGGCGAGGTCGCCGCGCCGGCCAAGACGGTGGCGCCGAAAGCGGTGACGATCCCGACGCTGAACGCGATGCGCGCCGGCGCCACCCCGATCGTCATGCTGACGTGCTACGACGCCAGCTTCGCCGCGCTGATGGACCGCTGCGGCGTGCACATCCTGCTGATCGGCGATTCGCTCGGCATGGTCTGCAACGGCCACAATTCGACCCTGCCGGTGACGGTGGCCGAAGTGGTCTACCACACCGCCGCCGTCGCACGCGGCAGCAAGAGCGCGATGATCGTCGCCGACATGCCGTTCGGCGCCTACGCCACCAAGGAAGCGGCGTTCGACAACGCGGTCAAGCTGATCCAGGCCGGCGCCCACATGGTCAAGCTGGAAGGCGGCGCCTGGCTGGCCGACACCATCAAGTTCCTCACCGAACGCGCGATTCCCGTCTGCGCCCACCTCGGCCTGACACCGCAATCGGTGCACCAGCTGGGCGGCTACAAGGTGCAGGGCAAGACCACCGAGAGCGCCGATCTGCTCAAGAGCGAGGCGCTGCTGCTGCAGCAGGCCGGCGCCTCGCTGATCGTGCTCGAAGCGATACCGGCCACGCTGGGCAAGGAAGTCACCGACCTGCTGTCGATGCCCACCATCGGCATCGGCGCCGGTCCCGATTGTTCCGGCCAGGTGCTGGTGATGCACGACATGCTGGGCGTCTTCCCGGGCCGCAAGGCACGCTTCGTGAAGAATTTCATGGACGGCCAGGTCACCACCATCGAAGGCGCGGTGACGGCCTACGTGAACGCGGTCATCGACCGCAGCTTTCCGGCGCTGGAGCACTGCTTCTGACCGATTCCCACCGCGGTACTGCGCGAAAGTAAACATGAAAATATCATTGAAGCTGCTGTTGGTACTGCTGTGCATCTGGATCGAAGGCCTGCCCGCGGTCGCCGCCACGCCGGTGCCGGTCGCCGCCGCCAACCTGGCCTTCGACAAGTGGGACAACGGCGCGCCGGTCGGCTGGGTCGCCAACGCGCCCGGCTTCAAGGCCAGCAGCGATTGCGCGGCCGGCCCGGCCGGGCGCTGCGTGCTGCGGCTCGAGAGCAGCGCGGCAACTGGCCGCGGCGCCCTGTTCCCGGTCGCGCAGCGCATTGGCTTGGGCGACGCAGCCGGACACCAGCTGACCCTGTCGGGCCTGATCCGCACGAATGAAGCCGCCGGCCGCGCGGCGCTGTGGCTGCGCGCCGATGCGCAAAGCGGTCCGTCGCTCGCATTCGACAACATGGCCAAGCGCGCGCCGACCGGCACCACCGGATGGAATCGCTTCAGCGTGTCGATCCCGGTGCCGCGCAATGCCGCCGGCATCGTGCTCGGCGTGATGCTGATCGGTCCCGGCACGGCCTGGTTTGACGAGCTGCAGCTGACCGCCGATCCGTCCGTCGACGTGGCCGATGCCGTGGCGCCGACGGTCACGGTGACGGCGCGGCCCGCACCGTCGCAGGCACTGCTGTCGGACGCGGCGCTGCGCATCGCCCCGGCCGACATCGCCGACGTCAGCGCCGCGTGGCGCGCCGACGTCGCCAGCCGCGTCCACCCGATCCGCTCGCTCTACAGCGATGACTTCAGCGACCTGCAGTTCCTCAAGCCGCTACTGGCCGGCAAGCGCGTCGTGCAGCTCGGCGAAAGCGGCCACGGCGTCGGCGAGTTCAGCCTCGCCAAGGTGCGGCTGATCAAATTTTTGCACCAGCAGATGGGTTACGACGTCGTCGCGTTCGAAAGCTCGCTGCCGCAGTGCTACCTGGCCAACCAGGCGATCGGCCAGGTGGTGCCGATCGAGGTGATGCATCGCTGCCTGTTCGGCGTGTGGCGCAGCAGCGAGGCGCTGGCGCTGTTCGACTACCTCGACGTCACGCGCAAGAGCGGCAAGCGACTCACCCTGGCCGGTTTCGATACGCAGGACAGTTCGAACTCGGATGGTGCGCCGGCGCTGCTGACGCGGATGCTGGAACTGGCCGGCTGGGCGCGCGCAGCGGAACTGCCACTCAATGAAATCGCGCTGTTCAAGCACACCCCTGCGGTGCCGCTGGCGCCCGAACTGGCGGCGCGGCTGGCGGCGTTTTACAACGATGCGGCGGCCGAACTGGTCAAGCAACGCGCACGCGTGCTCAAGGCCGGCGCCGTACCCGAACAGCTCGAGGTGGCGATCCAGAGCGCCACCTCGCGCGCGCGCCTGGCGGGCCAATTCGGCGCCGCCTTCGCCGCCGGGTCAGCCCTGCGCGACCTCGGCATGGCTGACAATCTCGACTTCCTGCTGGACCGCTTGTACCCGGGGCGCAAGGTGATCGTCTGGGCACATAACGCCCACGTCACCTACCAGCGGCCGACGAATGCTACGCAGTCGATGGGAGCGTTTGTCGCGCAACGGCGCAAGGCCGAGGTCTACACGATCGGCCTGTTCATGGGGCGCGGCGCGGCCACGCTGAACAATCGCGTCAAGTACCAGATCGCCGCGCCGGCCGCCGGCACGTTCGACGCCGTGATGACCAATGCCGGCGCGCGCTATGCCTTTGTCGATTTTTCGACCGCCATGCCGGCTGCGGAAACGGACTGGATGTTCGCCCCGATCGTCATGCGCGAATGGGGCACCAACGCGACCACCGTGACGCCGGCCAGCGCCTACGACGGCGTGCTGTTCATCGACACGGTGACGCCGCCCGACTACCTGTAGCGCCATGAATGACAGCGCCCGTCTGTTCGTCGCACTGTGGCCGCCCATCGAGGTGCGCGAGGCGCTGCGGGCATGGCGCGACAGCTGCGCCTGGCCGCTGGGGGCCGGCTTCAGCTTTGTCGCCCGTCAAAAACGGCTGCAAATCGACAACAACGATTTTTACAATGACTTGCCGTTCTACAACCGCCGCTTGCGGCGCCTGGTCGCCATCGAACTCAAGCTCGGCGAATTCAAGGCCGCTGACAAAGACCAGATGGAGCTCTACCTGCGCTGGCTGGCCAAATATGAACAAGCACCTGGCGAAGCGCCACCACTAGGAATCATCCTCTGCACAGGCAAGAACCGTGAACAGATCGAATTGCTGGAGCTCGATCAAAGCGGCATTCATGTCGCCGAATACCTGACCGGCTTGCCGTCCCGGCAATTGCTGGAGCAAAAGCTGCACGAGGCGGTGGCGCTATCGAAGGCGCGGCTGGAGAATCATCCCAGCCCGGATCGGCTCGATCCAACTGCATCCGAAGTCAAGTAAGAGAGGGCAAACTCATGCGAATCGGTTATGCCCGTGGTGCCTCCACCCAAGACCAGGACAACACGGCACAGATCGCGGCGTTGAACGCGGCGGGGTGCGGACGGATATTTGAAGAGAAGGTGTCGGCTGGCCGCTGGAATTGTCCGGAACTGAGCCGTCTGCTCGATCATTTGCGCAAGGATGATGTGCTGGTTGTCTGGAAACTCGACCACCTGTCACGCTCGCTCAAGGACGTATTGACCCTCATGGATAGGGCCGAGAAAACCGGTGCTGGATTCCTCAGCCTTACCGAAGCCGTCGACACCACCTCACCAACCGGGCGCATGATGATGCAAATTGTGGGATCATTCGCCGAGTTCGAACGCGCCATGTTGCGCGAGCGCACCCACAGTGGCTTGTTGGCCGCCCGCGCAGAAGGCCGTATCGGCGGTCGCCGTCCCAAGCTCGCGCCAACGCAACAAAAGGAAATTGTCCACCTGGTCAATTCTGGCCAGAAAACGGCCGCCGAATCCGCGCGCCTGTTCAATGTCCATCCGTCTACGGTGGCGCGACTGCTGGCCCGCAACAAACTCACAAATTAGCTGAGCAACCCGGAAAGAACCTTAGCGTACGATCTTTCCCGTTTCCCCTGTTCTCCCCTTTCAGAACGCACCAACAAGCAGAACAACCAGGATTGAAAAAAAATGACAAATATCGACGACGACATGCCCATCATCTATTCCCCTCTGAATCGGACAGCAAGCCGGAACGGAAGGAGTGTCGAGGTGGAAATCTATCGCGCAGAGAATGAGGATTGGATACTCGAAGTGGTCGACGAGCACGGTAACTCGACCGTTTGGGATGATCTATTCCCGACCGACCAGGCGGCGCTGGACGAGGCCATGCGCACCATTGATGAACAGGGCATCGACGCGGTGATCGGCCCGCCTCCCGGACAGGACAAGCGCAACCCAACCATGCGCGGCTTGTCCGATGCCGAACTTTGCGACCTTGATGATTTTCTTGCCGACGAATCGATAGAATCGACGTCGATGGATCTCGCGATGCTCGACGGCTACCTTACCGCGATCGCCATTGGTCCCGGGCTGATTCCCCCGTCCGCATGGTTGCCATGGGTATGGGACCATGTCGATGGCCGGGCCGAGCCCGTGTTCGACAAGAACTCGCATGCGAACCGCGTCCTCTCGCTGCTGATGCGGCATTACAACGCGGTCGTCGAGGCTTTCAACACCGACCCGGCCGGTTTCGAGCCCATGTTCATGCGCGGCGCAGACTACGGCGCCGCCGAATGGTCAGATGGTTTCCTCTGCGGTTTCCAGTTCGACGAGCGCGCGTGGAGCCTACTCGCCGCCGGACAACCGACCTGGTTCACGCCATTCATGCGTTTGGGGACCGAAGACGGCATTGCGATCACCGACAAGCAAGGCGATGCTGCCCGATGGATCGATGCCATAGTGCCATCGTTGGTCGAGATCGCAGCCTATTGGAAATCGCGGCGAGCGATGCCCGGCCGCGCGCCCATGCCGGCGATGCCCATCGTCCGGGCGACACCGAAGGTCGGGCGCAACGATCCTTGTCCTTGTGGCAGCGGTAAAAAAGTCAAAAAATGCTGTGGCGTTACGCCGACGGCGCCATCAACACTGCACTGAAGTGAGAGCAGCATGTCTGAAATCGTCTGTGAAGGATGTGGCGCCGTCACGGCGGGCTACGACACCGTCAACTACGGGTCAATCGATGTCGGCTACCGGGTGCTGTGTTCCCGGTGTTTCAACAACGAGGTAGCCACGCGTGTTGGTCTCGATAAGTTCGAGCATGTCCGTCTTGAACCAGTCAAGCTATCCGATTGCAAGGGAGTGATGCACGAGTTTCATCTGCGTACCCATCTGCTCGGCGACATCGTCTCGCTGGAGGCATTCGAGCTTCGCGACGACGCGCCGGGCGGCTACGAATTCCAGATCGTCGGCGATCCGCGCGAAGACTTATTTTCCCTGTGTGGGCGTCTCGTGGAAAAGATGCGCCGCGCCCTGGCGGTGATGCACGTAAGACGCGGCAGGCTCGGTCTGGAAATCATCGAGGAGACCGTCCGAGGGCGCATCGGCTGGGACGATGCCGCCGAGGGCCGCTTGCCGCTCGTTACGATCGATGGGCAAGAGTTCTCCTGGGACGAACTTGGACATGCGTTGATGTGTTTCGAGGGATGGCAGTTCAAGCTTGAGGTTGCCGACCGCAGCGATGAGGTCTGATGTCGGCCGCAGCCCCAACGTTGAAGTGACCCTGACCGGTCGTGGTACCGGCCAGGCCATGGTTCAATCGGGGGCTACATGGCGGCACTTTTGCAGGAGAAGTTGTGGCACTTGGTCTTTGAGAACCCCCCACTCAAAATAGTTGGGCTATCCGGGAAAATCCGTAGCGTGCTATTGTTTCCGAATTCTGTAGGCGCCCCTTTTCGCTCATTCTGCCGGAAGGTATTTCTGGCGATGTTTTGCTGGAGGCCGGTGGCGGGACCTATTGCAACAACGAGGCAATGTATGACAAGGGAAGCCTGGTTTGCGGTGGCAGTGGTGGCACAGCGGTAGCGATGGGGGCTAACAGTCTGCGCGGCGTTGTCAAAGAACCTCCTTCGGGAAGTACTGCAACGCTGGCGGTGAGCATGCGGAAACTTGCCCATGCGGGCACGTGACCCGCGCGGCGCATTATGTGGCGCCCGACGACCCGTTCTGGGACAAGGTCGATTGGGCGCAATGGCGCCTCGTCGGACCGCGTCTGGCCGGCGTCATTGTATTTCTGGCCTTGCGCGTGCGCCTGTCGCGCGCCCGGATCCGGGAATTCCTGCTCGAGCTGTTTGACTTGCGGCTCAGCACCGGCGTGATTGACGAGACTGTCCGCGACGCCGGGCGCGCCGTGGCGCCGCTGAAAGAGGAGATGGTCAGGGATATCGAGGCGGCGGTCCTGCTCAATGTTGACGAGTCCCCTTGGAAGGAGCGCAAGGTGCTGCTCTGGCTATGGATCTATGTCGCCATGTACACGACGCTTGTTGGCGCCGTGAACCTCGATTAGGCCGCGTTGCACGAATGCGCGCTTGCCGCCGCGTCGTGATCGCTGGCCGCGTGAAAGCGAATGCACGGGGGCTGGTCGATATCCGGCGCGACTGCGCCGCCGGGGTATGTCGCCTCTAGATATTTTATCAATTTAAAGTGTAAATATGCTATCGTTATGAGCCGTCACTATGGAGAATGAAATGAGAAAACTCTTTTGGTTTGGGCTGATAGGCGCGCTCTACGCGACTGGCGTACAGGCACAAAACGTGGTCGTCAACGGCAGTTTCGAGGGAGGCGATGCAAGCGGCTGGTCCGCCAACCGGGTTTTTTCGGCCACCACCCTGTACGGAGCGACCGATGGCGTCTGGGCGCTCGAGTTCGCCGAAGGCAATGACACGGGTTCGGAACTGGAGCAAAAAATTGCGACGGTCACCGGCACCAGTTATGCTGTGTCTTTCGACTGGAAACAGACCCATCCTGGTGTACAGTCGATGAGTTTTTTCGTCGAGGGCGCCACAGGACATTTTGCCCAGCTTTTCGTGACCGGATCGTACGCCGGGCCGTTTGATCCGCACACGCCGTTTCAACACCTGTCGACCAGCTTCGTGGCCGACGACACATCCATGAAGATCATCTTCATCGACACAAGCGCCAGCAGCTACCAGGCCGATCAAATGCTCGACAATGTTAGCGTCGCAGCCGTTCCGGAACCGGCCACGTATGCGATGCTCGGTCTCGGGCTGGCCGTGTTGTCGGGCGTCCGCAGGCGCGCGCGCGCCTGATCGTTAGCGCGCGAAGACTCGCCGTCTTCGTTGCGCGTACGACTCATTGCGGTACTGTCAACGTACCGCCGCAGCCCCGCAGTCGGCAAAATTTTGTAAAGTGGGGGATGAAAAATTTCCACTTTACCGCGGCTTCCGCTTCCCTGCCGAGATCATCAGCCACGTCGTCTGGCTCTACTTGGCGTTGTTGAATTAATCGAAGCCGGGCAAAAGCAGCCCTGTTTTCGGTATATTTCAGATTTTTGCTGACACCGGCATACCGAGATTTGTCAGTTACCCGATCCGCGCGACGGCTCGGCCAACGCGACAGAACCTACGCTGCCCGCGTGTAAAAAACCCCACGCGGCGGGCTTGGTCGGCGTGCCCTATGCGGCCTTGCGGCGGATCATCACGCCGAGCAGGCCAAGGCCGGCCAGCATCATCGCGTAGGTTTCTGGTTCCGGTACGGCGACAATCGCCACGTCGCTTACGGACAGATTGCGGAACTGGCCTTGGCCGGCTGTATTGTTAGCGTATTGTTCAAGCATGATGTGGCCATTGGCGCCAACACCCATGGCGACGGCGTCGAAGGCCACGCTGTAGTGGTGCCACGTTGAATCATTGATCAATGACGTCGGGGTAGCGAACGACGTGGACGAGCCGGCCAGCCAGACATGATTGTTGGGAAAGCCCGAGCTGACGCCGACGTAGCCGCCTCCATCGGCTGGGCTCGCGCCCAGATAGTCAAAGTTGATGAAGCCGCTGGTGTAGCTTGCCGTCGTGAATATGTCGCCGGCCGAGTTGCCCGAGCTAAAAGAGAGTACATTGCCGCTCACCGAAGCGTAAGAACCGGCTTTCGGGGTCCATGCGCTCAGGTCGTTGAAATTTTCGGTGAAGTAAATGGTCGTGGCCATTGATTGGCTGATAGCAGTTGTGCACAGCAGCGCGGCGAGAAGTATTCTTTTCATTTTTGGTGATCCTGGTTGGTAGGAGGGAAGATCGGCGGCGTGGAGCTCTTTGCCGATCTACGCCTAACAGCATGGTCGATTTCGGCAGTGCAATTCTAATACCATTCATATTTTTTTGTAAATAGTATTGCCAATGGTAGTATGAATTTGCCGCGGCTGCCAGGTTTTGTAAAATGGCGTCATGGAAAATTAACATTTACTTTGACTTTCGTTACCCGTCCGAGATCATCAGCCACGTGTTTTGGCTGTAAGCGATCACGCGGCGGTGTAAGTCATATCGTTATACACATCTCTGAACCGGCTGCCTACATCGCCTGAAAAAGCGTTTTACTTTCAAAGGGTTGCGATAGGGGTTGTAAACAAACTGGAATTCGTGTTTACTCTTGGACTTTGGGTGACACATTGACCTAGGCATCGGAGCGCTGGACGGAACAAGAATTTGCCGGGCTCGACCTGGGTGATGGCCGCCTCAACAGGAGAGCGAAAATACTGGCTCTATGCCGTTTTGAGTGGACCTGGACGGCCCCGGTCCGCTGCGCCGGTGCACACCGAGCAGCCGCACGTCACGCTGCATTTCCTCGGCAGCGTGCCGCGCGCGCGGCTGCCCGAACTGACGCAGGGAATCGGCGTGCGGTTCGAACCGTTCGAACTCGGCTTCGGCCATCCCGAGCTGTGGCATGGCGGCATCGCCGTGCTGGCGCCTGACGTGGTGCCGGCGCCGCTGCTGGCGCTGCATGGCGCGCTGGGCGAGGCGCTGGAGCGGCGGGCATGCCGCCGGAAGCGCGGCCCTATCGTCCGCACGTGACCCTGGCGCGCCGCGCAGGGCCGGCATTGGCGGCGCTGCAAGGGCCGACGGTTCGCTGGCACATCGACCGTTACGCGCTGATGGAATCGACGCTCGGCGAGCGTGCCGACTATGGCATCGTGCAGTCCTACGCCGCGGAGCCCTCTTGACGCCTCTGCAAGTGCGCTTAATCGCTGTCATTTGCAGTCGGTCAGATTTGCCATTCGATCAATACGAGGCCCGTCACACAACGAATGTCGTAAAATGGCTTCAACGACGGGGGCGGCATGGATCTCACAAGAATTGGCCTGTATACACTGAAAGAAGCACATCGACTCACTGGAGCGAAGCCACGTGAGGTGAGCCGCTGGCTGTTTGGTTATCAATTCAAAGATGGTGCCAGTGATCCGCTCTGGCGCACGCAACTGGCTGATGTTGAGGCCGGACAGAAATTCATTGGTTTCCGCGACCTTCTCGAGTTGAGGATAGTTAAAGCGTTCATCGAACACAAGGTTTCTCTGCGCGTGATCCGCGCCGCAATCGACAGCGCGAAAGATATTTTTTCTACCGAATACCCGTTCACCGCCAACCGTTTCTTAACGGATGGGAAAAGCATTTTCTACGAGGCGTTACATTCGCACGGCGAAGTCGAGCTGACCGACCTGGTAAAACGTCAGGTGGTATTCGAGCACATCATTCGACCAGAACTTTACGCGGGCATTGAATTTACGGCGAGCGGGCAAGCCAAACGCTGGTTTCCACTGAAGCGAAGCAACGTTATCGTGCTCGACCCCGAGATTGCGTTCGGTAAACCTATTCTGGCTGAATATGGCATTCGCACTGACACATTGGCCGCTAGTTTCGCTGTCGAGCAAGACAAGAAACTGGTCGCCTCGCTATTTGACATACCCCTGGCGGCTTTGAACACAGCTCTGCGGTATGAAGCGCTCGCGGCGTGAATTTTTTCTTTGACAACAACCTATCACTGCACTTGGCGCATGCTATCCGTGAACTATGTCGCGTTGAACCTGACGTTGGCGAAGTCATCCATCTCCGAGATCGATTTACTGCGAACACGAAAGACCATGAGTGGATTACCGCTCTGGCACAGTCGGGAGCATGGGGCGTCATCTCCCAGGATGTGTTTACCAAGAATGACCTGGAACGGGAGGCGTTGAGACAGTCCGGACTCATCGTTTTCGTTTTGGATCGTCAATAGTCACAACACAAACACTGGCCGAAGTCGCAAAACCTGGTTAAATGGTGGCCAGCGATAATTGATCAATCCCTACGCATAAAAGGCGGCGCGTCGTACCGCGTAGCGTGGCGCTATTCGGGCGGACGAGTCGAGCAAATCAGAATCTGAGCGGGTCGAAATTTTCGAACTTAGCCCTTGACCGCCGCCACTTGCCGCTGGCGCCGCCGTTCGGCGCGCGCCATCCACAGGCTCGAGGCGATCACGCCGATCGACACCGCCAAAATCGTCAGCGCGGCGACCGCGTTCACGCGCGGGTCGAGGCCGAGGCGCGCGCGCGAGAAGATCACGATCGGCATGGTCGACGAGCCGGGGCCGGACAGGAAGGCCGACAGCACCACGTCGTCGAGCGAGAGCGTGAAGCTGAGCAGCCAGGCCGATCCCAGCGCCTGCGTGATGTTCGGCAGCGTCACCAGGAAAAACACCTGGTGCGGCCGGCAGCCGAGGTTCATCGCCGCTTCCGCCAGCGCTTTCGGCATCTCGCGCAGGCGCGACTGCACCACCACCGCGGCGTAGGCCATGCCGAGCAGCGTGTGGCCGACCCAGATGGTGAACATGCCGCGCTCGGGAAAGCCCATCACCTTCTGCACCGACACCATCATCAGCAGCAGCGACAGGCCGATGATCACCTCGGGCATCACCAGCGGCGCGCTGGCCATGCCGGCGAACAGCGTGCGGCCGCGGAAGCGCTGGTAGCGGTCCAGCACGAAGGCGGTGAAGGTGCCGAGGACGACCGCCGCGGTGGCGCTCATCAGCGCGATCTTGAGCGACAGGGCGAAGCCGTTGATGATCTCGCTGTCGTTCATCAGCTGGCCGTACCACTGGGTCGAGAAGCCGGTCCACACCATATCCTGGCGCGAGCTGTTAAACGAGAACACCACCAGCACCACGATCGGCAGGTAGAGGAACAGGTAGCCGAGCGAGAGCCAGCCGCGGCCGAACCAGCGCTGCACGAAGGTCTGGTTCATGCGCGCTCCTCGGCCCGGTATTTGTTGAAGACGGCCATCGGCACCAGGATCAGCAGGATCACCACCACCGTCACCGCCGACGCCAGCGGCCAGTCGTTATTGGTGAAAAATTCGTCCCACAGCACCTTGCCGATCATCAGCGTGCCGGGACCGCCGAGCAGCTCGGGAATCACGTATTCGCCGACCGCCGGGATGAACACCAGCATGGCGCCGGCGATGATGCCGGACTTCGACAGCGGCACCGTGATGCGCCAGAACGCCTGCAGCGGCGTGGCGCCCAGGTCGGCCGCCGCCTCCAGCAGGCGCAAGTCGAGCTTGACCAGATTGGCGTACAGCGGCAGGATCATGAACGGCAGGTAGGCGTAGACCATGCCGATCACCAGCGAGAACGGGGTGTTCATCATGTGCAGCGGCTCCTCGATGGCGCCGAGCGACAGCAGCAGGTGGTTGAGGATGCCGTGGTTGGCCAGGATGCCCTTCCACGCGTAGATGCGCAGCAGGAACGAGGTCCAGAACGGCAGCATCACCAGCATCATCAGCACCGGCCGCGCCGACGGCCGCGCGCGCGCCATGAAGTAGGCGAACGGGTAGCCGGCCAGCAGGCACAGCCCGGTGGTGATGGCGGCGTACTTGAGCGAACTGAGATACGTCAGCAGGTAAAGGTCGTCGCGCAGGATGAACAGGTAGTTGGCGAACTTGAGCTTGAACTGGATGGCGCCGTCGGCATACGAAACCAGGCTGCCGAACGGGCCGCCGGCGGCGTCCATGTCGGCGAACGACAGGCGCAGCACGATCAGGAACGGCAGCAGGAAGGTCAGCGCCAGCCAGCCGAACGGCAGCGCGATGACGGCGTGGCGCCCGCGCGGCAGCGCGATTCTCAGGCCGCTCATGCGGTCAGCACCACGACGTCGCTGCCGTCCCACCAGGCGAACACGCGCTGGCCGCGCTGGAACTGCGCGGTATCGTTGCGGGCGTCGTTGGTACGCGCCACGCGCAGCGCCATGCCGCTGTCGAGCCGTAGCTGGTAGCGCGTCTCGTTGCCGAAGTAGGCGATGGCGGCGATCTCGCCGGCCACGCAGTTGCTGCCATCTTCGCGCGGCGAGGCGCGCAGCGCGCGCGCCGGCGGCTGCGCCTGCAGCACGATCTTCTCGGGCCGCACCGCCACCGCCACGCGCATGCCGGCCGTGCCGGTGATGCCGTGGCTGACGTAGTGGCGGCCCTCGGCACTGTCGATGACGACGTGGTCGGCTTCATCCTCGACCAGCGCGCCTTCGAACAGGTTGACGCTGCCGATGAAGTCGGCGACGAAGCGGCAGTTCGGCGTTTCGTAGATCTCGCCGGGCGCGCCGACCTGCAGGATGCGGCCCTCGCTCATGACCGCGATGCGGCTGGCCATGCTCATCGCCTCGTCCTGGTCGTGGGTGACCATCACGCAGGTGACGCCGACCTGCTCGATGATGTTGACCAGCTCGATCTGGGTCTGCTCGCGCAGCTTCTTGTCGAGCGCGCCGAGCGGCTCGTCGAGCAGCAGCAGCTGCGGGCGCTTGGCCAGGCTGCGCGCCAGCGCCACGCGCTGCTGCTGGCCGCCCGACAGCTGGTGCGGCTTGCGCCTGGCGTAGCTGGTCAGCTGCACCATCGCCAGCATCTGCTCGACGCGCGCGCCGACCTGCTCCTTCGGCAGGCCGTCGCGGCGCAGGCCGAAGGCGACGTTGTCCCACACCGACAGGTGCGGGAACAGCGCATACGACTGGAACATCATGTTGATCGGCCGCTCGTACGGCGGCACCTTGAGGATGTCGCGCCCGGCCAGCGTGATGCCGCCGGCGCTGGGCGTCTCGAAGCCGGCCAGCAGGCGCAGCAGGGTCGATTTGCCGCTGCCGGAGCTGCCCAGCAGGGCAAAGATCTCGCCCTGGTTGATGGTCAGCGAGACGTCATCGACCGCCCGCGCGCCGTCGAATTCCTTGACCAGGTTGCTGATCACGAGGTAAGGCTGGCCGGTGGCCGGGGAGGTCTGGACAATCGTCATAGGGATGCGTCGAGAACATGCAAAACCGCAATTTTATCGGCTCGCGCGCCGCCGCGCAGGAAAAACTTGCAACCAGCCCCGGCTGGGGCGGGTCGGCGAGCGCATCGCCCAGCGCCAACCGGATCGGACCGGCCACCGCGTCAAACCGGCGCATCGTCGCGTCGCCCGTGGGGCGTACGCAGCAGGCTAAAAAGTCCCGTACAGATGCTTAAAAAACATGTATAGTAGGCAAGCTTTCCCATACATGTGGTGTTGTATAAGAATCGGCACTTCCCGCTATTTGTTGATGTTCAGCCAGGGGCTCGACGCTATGAAACTCTCGAAAATTACTGCAATCCTGTTGGCCATTCTCGGCATGGCTTACCAAATGAGTGCGTCTGCGGCCTATCAGTACGCCACGAACGTCATCGGATTTTCAACGCAATGGTCGAGTTCGGCATGGTCTGCCAACCAGGCGCTTGGCGCGCCGGACACGGGCGCGTATGGCGACATCAGCACCGCCTGGGCGCCGGCGACGAAGGACGCGACACTCGAATATTTGACGCTTGGTTTTGACACCCCGGTGTATTCGACCGGCGCGGTGATCCGCGAAACGTACGGCAATGGCTTTGTCTATCAGGTAGACGCTGTCGCCGCCGATAATTCCTACCACACCGTATGGTCCGGTACCGACACCACCGCGCCAGGCACGCCAGCCGATTTTGTGCTGTCATGGACCACCACGGCATTTCAAACGATCGGTTTGAAAATCTATGTGGACACGAACCATGACTTGTCTGCGTGGGAAGAAATTGATGCGGTCCAGCTTAGCGACGCCACCGCCGTGCCTGAACCAGGCACTGTCGCCACGCTGCTGACCGGTCTCGGCCTGATGGGTTTCATGATGCGCCGTCGTAAAGCCAGATAATTCCCCACCGGTGCGCACGTGCCGCAACGCCTCCCGCAAGGGGGGCGTTTCATTGTGCGCGACGACACTTACATCCAGCCGCGCTTGTGCAGTTCGGCCAGCGTGTCGTCCAGCGCGGCGCGGATCCTGCCGACCATTTCGTCGATCTGCGCGCGTGTCATCACCAGCGGCGGCGCGATGATCATCCGTTCGCCCACCGCGCGCATGATGACGCCGTTGTCGAACATGTAGCCGCGGCAGACCATGCCAGCCGGCTGCTCGCTGCCGAAATGTTCGCAGTCGTGCACGATGGCGGCCTTGCGGCGCACCAGGTTCAGGCCGGCGACGAAGCCGCAACTGTCGGCATATCCGACCAGCGGATGGTCGATCAGCGCGCCGAACTGCTGCTTCAGGTACGGGCCGGTGTCGTGCGCCACCTGCTGCACCAGCTGTTCGTCGAGGATGATGCGGATGTTCTCGAGCGCCGCGGCGCAGGCGACCGGGTGGCCGGAATAGGTAAAGCCGTGGTTGAAGTCGCCGCCCTGGCCGGCCAGCACGTCGAACACGCGGTCGCCCACCAGCACGCCGCCGAGCGGAATGTAGCCGGAGGTGACGCCCTTGGCGAAGGCGATCAGATCCGGCTTGATGCCCATCAGCTCGGAGCCGAACCAGGCGCCGAGCCGGCCGAAGCCGCAGATCACTTCATCGGCGATCAACAGGATGCCGTACTTGTCGCAGATGCGCTGGATCTCGGGCCAGTAGGTGGCCGGCGGGATGATCACGCCGCCGGCGCCTTGCACCGGCTCGCCGATGAAGGCGGCGACGTTGTGCGGTCCCAGTTCGCCGATGCGCTCTTCGAGCCAGCCGGCGGCCACCAGGCCGAATTCGTCCTCGCTCATGCCGCGCCCGCCCTCGAGGTAGCTGGGCTGGCCGATGTGGACGATGCCCGGCACCATCGGGCCGCCCTGCGCGTGCATGCCGGCCATACCGCCCAGCGAGGCGCCGGCGATGGTGCTGCCGTGGTAGGCGTTCTGGCGGCTGATGATCACGTGGCGCTCCCCCTCGCCCTTCAGCTCCCAGTAGCGCCGCACCATGCGCACGATGGTGTCGTTGGCCTCGGAGCCGGAGCCGGTGAAGAACACGTGGTTGAACTGCGACGACGACACCTCCACCAGCAGCGCGGCCAGCTGCACCGCCGGCACATTGGTGGTGTTGAAGAAGCTGTTATAGAACGGTAGCTGCTGCATCTGTTTGTAGACCGCGTCCGACATGCTGGTGCGGCCGTAGCCAATGTTGACGCACCACAGGCCGGACATGCCGTCGAGGATCTGGTTGCCGTCCGAATCCCACAGGTAGATGCCGTCGCCCCTGACCATCACGCGCGCGCCGCGCTCGGCCAGCGCGTGGTGGTCGGTGAACGGATGCATGTAGTGGGCCGAGTCGAGCTTCTGAATGGCGCCGGTGTCGTACTGGTTTTGTGGTTGCATGATAGCTTCTCCTGCTTACACGTGCAGCAGCAGGTGCTCGCGCTCCCACGGACTGATGACGGTCATGAATTCCTGGTGCTCCAGATCCTTGATGGCGGCATACACGTCGATGAAACGGTCGCCCAGCACGGTGCGCAGCTTGTCCTCGCGGCGCAGCAGCGCCAGCGCCTCGGGCAGCCCTTGCGGCAGCTCGTACGGCATGTCGTAGGCGCTGCCGGCCATCATCGGGGTCGGCTCGAGCTGCTCGGTCATGCCGAGGTAGCCGCAGGCCAAGGTGACCGCCAGCGCCAGGTAGGGGTTGGCGTCGGCGCCGATGATGCGGTTCTCGACGCGCCGGTCCTGCACGCCCGATTCCGGCACCCGGAAGCCGACCGTACGGTTGTCGATGCCCCACTGGATGTTGATCGGCGCGGCGGTGTGGCGCACGATGCGGCGGTAGGAATTGACGTACGGCGCGACGATCGCCATCGCCGACGGCATGTAGCGCTGCAAACCGCCGATGTAGTGCTTGAAGATCGGCGCGGCCGAGCCGTCTTCGGCGCTGAAGATGTTCAGGCCGGTCTTGAGGTCGACCACGCTCTGGTGCACGTGCATCGCCGAACCGGGTTCGCCGGCCATCGGCTTGGCCATGAAGGTGGCGTACATGTCGTGCTTGAGCGCCGCCTCGCGCAAGGTGCGCTTGAAGAAGAACACCTTGTCGGCCAGGCCGAGCGGATCGCCGTGCAGGAAGTTGATCTCCATCTGGCCGGCGCCGATCTCGTGGATCAGGGTGTCGACGTCGAGGTTCATCATCTCGCAGTAGTCGTAGATGTCCTCGAACAGCGGATCGAATTCGTTGACCGCGTCGATGCTGTAGACCTGGCGGCTGGTTTCGGCGCGCCCGCTGCGTCCGACCGGCGCGCGCAGCGGCAGGTCGGGATCGATGTTCTTGGCCGTCAGGTAGAACTCCAGCTCGGGCGCCACCACCGGCTTCCAGCCCTTGTCGGCGTACAGCTTGAGCACCCGGCGCAGCACCGTGCGCGGCGCAAAGTCGACCAGCGCGCCGTCCGAAAAATAGCAGTCGTGGATCACCTGCGCGGTCGGGTCGACCGCCCACGGCACCATCGTGATGGTGGTCGGATCGGCCTTCAGGATCATGTCGCGGTCGGTGGCGGAAATGGCGCGGTCGTAGGGCCCGTCGTTGATCGGGTAGTTGCCGGTGACGGTCATGCCGAGCACCGCTTCGGGCATGCGCATGCCGCGCTCCTGGGTGAATTTCGCGCGCGGCATGATCTTGCCGCGCGCGACCCCGGTCAGGTCGGGAATCAGGCATTCGATTTCAGTGACCCGTTTTTCGTTGAGCCACAAATCCATGTCGGTGTAGGTGAAGTTTTCTCGGATAGCCATCGTTCTCTCTCAATTGTCTGGTTCGGCCCGCGGCGCGATGGCGGCGGGTGGAGTGCTCGGTGCGGAGAGCGACGCTAAGGGACGCGGTAGGCGGCCCATTTTTCGCACAGGCTCATGCCGGCCTCGCGCGCGCGGCCAGGTGGGCGCGGCAGGCGTTGCCGAAGGCGCCGAACAGCTTCATCGACACCGCGTTCTCGGTGATGCGCCATTCGGGATGCCACTGCAGCGCCAGGGTGAAGCCGGGCGCGCCGGCCACCGAGAACGCCTCGACGACGCCGTCGGCGGCGCGCGCCTCGACCGCCAGGCCCTTGGCCAGCTGGTTGATGCCCTGGCCGTGCAGCGAATTGACGGCGATGTCGGCCGGCCCGAGGATCGCCGCCATGGTGCCGAGCGGCGTCAGCGCCACCGTGTGGGCCGGCCCGTACTGCGCCTCGAGCGGCAGGTCGGGCTGCTCGCGGTGGTCCATCTTGCCCTCGACCGTGTGCAGCGCCTGGTGCAGGCTGCCGCCGAGGGCGACGTTCATCTCCTGGAAGCCGCGGCAGATCGCCAGCAGCGGGATGCCGCGCCGGATCGCCGCGCGGATCAGCGGCATGGTGGTGGCGTCGCGCGCCGGGTCCTGCGGCAGGCTCGGGTCGAGCACCGCTTCGGCGTAGTGGCTGGGGTGGACGTTCGAGGCGGAGCCGGTCAGCATGATGCCGTCGCAGGCGGCCAGCATGGTTTCCAGTTCGAGCGCCTCGCCCAGCGCCGGCAGGATCAGCGGCGCGCAGCCGGCGCCCTGGACAACGGCGTCGATGTATTTGACTTGCGCCGCGTGATATTGGTGGCGGCCGATATCGCTGGTGCAGGCAGGAACGAGGACGATGGGGCGGCGCATGGGAGTGACCCTGAACAGGAGAGGTGACGCACGCCAACCATGATAAATCCAAATCGGTCCGAACGCGAGCGGCGGGGACGCCGGCGGCGCTCCTTGTCAAAATCATACTTGCAACTGATCAATCATGGCAACACGAACCGCCCGCCGCGGGCGCGGACGGGATTGGCAAAAAGGTCTACTATGACGCACTGCGATAATTTTCCACCATGATTGAGGAAGCGCCATGCTGAATCTGAAAGACCCTTCCCTGCTGCGCCAGCAGGCATACATCGACGGCGAATGGTGCGATGCGCACGACGCGAGCACGATCACGGTCACCAATCCGGCCACCGGCGAGGCGGTCGGCACGGTGCCGCACATGGGCGCGGCCGAGACCGCCCGCGCGATCGCCGCGGCCAACGCGGCCTGGCCGGCGTGGCGCAAGACGCCGGCCAAGGAGCGCGCCGCCATCCTGCGCAAGTGGAACGACCTGATGCTGGCAAACGCCGACGACCTGGCGCTGATCATGACGGCCGAGCAGGGCAAGCCGCTGGCCGAAGCGAAGGGCGAAGTGGTGTATGCCGCCTCGTTCCTCGAGTGGTTCGGCGAGCAGGCCAAGCGCATCGACGGCGACACCTTGCAGTCGCCGTGGCCGGACCGCCGGCTGGTCGTCACGCGCGAGCCGATCGGCGTGTGCGCGGCGATCACGCCGTGGAATTTCCCCGCTGCGATGATCACCCGCAAGGTCGGCCCGGCGCTGGCGGCCGGCTGTCCGATCATCGTCAAGCCGGCCGAGCTGACGCCGTTTTCGGCGTTCGCGCTGGCGGTGCTGGCCGAGCGCGCCGGCGTGCCGAAAGGCGTGTTCAGCGTGATCACGGGCGACTCGAAATCGATCGGGCTGGAGATGACCAGCAATCCGGTGGTGCGCAAGGTCAGCTTCACCGGCTCGACCCAAGTCGGCCGCATCTTGATGCAGCAATCGGCGCCGACCATCAAGAAGCTGTCGCTCGAACTGGGCGGCAACGCGCCGTTCATCGTGTTCGACGACGCCGACATCGATGCCGCGGTGGAGGGCGCGATGGCGTCGAAATACCGCAACGCCGGCCAGACCTGCGTGTGCGCCAACCGCCTGTACGTGCAGGACGCCGTGTACGACCAGTTCGCCGCCAAGTTGGTGGCAGCGGTGGCCAAGCTGAAGGTCGGCAACGGCCAGGACGTCGGCGTGACGCAGGGGCCGCTGATTGAGGAGAAGGCGGTCGTCAAGGTCGAGCAGCACATCGCCGACGCGCTGTCGAAAGGGGCGCGGCTGCTGGCCGGCGGCCAGCGCCATGCGCTCGGCCACAGCTTCTTCCAGCCGACCGTGCTGGCCGACGTGACGTCCGCCATGCTGGTGGCCAGTGAAGAGACGTTCGGCCCGCTGGCGCCGCTGTTCCGCTTCAAGACCGAGGCCGAGGTGATCGCGATGGCCAACGACACCGAGTTTGGCCTGGCGGCGTATTTCTATGCGCGCGACATCGGCCGGGTGTGGCGCGTGGCGGAAGCGCTCGAAAGCGGCATGGTGGGCGTCAACAGCGGGCTGATCTCGAACGAGATCGCGCCGTTCGGCGGGGTCAAGCAGTCGGGCCTGGGACGCGAAGGCTCGAAGTACGGGATGGATGATTACCTGGTCATCAAGTACATTTGCATGGGCGGGATTTAAGCCGCGGTCCAGCTCAGCGTTCGAATTCTCGCAGCGCGCACCATGCTCATCGGCAGGGGGGATCATGGTGCGCGCTGTGGGGCTCTGCGCGACGATCGACATCCTCCTTCGGCATAGCGCCTCGGCGGCGTATCGTCAGCGTGGGAACCTTCGCACTGGCCGTGGTCGGCAATACGCGCTGGTCGTCGAGCGCATCGCAGACGAAGTTGCAGTTCACCCCTGGTTGGCCGACGTGTTGCTCCGGGCTGTGTTTGAATGCAGGCAATGACCACGAAGCCGTGCGCGCTTCCGAAGCAGGAGGATTCCACGCATCAATTTTTCAGACTTTTAATTCCCTCACCAAAACTGGCATGCTGCCGAATCACTCGTGATCTTTTCCGATTTCTGGTTCAAACTCAGACTTCATCCGGGCGACAACCTGGGCAAAAGCACTCACCGATTGGGCGGTTCCTTCGCTCAGGTCATCATGGAAATAGTCAGCGAAAAACTCCTCCGGCCAAAGCAGTAGAGCCCCATTGGTTTTGTGTTTGGCCAGCCAGTAACGCGAGCACCTTGCATCTTCGATTTCGAAAAGGCACGCTGGGATACCAATACAGTTTCCAAAGTCATTCAGAATCTCATAACGAACTCCCCCCATGGGGTTCGGCGGGAACTATGAAGGTAACTCCCAGAACTATATAGGTGTTTCCAATGATCATCTGATAGTCTGCTGTGGCGGAATGGGTAATTCGCAACTGTTCCTTCTGCGAATCAGTCAATCTTGTTGCGATGCATCGTACCTTCATGGTTGCCGCTCATCTTTCACTTGGGCTCGCCGACGTATAATCGAGTCACTGAACCATCCAAGCCCGGTTCGTGCTCAGCCAGTAAAAAATTTATCGATCAAATTTCTCGATCGAGTTGGCCTTCTTCAGAGCTATTCCAGCACCGAAATTTTCTTTGCATTTATTCGAATGACATCCCCTGACTGCATCTCGATTTCGAGAGACTGCTCATCTCGATCTGACATGTCGGAAATCAAGAGGTTGTTCACACTAACGCTCCTCCCCCAGGGGTTCTCCCGCGGCACTTCTAACAAAGAAACGCCCTCCGCCAAGAGCACACACCGCGAAGAAGGCCCGTCCAACGCAACAGCTACACTCGCTTGGGCCCACTCAAAGACAACGTCAACGAGTGTCCAGTCGTGAAATTCCATCATCTTCATATTCATATTCAGTTGCCTAAGGTTGCGGGGGTGGGGGCGGCGGCTTAATTGGCAGATGCGCTTCTGGCAACTTGGGATCTACCTTGTTTCCGTTGATATCAACACGATTACCTTGCGGATCGTTGACGTGTGCGTGGTCGCCATGAACAAGGACTCGCTGCTCGCCTGTTACGGGATCATTAAATGAGCCTTGACCTCCTAACGGATCCGGCCCCTTCGGCACTAAGCCTGTACCCGTCGCCACCTGCCCAATTTCTGCTGGGGTCTTGCCTGCAACATCTGCCGGATTGATAACTGGACTTTGGGGCTGAGTGTTTCCATTGGTCAGAATTGTTTGGAGGACCTGACCCATCGCAATTATCGCACCTACAGGATGAATAACAGGTAACGACGGTAGCGGCCTGTTCGGCGCAGATGGCACGTTGCCTGGGATCCCTACGGGCGGTCGCGGCAGCATCATTCGCAACACCTGTCGCCCATCCGGATCAATGTAACTGTACGGACTGTTGTTGGCGTAGACGTAGCGGTTAAAGCTCCCGCCGGTGTTGGCATCGGTCACCAGCGGATCAACGCTTAAGAACCGCCCCACCACCGGATCATAGTACCGCTGCTGCATGTACACCAGTCCCGTATCGGCGTCGTTCGCGTGGCCAGTGAAGCCGATGGTCGGCGTCGCGCCACCAGCGGTTAAGCCGTACGGCTCGTAGCGGGTCCGGCTGATGATGCGGCGGTTCGCATCGGTTCGCGCAACCGGACTGCCCAAGCCGTCGGTGTGGATATACGTCACCACCTCGCCTGTCGCCGCCGCACTGGTCGTCATCGTTTCGCTGAACGTGGCCGTGCCGGCCGCACCGGTCGCCGTCCA
>JARXKM010000286.1 GCA_030272785.1 Pseudomonadota bacterium
GAACCGCGTTGTGGAGAACAGGGGGAGTCGCACGGGGGAACGCTCTTTCATGGTTAGTCGAGGGCGGCGTGATCGATCGGCGCCGGCGCCGGCGCCGCATGTTTCGGCCGTTGCACCAGCAGCAGCAGGGGGATCACGGCCAGGGTCAGGATCATCATCAGCCAGTAGTCGTCGACGTAGGCGATCATGCTGGCCTGGCGGGTGATTTCGCCGTTCAGCGCCGTCATGCCGGCGCCGTTGGCCAGGTTGTAGACGCTGGCCACGCCGGCGTCCTGCAAGGCCGGATTGGCGTAGTTGACGTGCGCGCCGAGCGAGGCATGGGCGATCTGGGTGTTGCGCACCAACAGCGTCTGCACCAGCGCGATGCCGATGCTGCTGCCGATATTGCGCATCAGGCTGTAGATGGCGGTGCCTTCGGCGCGCATCGCCGGCGTCAGCGTGGCAAACGTGGCCGCGCTGAGCGGCACGAACACCAGTCCCATGCCGATGCCCTGGATGATGCCGGGCCAGACGATGTCGCCCTGCGACAGCACCAGGGTGTAGCGCGTCATCTGCCACAGCGAGAACGCGGTGATGCCGAAGCCGCCCGCCAGCAGCACGCGAAAGTCGATCTTGCCGGTGACGCGCCCGACCACCAGCATCGCCAGCATGGTGCCCAGGCCGCTCGGGGCGGTGACCAGGCCGGCCAGCGCGGCCGGGTAGCCCATCAGCGTCTGCAGCATCGACGGCATCAGCGCGCGCGTGGCGAACAGCACCATGCCGACGATGAAGATGAGCAGCAGGCCGGTGACGTAGTTCGGGTTCTTCAGCAGCCGGTAGTCGAGGAAGGACTGGCCGGCCGGGCGCAGCGCGGTGTGGGCGATGAAGTAGGCGGCGCTGATGGCCAGCAGGCCCGCTTCGACCCAGGTCTCGGTGGCGCCGAACCAGTCGTTCTGTTCGCCGCGGTCGAGCAGCATCTGCAGCGCGCCGAGCGCCAGGCTGAGGGTGATGAAGCCGAAGCTGTCGAAGCGCATGCTGCGGCTCGGCGCGTCGGCGCGGATGTACTTCCAGATGCCGTAGAAAGCGACCGCGCCGATCGGCACATTGATGAAGAAGACCCAGCGCCAGTCGTAGCTGTCGGTCAGCCAGCCGCCCAGGGTGGGGCCGAGGATCGGGCCGATCATCACGCCCATGCCCCATACCGCCATCGCCGAGCCGTGCTTTTCGCGCGGATTGATGTCGAGCAGGACCGCCTGCGACAGCGGCACCAGCGCGGCGCCGAACAGGCCTTGCAGCACGCGCGCGAGGACGATCTGCAACAGCGACCCGGACAGGCCGCACAGCACCGAGGCGAGCGTGAAGCCGGCGATCGACACCATGAACACCTGCTTCATGCCGAAGCGGTCGCACAGCCAGCCGTTGAGCGGGGTGGCGATGGCGGCGGCGACGATGAACGAGGTGAGCACCCAGGTGATCTGGTCCTGCGAGGCCGACAGGCTGCCCTGCATGTGCGGCAGGGCGACGTTGGCGATGGTGCCGTCGAGCGCCTGGATCACCGTGGCGAGCATGATCGAGATGGTGATCATGCGCCGGTTGATCGGTATCGGCGCCGCCGTGCCGGCCGGCTCGCTCACAGCGGCGCCTCGATGCGCGCCTGCAGCGATTCGAGCAAGGTGGTGGCCGCCAGCAGGGTGGCGGCGTCGACCTCGGAGAGCAGGCCGATGCGAAACACGTCGGCGCGCGTCTTGACGGTGCCGTACAGGGCCTGGCCGGCGGCGGTCAGGCGGATCAGCTTGACGCGGCGGTCGAGCGGCGACGGCGCGCGCTCGACCAGGCCGGCGCCGACCAGCCGGTCGACCATTGCGACGACGGTCGGCCCTTCGACGCCGAGCAGGTCGGCCAGCTGTTTTTGCGACGGCGCGCTGGCCGACTTGGCGACCATCGCGATAGTCATCCAGCCGGCCTGGCTGACGCCGAGGTCCTTCAGGCGAACATCGAGCGCCTGGCGCCAGGCGCGCGCGGTGGTATGCAAGGCCGAGGAGAAGCGCAGTTGCAGGTCGCTAACCGGTAGGTCCATTATCGTTCGCCATATAATGAGTAGGTGTCTATCGATTATATCCCGCCCATCCACGGCCGTGCAACCAAGCAAGCAAAGTGCGCCGCCAGCACGGTTGAAAACGCGCCGACAAGGCTGGGTAAAACGCCTATAATTCATGGAATACTTCCGGTGGGAAACATACTTTCGGTTGCCGCCGGCTCATCGTTTTTTTGAATTTGACTACCATGCGCCTCTCCCGCAGCGTTTTTGTCGCCGCCGCCTGTGCCGGTTTGGCGGCGCCGGCACAGGCAGCGCCGGCGGCCAGCGAACTGTCCGACCTGTCGCTGGAACAATTGAGCAATGTCGTGATCACTTCGGTGTCGCGCCAGCAAGAGCGGCTGGCGGGCGCGGCCGCTTCGATCAGCATCATCAGCAGCAGCGATATCCGGCGCAGCGGCGCGCGCACCTTGCCCGAGGTGCTGCGGCTGGCGCCGAACCTTCAGGTGGCGCGTGTCGACGCCGGCAACTACGCGATCACCGCGCGCGGCTTCAACAGTCCGTTCGAAAACAAGCTGCTGGTGCTGATCGATGGCCGCAGCGTCTACAGCCCGCTGTTTTCGGGCGTGTTCTGGGACGCGCAAGACCTGCTCATGGACGACATCGAGCGCATCGAAGTGATCAGCGGCCCCGGGTCGACCATCTGGGGCGCCAATGCCGTCAACGGCGTCATCAACGTGATCACCAAGTCGGCCCGCGATACGCCGGGCGGGCGCGCCGCGGCGGTGGGCGGCGAGGGCGAGCGCGCCGCCGCGCTGCGCTACGGCGCCGAACTGGGCGCGCACGGCAGTTACCGGGTGTACGCCAAGACCTTGCGGATCGACGATGCCGACAACGCCGCCGGCGCCGCCGTGCATACCGGCTACGACCGCCGCCAGGCCGGCTTTCGCGCCGACTGGGACCTGCCGGCGGGCGCCGCCACGCTGTCGGGCGACGCCTACCAGGGTGCAGTGGCGCAAGCGGGCACGCGCGACATCGCCATCAGCGGCGCCAACCTGAACGCCAGCGTCAGCGCACGCGCGTCGGCGGCGAGCGACTACCGGCTGCAGGTACTGCTCGACCATACCGAGCAGAACCAGCCGAACGCCTTTGTCGAGTACCTCGACACCGTCGACGCGCAGCTGCAATACAACCGCCACAGCGGCGCGCACCACGTGTCGTTCGGCGCCGGCTACCGCTACGCGCGCGACCGCCTGAACAATGGCGCCGGCTTCGCCTTCCTGCCGGCCGCGCTCGATCTGCATACCGGCAACATGTTCGCGCAAGACGAGATTGCGCTCACCGAGGCGCTGCGGCTGACGGCCGGACTGAAGGTCGAGCACAACCACTACACCGGCGCCGAGCTGCTGCCGAACCTGCGGCTGGGCTGGTCGCCGAACAGCGTCAGCCTGTTGTGGAGCAGCCTGTCGCACACCGTGCGCGCGCCGTCGCGCATCGACCGCGACTTTTACTCGCCGTCGGTGCCGACCATGGTTAACGGCATGGCGCGCTACGTCATCGGCGGCGGCCCGGACTTCGTGTCGGAGACGGCCGACGTGTTCGAGGTCGGTTACCGGGCGCAGCCGTCGCCACAGTGGTCGTATTCCGCCACCGCTTTCTACAGCCGCTACGAGCGCCTGCGCACGCTCGAGCCGCTGGCCGGCGGCGGCCTGGCATTTCGCAATTTTGGCGAAGGCCGGGCCCGCGGCATCGAGCTGTGGGGGCGCTGGCATCCGACCGACAGCCTGCAGCTGAGCGGCGGCCTGGTGCAGCAGGCGATCGACACCGGCCTGTCGGCCGGCAGCCAGGATGCGTCCGGCACGACCGGCCTGAGCACCAACGACCCGGCGCGCCACTGGCTGCTGCGCGTGGCCAAGGATGTGAGCGAGCGCGGCCAGTTCGATCTGACGCTGCGTTACCAGGCCAGCTTGCCGAAACCGGCCGTCGCCGCCTATTATGAAATGGATCTGCGCTGGATGTGGGCGCTGCGGCCGGACACCGAGCTGTCGCTGATCGGGCAGAACCTGCTGCACCGTTCGCATGCCGAGTTCGGCGCCGCGCCCGGGGGCAGCGTGTTCGCGCGTAGCGTGTTGCTAAAACTTGTACAGCGGTTCTGAACGAGATGTGTATGCTCAATTCGACGCAGATGTACGACGCGGTGCGTGCGGATAGCGCGCACGCCGCACGCGCGCCGCGTCAGCTTGGGCTGATGCTCGCCTGCGTGCTGCTGGCCGTGTTCTGCCTGACCGCGCTGGCCGGCCAGTCCGGCTCGGGGCAGGCCGACCTCGAGCGCAACGTCAAGGCCGCCTTCCTGTACAAATTCCTCGGCTACGTCGATTTCCCGGAAGCGGCCACGCCGGGCCAGGGCGAGCCGCTGGTGATCGGCATCCTGGGCGCCGACGGCATTGCCGATGAACTGAGCCGCATCACGCTCGGGCGCAACATGAACGGGCGCGCGGTGGTGGTGCGCAAGCTGCGCCAGGCCGATGCGCCCGGCAAGCTGCACCTGCTGTTCATCGGCGACGAGGACGCCGCCGACACCGAGCGCGCGCTGGCCGCGGTGCGCCAGACGCCGGTGCTGACGGTCACCGAAACGGGCCGCACGCTGCGCGCCGACAGCGTGATCAATTTTCGTGTCGTCGACGAGCGGGTGCGCTTCGACGTCTCGCTCGAGGCGGCCGAAAAGAACAATCTGAAACTGAGCTCGCGGCTGCTGGCGGTGGCCTACAAGGTGGAGCGCGGCGGCCGTTGAGGCGCGCGCAGGCCGGCCGCGCAGGCGGCGATGATGCCGCGACGATGCCGCGGCGGGTCCAGATCCCTGGCGGCAGTGGGCGCGGCCAGTGCGCGACTGCACGCGTGGACGTTTTCCGGTAGGCTGGACGCTTACCATTGCGAGGAACGCTTCATGACCCACCCTTACCAAACCACCCAGCCCGAGCGCGGCGACATCGACGCCATGGCGGGCATCGTCGCGCTCGATTTCGGCACCGACTGGTGCGGCTACTGCAAGGCGGCGGCGCCGCTGATCGACGCCGCGCTGGCGTCGCAGCCGACAGTGCGCCACATGAAGGTCGAGGACGGCAGCGGACGGGCGCTGGGTCGCTCGTTCCGCGTCAAGCTGTGGCCGACGGTGATCGTGCTGAAAGACGGCAAGGAACTGGCGCGCGTGGTGCGTCCGGCCGACGCTGGCGCGCTGGGCGAGGCGCTGGCGCGCGCGGTGGCGGATTGAGCGGCGATTACGGCGGCGACGGCGTGGAAATTGCCGTATTTGCAAGGCGGTTGATGATCGCGTATGCTGACGGGGAATGACAATCTCCGGAGGGCACGATGGACAAGCTACTCAACCTTGCCGCGCGAATTCTGATGGCGCAAATTTTCATCCTCTCCGGCATCGGCAAGATCACCGGATATGCCGGCACACAAGCCTACATGGCGAAGATGGGCGTGCCTGGCGTGTTGCTGCCGCTGGTGATCCTTACCGAGCTGGGCGGTGGCCTGGCGCTGCTGATCGGCTTCCAGACCAAGTGGGTGGCGCTCGCGCTGGCCGGCTTCACGGTGCTGTCGGCGCTCATTTTCCACCGCGACTTCAGCGATCAGATGCAGATGATCAATTTCATGAAAAACCTGGCGATGGCCGGTGGCCTGTTACTGTTCGTGCGCCACGGCGCCGGCGCGCCGAGCATCGACCAGCGCGGTCGCTGAGATCAGGTCTGATAATTGGCGGTTTTTGGGGCGCAAGCCAAATTTTGATGGGGTCAGGTCTGACAATCGGACATTTTGCCGGGGTCAGGTCTGACAATCGGACATTTTATTGGGGTCAGGTCTGACAATCGGACATTTCGAACCAATTTCAAGCGCGCTCAAGCGTTCGCTGGCCCCGGAACCGCGGATAAGCCCGGCTGTTTTTTCGAAAAATTGTCCGATTGTCAGACCTGACCCCGCCATTTTGTCCGATTGTCAGACCTGACCCCAGGTTTTTGTCCGATTGTCAGACCTGACCCCA
>JARXKM010000287.1 GCA_030272785.1 Pseudomonadota bacterium
GGCCCGAGGCCGCCCTTGAAGCCCTGGCCGATGGCGCGGAACTTCCAGTCGGCGCCGGCGCGATAGACTTCGCCGAACACCATCGCCGCTTCGGTCGAGCCGTCTTCGGACAGGTCGTAGCGGGCGATTTCGGCGTTGCCGTTGGCGTTCACACAGCGCACGAACGCCTTCGACACCTGGCCGAAGTTCTGGCGCCGCGACTCCGCTTCGTGGATCGTCACGCAGACGGCGATCTTGTCGATGTCGGCCGGCACCCCGGCCAGGTCGATAGTGACGCTTTCGTCGTCGCCGTCGCCGGCGCCGGTGCGGTTGTCGCCCGAGTGGACGATCGAGCCGTCGACCGATTTGAGGTTGTTGTAGAAGACGAAGTCGGCGTCCGAACGCACCTTGCCGGTGGCGTTGAGCAGGAATACCGCGCCGTCCAGGTCGAACGCGGCGCCGTCGGTGGCGCGGGTGTCCCAGCCAAGGCCGACGACCATCTTGGTGAGGCCTGGGGCTTCCTTGCTCAGGTTGACGTTGCCGCCTTTTTGCAGACTGATAGCCATGATGTGAATCTCCTAGTAAGTGATACAACAGGTGAACACCGGGTACTTCTCACACGCGCAGCGAACTGGTGTCCGTCGGTTCGCCGCGCACTCCTTACGCGGCGCCTTGCAGCAGCCGCTGTTCTTGTTTGTGCCGGATCGAGGACCACAGCGAGGCGGCGATGAAGGCGACGCCGACCAGGCCGGTGAACACTTCCGGGATGTGGAACTTCATACTGCCGAGCATGATCAGCGCCAGGATGCCAATCGCGTAGTGGGCGCCGTGTTCGAGGTAGACGAATTCGTCGAGCGTGCCCTGCTTGACCAGGAACACCGTCAGCGAGCGCACGAACATCGCGCCGATCGCCAGGCCGAGCATGATGATGACGACGTCGGTGGTGATGGCGAAGGCGCCGATCACGCCGTCGAAGCTGAACGAGGCGTCGAGCACCTCGAGGTACAGGAAGGCGCCGATGCCGCCGCGCTTGACCATGTCGGCGACATTGCTGCCGTCGCTTTCTTCCTTCTCGAGCAGGCTGCTGATGGCATCGACGCCGACATAGATCAGGATGCCCCACAGGCCCGAGATCAGCACCACCATCTTCTGCGCTGCCGGCACCAGCGACAGGCTGCCCATCAGCGCGCCGATGGCGATCATCACGGCGATCGACGACACCTTGCCGAGCGAACCGATCTTCTGTTCGACGTGGCCGAGCCAGTGCATTTCCTTCTCGTCGTCGAGCAGGAAGTTGAGGAACACCAGCAGCAGGAACATGCCGCCGAAGGCCGCCACTTCGGCGTGGTGGGCGCTCAGGTGCGCCGAATAGGCTTTCGGGTCGGACAGCGCCAGCTGCCACACCTGCATCAGGCCGAGGTCCGCCGCCTGCGCCACGATCACCAGCGGGAACAGCAGGCGCATGCCGAACACGGCGATGATGATGCCGACGCCGAGGAACAGCTTCTGCCAGAATTCATCCCAGGTTTTCAGCACCGAGGCGTTGACCACCGCATTGTCGAACGACAGCGACACTTCCATCACGCCGAGAATGGCGGCGATGCCGACCGCGGTCAGCGCGCCGGACCAGCCGGTGTGTGCGTATCCCCACCAGCCGGCTGCGACCAGGCAGACCAGGGTGACGATGATTGAGACCCGAAAGTGCTTCATGATGTGTTATTCCTTCATTGTTCTGTTGATGGCAATCAGTGTAGGTCCTTGATGTCGCTAGAAAAAGGGAAGATAATCGAACGATTACTTCTGAAAAACGGAACCAATGAAAAACGCCGGGCTCAATTTTCGCCATCTGTACTATTTTTGGGTGGTGGCCAAGGAAGGCGGCGTGACGCGCGCCGCCGAGCGGCTCGGGCTGGCGGTGCAGACCATCAGCACGCAGCTGAGCTTGCTTGAACAGTCGATCGGCAAGGCCCTGTTCAGCCAGCAGGGGCGGCGCCTGGTGCTGACCGAGTCGGGCCGCACCGCGCTCGCCTACGCCGACCAGATCTTCCTGCTCGGCGAGCAGCTGCAGGAGGCGCTGGGCGAGGCCGACGACGCCAAGACGCGCCTGACCGTGGGGATTTCGGACTCGCTGCCCAAGCTGACCGCGTTCCGCCTGCTGGAGGCGACCTTGCAGCTGGAGCGGCCGGTGCGGCTGGTGTGCTACGAAGACCAGTTCGAGGCGCTGCTGGCCGAGCTGGCGCTACACAAGCTCGACGTCGTCCTGACCGACCGGGCGGTGCGTTCCGGCACCACCTTGCGCGTGTTCAGCCACCTGCTGGTCGACAGCGCCACCGTGGTGGTGGGCCTGCCGGCGCTGGCGGCGGCCTGCATGGACGGCTTCCCGGAGAGCCTGAACGGCGCGCCGTTTCTGCTACCGACGCGCAATAATGCGCTGCGCGGCAAGATCGACGAATGGTTCGAGCAGCACGCGGTGCGGCCCGACATCGTCGGCGAATTCGAGGACAACGCGCTGCTCAACACGTTCGGACGGCGCGGGCTGGGGCTGTTTTTCGCCACCGCCGTGCTGGCCGACGACATCGCCGAGCAATTCGGCGCGGTGCTGGTGGGCCCGGTGCCGCAGGTGCGCGAGCAGTTCTACGCAATCTCCAACGAGCGCAAGATCAAGCACCCGGCGGTCGAAGCGATCCTGGCGGCGATTCACCCCGGCGTGCCTGGCGCGGCATGACCGGTACAATGCTGCATTAGTTGCCACACCCGCAATGGGGTCAGAGCTAGCTCTGACCCCACCCGCTGCCGCCCGACACACCCGAAAACCGGGACAGACCCGGTTTTCCTAGGACAGACCCGGTTTTCCTAACCCTGATGCTGAGGCGTAATGCCCGAAACCGGGTCTGACCCGGTTTTCCTTTTCGATACCGGGTCTGACCCGGTTTTCCTTTTACGAATTGTTTATGCAAAATGTCTTGTTAGTCCTGCTGGCCCTGTTCCTCGTCGTGCTGAACGGATTTTTCGTGGCGGCCGAATTCGGCATCGTGACCCTGCGCAAGACGCGCATCCGCGCCATCGCCAAGACGCAAGGGCTGCGCGGGCGCATCCTGGCGCGCGTCCACAACCAGCTCGACGTGTATCTGTCGGCCTGCCAGCTGGGCATCACGCTTGCCTCGCTCGGCCTGGGCTGGGTCGGCGAGCCGGCCTTCGCCAGCCTGATCGAGCCGCTGTTCGCCCTCGTCGGCATCACCGCGCCGGCCGTCATCCACGGCGTGGCAGTGGTGTTCGCCTTCAGCATGATCTCGTTCCTCCACATCGTCGTCGGCGAACTGGCGCCCAAGTCGCTGGCGATCCGCAACCCGGAAATCATCGGCCTATGGAGCGCGCTGCCGCTGTACGGCTTCTACTGGTCGATGTATCCGGCCATCTGGCTGCTCAACGGCAGCGCCAACCTGGTGCTGCGCATTGCCGGACTGGACGGCAAGGGCGGCCACGACGCCCACTATTCGACCGAGGAACTGAAACTGATCCTGCGCACCAGCCAGCCAGGCGAAAAATTCACCCGCGACGAGCGCCACATCCTGGCGCAGTCGCTCGACTTCAGCCACCTGCAGGTGTCGGACCTGATGCGCCCGATTAACGAGGTGATCGCGCTGCACGCAGCCAAGTCGCTGGCGGAAAACCTCGACACGGTGCGCCGCAACCGCTTCAGCCGCTATCCGTATTTCGACGCCAACGGCGAGGACGTGCTCGGCGTGATCCACCTGAAGGACCTGTTCTTCGCCCAGCAGGCCGGCCGGCCGATCAGCGACCTGACCGAGTACCTGCGCCCGGTCGAGACGATGTCGGCGCGCACCGGCGCACAAGAGATGTTCCGCCGCTTCCGCGACGGCGCGCCGCACTTCGCGCTGATCGGCGAAAAGGGCAAGCGCCCGGTCGGCTTCATCACGCTCGACAACCTGCTCGGCGCGATGGTGGGCGAAATCCGCGACGAATTCCGCCTCAACGAAAACGACTGGCTGCGCCAGAACGACGGCACCCTGGTCGGCAAGGCCAGCCTGCCGATCTTTTCGCTCGAGCGCATCCTCGGCATCGACATCAACAACGAGGAGCTTGGCCTCGACGAGGTCGAATCGGTCGGCGGGCTGCTGATGGTGAAGCTGGGCGACATCCCGCAACAGGGCCAGCGCATCGAGTTCCCGCGCTTCGACATCGTGGTCAAGAAGATGAACGGCCCGCGCATCGTGCTGGTGAAGGTGATCCCGCAGCTGCAGCGCGCCGTCGACACCGACGAACTCGACTGACCGCGACGACCCGCCGCCAAGGCACGACTGATAGCCATCCCACGGCGCGCTTGAGTCGGCGCGCGTTCTGCGCTACTGTTCCGCAAGGCTGCGTCGACCATCCCGGCGCGCGGCGCCCGCGGAGGAACGTCATGCTCACACCGGAAATGGTAGCGCTCAAGGCACGTCTGAAGGAAACCTGGATGGCCGGCGACTACGGCCACTTCGCCCAGTACCTGGCGCCCGGCGCGCTCGACTACTTCTCCCGCCTCGACATCAAGCCCGGCACCCGCGTGCTCGACCTGTGCTGCGGCGCCGGCCAGATCGCGATCCCGGCGGCCAGGGCGGGCGCCGAGGCGACCGGCATCGACATTGCCGACAACCTGATCGAGCAGGCCCGCCAGCGCGCCGCCGATGCGGGGGTCGCGGTGCGCTTCGAGGTGGCCGATGCCGAGCAGCTGCCGTTCGCCGACGCCGCGTTCGACCTGGTGGTGAGCCTGATCGGCGCCATGTTCGCGCCGCGCCCGGAGCGGGTGGTCGCCGAGATGATCCGCGTCTGCCGGCCGGGCGGGCGCATCGCGATGGCCAACTGGACCCCGGAGGGCCACGTCGGCCAGATGTTCCGGGTGCTCGCCAAGCACGTGCCGCCGCCGGCGACCTTGCCGTCGCCGATGAAATGGGGCGACGAGGGCTGCGTGCGCGAGCGCTTCGGCCAGCGCACGTCGAAGCTGACCATGACGCGCCGCCTTTACCCGATCCGCTACCCGTTCCCGCCGGCCGACGTGGTCGAGTTCTTCTTCGAGTTTTACGGCCCCATGCTGTACGCGATGGCAGCGCTCGACGCCTCCCACGAGGACAAGCTGCGCAAGGACCTGACGCAGCTGTGGAGCACCAACAACAAGGCGACCGACGGCACCACCTTCGTCGAGGCGGAGTACCTCGAGGTGACGACGCGGCGCAATTGAAAGGCCGGACTGTAGTCGCAAGCGGACCGGACGGCCACGCCTGCCCGCCGGCACGCGCGCGTGGGCCATACTTTCAATGATTTCTCGGGGCGCCGGGTCTTTGTGTTTCGCGGCATACATCTGCTCGCGGTCAAGCATGACGCCAGCGCGCATACAATTGGATACTTGCCAAGTCTCACATTGAAAGGAAACACGGGAATGCCGATGCGAACGATAGCGGTGCTGTGCCTGGGGGTGCTCATGACGGCCAGTCCGGGCGAATCTGCGTCCGCCGAGCCTGCCGGACACATCACCGGCGTTGGCGGCGTGTTCTTCAAGGCGAAGGATCCGAAGGCGCTCGCCGCGTGGTATCGCGACGTGCTCGGCCTGCCGCTGCAAGCCTGGGGTGGCGCGATGCTGCGCTACGACGCGCCACAACATCCGCCGTTGCTGACCTGGCGGGCGTTCCCTGCCTCGACCAGCTACTTCGCGCCGTCGACCGGTGAATTCATGATCAACTACGCGGTCGACGATATGGACGCGTTCCTGTCACGGCTGAGCGCGAAAGGCGTTGCAATTCTGAAGCGCAGCGACGATGACTCCAGCGGTCGCTTTGCGTGGATTCTCGATCCAGAAGGCAACAAGATCGAGCTTTGGGAGCCGAAGCGTACGGCGCCCCCTTGATAGAAGCGACGTCCACCAGCAGAGGCGTTCGGCGCCGATTGGCGAGGCGCCGCCGAACGATAGCAGCGCTGCGAAAACCACCGCTCGAGCATCAAACGCCATTGACCGCAACCGGCCAGAGGACTAAACCGCTCGCGCGGTAGGACTTCGATTAAGCGCAACTTGTA
>JARXKM010000288.1 GCA_030272785.1 Pseudomonadota bacterium
CACACCGTTACGCAGGCGCGGGGCGATGCCCCACGAAACCCCTGCTTCACCAGGCCATGAGCGGAGATTAAGCCTCATTTCTGCTTCAACACAAACGCAGCAACGCGCTCAAGAATAGCCGGCGCAATCGTTTCCTCGATGCGGAAGTACTCGTCGTCCGCGCCTGTTGTTGCAGTCTGCAGCATATGATTCACCGATGGTAAACGCGCCGATTCGACATGCTGGTTGCCGCCCGCCCGAAGCGCGGCAAGGATGCCGCCCTGATTCTCATCCGCCGGCACCTGGTGGTCGAGGTCACCATTCAGGACCAGCACAGGGCTTTTCACCGCACGCCAATCGGCGGGCGGATTGGACAGCAACGACGCACGCAGCGCCGGTTCTGCCGCCCACTCAAGCGACAGCGTCCCTTGATTCATCTCGTATTTCCGCACCAGCGCCTGATCGTCGATGGCAAGCGATTCGAACAGCTTCCTGAGCGCCGCGATCCGCGGGCCGACTGCCGCATGCTCGATGATGCTGCCGTAATAATTGCGGACATATGGCATCAGGCGGTCCAGTTCCGGCGGCGTCGCCCCCCTGTCCTTCGCGTAGATCCGATCCTGAAGCAGCAGTAACTCCAGTCCGTTCACGCCGACACCGGCCAGCGACACCACGAAGTCCAGCGCCGCCGGATCGCGCGCCGCTACCGACGCGGCCAGCCCCGGCCCTTCGCTCACGCCGATGACGCCGATGCGGCCGAACCTCTTACTGGCCCTCAGCGATTTCAGCACCGCGTGAAGGTCGTCGCCGAGCTGCGCGATCGTATGCTGGTCGTAACTGCCGGTGGAACGTGCGACGCCACGCTTGTCATACCGCAGCACCGCAATACCACGGCGCGCCAGGTAGTCCGCCATGACCAGGAAACCCTGATGCCCCGCCACGCCGCCGTCGCGCGCAACGGGGCCGCTGCCGGCCACCAGGACCACCACGTTGGGCGTCGTTTTTCCGTATGGGAGCGAGAGAGTCGCTCCCAGCATGACCCCGTCGTCGCTGGCGACAACCAGCTCCTGCTGCCGATATGGGAAGGGCGCGCGCGGCGCCTGCGGCAGCAGCCGGCGCGGGAACTCTGCGACCTTGTGAAGGACAACCGACAGCGGCGGCCCCTGTTGCGCGTACGCGCCCTCGAAATGATCGTGCGACCAGGTCATCGCGAGGGTCGCAAAGCCGATATCCAAGGTCACGCCGCGCGGCGTTTCAGTGACGGTTTTCACCGGTATGTCGTACGCCGCCTGGTCGGGACTGGCGAAACTTGCCCATGCCGAGCCGTCGGCGCGCATCAGCAGTTCGGCGCCGATCTTCAGCGTCTTGCCATCGGGTAGCGTCATGTCACCCAGCCAGCGGCCTTGGTGACTTTTGACGATGCCTTCTCGCGTACGGGCACCAGGGACATCGGCGTTGCAGCACAGAGGAACGAGTCCGGCGAGCATGGTCACCGCAATTGCATACAATTTCATGGGAGGATCTGCCTGGTTGTGAGGGTTGACGTCGGCCGGCGCGCGCCTTTGTCTGGTGGCCTCGCTGCTCAGCAAGCCGTAGTATGTTGGTGCAATGTGGAGAAACTGTGGGGATACCGCCGCATCGATAACAACCGCGCGTTGCATTGGGCCGCGCAGAATGACGGCGTGGCGCGCACTGGCCGGCCCCGCTGGCCCCGCTTCACCGCACTACGGCCGCTTGCGGTATCATCAATACATGCGCATCGTATTGATTACTGGTATTTCAGGCTCCGGCAAGTCGGTCGCCCTCAACGTCCTCGAAGACGCCGGCTACTATTGCGTCGACAATCTGCCGCCGGCCCTGCTGCCCGACCTGGTGCGTACCGTCGCCGCCGAAGGTGCGCGCAGGCTCGCCGTCGCCGTCGATGCGCGCAGCGCCGAGTCGCTGGTCGGCCTGCCGGCCAATATCCGCACCCTGAAAGACGAAGGACACGACGTCAAGGTCATGTTCCTCACGTCGAACACGCATTCGCTGGTGGCGCGCTTTTCCGAGACGCGCCGCAGCCATCCGCTGTCGCACCAGCTGCGTCCCGATGAAAATCCGGCCTCGCGCCGCACCCTGATCGAATGCATCGCCGAAGAACGCGAGCGCCTGTCGGCGATCGAACAGCTCGGCCTGGTGATCGACACCTCCGACCTGTCGGCCAACAAGCTGCGCGCCTGGATCAAGGAACTGATCGAAATCGAGCGCGCGCCGCTGACGCTGTTTTTCGAGTCCTTCGCCTTCAAGCTCGGCGTGCCGCTCGACGCCGATTTCGTGTTCGACGTGCGCGCGCTGCCGAACCCGTACTACGACCTGACGCTGCGCCCGCTGACCGGGATGGACCAGCCGGTGATCGACTTCCTCGATGCCCAGCCGAGCGCGGCGGAGCTGCTCGAAGACATTCGCGGCTTCATCGCCAAATGGCTGCCGTCGTTCAAGACCGACAACCGCAGCTACCTCACGGTGGCCCTCGGCTGCACCGGCGGCCAGCATCGTTCGGTGTACATGGCCGAGCGCCTGGCGGCCCACTTCAGCCCGACCGAACGGGTCGTGCTGCGCCACCGCGAACAGTCCTGACGGACCGCGCGCGCCGGCCTACAGGTCGCGCAGCGGATGGGCGCGCGCCGGCCACGGCGAAACGAAAAACCGCGCCACCATCTCCTGCGTGACCCCCTCCAGGGTCGGCGGATTCCAGCGCGGCGCATTGTCCTTGTCGATCACCAGCGCGCGGATGCCTTCCAATACTTCGCCATGCTCGAAATTGCGCCGCACCAGGATGCGCTCGAGGCGCAGGCAATCGGCCAGCTCGAGCGCGGCGCCGCGCGCCAGCAAGTCGAACGTCACGCACATCAGCAACGGCGAGCGCTTCTGCATCGCCGCCAGCGCCTTCTGCGCGAACGGCGCCGGGTCGGCCGTCAGCGATGCCATGATGGCGGCCACGCCGGCCGCGCCGAAATGGCGGTCGATCGATGCGCGCTGCGCTTGCAAGGTGGCGCTGCCGGCGTCGGCGGCGAACGGCGCGGCGAACTGCGTGATCGCCGCGCGCAGCTGCGCGCCCGGCGTCGCGTCGATCAGCCGGGCCAGCGCAGCCATCTGCGCCTGCGGCACGAAGGTATCGGCCAGGCCTGCATACAAGGCATCGGCGGCGCGGATGGTCAGGCCGGTCAGGCCCAGGTAGTTGCCCAGCTTGCCCGGCGCGCGCGCCAGGAAATAGCTGCCGCCGACGTCCGGGAACAGGCCGATGTTCACCTCCGGCATGGCCAGCTTGGTGCCGTCGGTGACCACGCGCAAGCCGGTCTGCGGCCCCGCTTCGGCGATGCCGAGGCCGCCTCCCATCACCACGCCGTCCATCAGCGCGACGTACAGTTTCGGGTAGAAATGGATCAGGTGGTTGAGCCGGTATTCCTCGGTGAAGAAGTCTTCCAGCGAGGCGCTGCCGCCGGTGACGGGCAAGCTGCCGACGTCGTGGAAATAGCGGATGTCGCCGCCGGCGCACAGCGCCTTCTCGGTACTGCTGCGCAGCACCACCGCGTCCACCTGCGGGTCGTCGCGCCAGGCCAGCAGCACGTCGGTGAGGGCGCGGATCATCTCCAGCGACAGCGAATTGAGCGTGCGCGGACGGTCCAGCGTGATCAGGCCGGTGCGGTTGCTGACGGTGGTTTTGACGAAGTCGGTCATGGCGGGGATGGTGAGCGAAGAAAGCGATATTCTAGCGTACCGGCGGCGCCGGTGAAGGTGCGCCTGGCGGCGCTGCGCGGTGCGCGCGATAACTGAAAAGGGCGCGAAAAGGGCGCCGTTTGGCGCCCTCGCTGTGTGACGTCGGCCGGCGTTACGCGGCGGCCGGGAGGTCGTCGATCTCAGGCAGGTGCTTGATGGCCTCGTGACCGTGTTCCTGTAATTGGGATTTGTATTTCATGACCTGGCGGTCGAGCTTGTCGATCAGGGAATCGATGGCGGCGTACAGGTCGTGCGACAGGCTGGCGACGTTCACGGTTTTACCCGGCAAGCGCAAATTGATTTCAGCTTTCTGTCGTTTTTCTTTTTCAGTGAGGTTGTCGACGGTGAGGATGACGGCGATGTCGATGACCTGATCGAAATGTCGCTTCACGCGCTCCAGTTTATTCTGTACGTATTCACGGATGGCTGGGGTCACTTCGAGATGATGTCCACTGATTGTGAGATTCATACACACTCCTTTGATGATGTCGCTTCCTGTTCATGCACGCGCGGCGCAGAGGAACATCGTAAATAATACCTACAGACTTTTTCGAAGGGTGACTGGCGGTATCTTCAGCGCCTCACGGTATTTCGCAACCGTGCGGCGCGCGATGACCATGCCCTGCTCGCCCAACATGTCTGCAATCTTGCTGTCTGATAAAGGGTTTTTCGGGTCTTCGGCTCCTGTCAGTTGCACGATGAGCGCCCGTATCGCCGTCGAGGATGCTTCTCCCCCTGCTTCGGTGGCGACGTGGCTGCCAAAAAAATATTTCAACTCAAACATACCATGCGGAGTCAGCATGTATTTCTGGGTTGTTACCCGAGAAATAGTACTCTCGTGTAAACCCAGTGTATCAGCTATTTCACGCAACACAAGGGGACGCATGGCAACCGCGCCATGGGAGAAAAAATTGCGTTGTCGCTCTACTATCGCTTGAGCCACGCGCAAGATCGTGTCGAAACGCTGGCGCATGTTCTTGATCAGCCATTTCGCTTCCTGCAGCTGGGCGCCCATCTGGCCCTCGCCCTTGCCCTGCTTGAGCAGGCCGGCGTACATGCTGTTCACGCGCAGGCGCGGCATCACTTCGTGGTTCAGCGTCACCGCCCAGCCGCCCCTGGCGCGCCGCACGATCACGTCCGGCACCACGTAGTCGGAAGCGCCGGCGGCGAACGCGGCGCCCGGATGCGGATTGCACTGGCGGATCACGCACTGCGCCTCGCGCAGATCCTCGTCGTCGCAGTCGAGCGCTTTTTTCAGCTTGTTGAATTCGCGCTGCGCGAACCAGGCCAGGTGGTTGGTGACGATCAGCAGCGCCATGCGCCGCGTCACCATCGGCACGGCCGGCATGCGGCGGATCTGCAGCGCCAGGCATTCGGACGCGTTGCGCGCGCCCACGCCGGGCGGATCGAAGCTTTGCAGCAGCGACAGCGCGGTCTTCAGTTCATCGATGTCGAGTTCGAGTTCGGGCGGCATGCGCTCGAAGATTTCCTCCAGCGACTCGGTCAGGTAGCCGTTGTCGTCGAGCGCATCGACCATCAGCTCGACCAGCGCGCGGTCGCGCAGGTCGAGCACGGCGAGGCGCATCTGCTCCATCAGGTGCTCGCGCAGGCTGATCGCGCCGGCCTCGAGCTGCGGGCGCGATTCCTCGTCGTCGCTGTTCTTGTTGCGCGCCGCCTCGCCCCAGTCGTCGCTGTCGTTGTTGCTGCTCTCGGGCGCCGCCTCGGCGCCGTCGCCGGCCTCGCCTTCGGCCGGCGCCGGCGCTTCCGGGGCGCCCGGTTCGGGTGCCGCTTCGGCGGGCGTCGCGCTGCTGCCGATGGCGCCGTCGGCGAGCAGGCGCACCGAGTTATCGAGCGGATCGTCGAGCCGCTCGAGCAGCGGATTGTCGCTTAACAGCTGCTCGAGCTCCTGGTGCAGTTCGAGCGTCGACAGCTGCAGCAGGCGGATCGATTGCTGCAGCTGCGGCGTCAGCGCCAGGTGCTGCGAGGTACGTAATTGGAGGGACTGTTTCATGACTACATCCGGAAATGTTCGCCCAGGTAGACACGGCGCACCGACTCGTCGGCGATGATGTCGTCCGGCCGGCCCGAGGCGAGCACCGCACCCTGGTTGATGATGTAGGCGCGGTCGCAGATGCCCAGCGTCTCGCGCACGTTGTGGTCGGTGATCAGCACGCCGATGCCGCGCTCCTTGAGGAAGCGCACGATGCGCTGGATCTCGATGACGGCGATCGGATCGACGCCGGCGAACGGTTCGTCGAGCAGCACGAAGCGCGGGTTGGTCGCCAGCGCGCGCGCGATCTCGACGC
>JARXKM010000289.1 GCA_030272785.1 Pseudomonadota bacterium
AGGCTCAGCAACAGCAAGGCTTCTTGCCGACTTTGGGCCGGGCAGTGCAACGGGCCAGCGGGGGAAGTGCCGCCGAACGACGCCTGCGACCGGTGCGTCCCCATGAGCGAAAATCTCCGCAGTACATCGCGTTCAGTGTTGCTTCGCACCGCCACCGAGCTGGCCGCGCAGCGCGGCGCCGAACGCGGCCAGGTCTGCCGCGCCGATGTCCGACACCGCGGCAAACTGCATGCCTTGCTGGCGCCAGCGCAGCAGTTGATAACCCTGGCGGCTGTCGGCGCGCGCCGCCGCGTCGCCGGCAGCCGGCCACACGTACAGGTTGAGGATGTGCTTGCGGTGCTGGTAGACCATCGCCGCCACCGGGCGCTCGGCGACGTAGTCGAGGCGGCCGCCGACCAGCGCGTAGCCCTGCTGCGCCAGGTCGATTACCGGCGGCGAAAAATCGAGCTTGCCGGCGAACCAGGGCTTGACCGTGTGCATGTCGGTCGATGCGACATCGGCCAGGTGGTTCGGCATCAGCGCGCGCACGTGGCTGGCCACCAGCTCCTGCTCGAGCCGTTCGGCGGGCGAGGGCTGCTGCAGATACAGCGCCAGGGTGACGGCAAACGCGGCCGTGCCGACGGCGCCGGCGCCCGGTCCAAACCAGCGCCACAACGCCGCGCGCGACGCACGAAGGGGCGGGCGCGGGCGCGGCTGCTGCTCGCGCAGCGCGCTGCGGATGCGGTGCTTGAGATGCTCGGGCGCGCGGTAGCGGCTGCCTTCCTGCGCCACGCGCGCGCGCAGCGCCTGCAGCTGCGCCAGCGCGGCGTCGCACTGCGCGCAGCCGGCCAGGTGCAGCTCGAGCTGCAAGGTCGCCGACGCGTCCAGTTCGCCGTCGAGGTAGGCCGCCATCCATTGCTGCGAGTGGGTGCATTCCATCCTAATCTCCTGCCTGTCCGGGCGCCAGGTATGCCAGCAGCAGCTTGCGCGCGCGCGCCAGGCGCGACATCACGGTGCCGATCGGGATCTCGGCCACCTGCGCGATCTGCTTGTACGACAGCTGGTCCATTTCCTTCATCACCAGCACTTCGCGAAACGCCCGCGGCAGCCGCTCGAGCGCTTCGTTGACGGTGCGGCAGGCGTCGCGGCTGGCGGCGATGCGCGCCGGGTCGTTGTCGGCCCGCTCGTCGTCCGCCGCGCCGTGCAGCTCCTCGTCGAAGCTGACGTCGCCGCGCTGCGGCCGGCCGTCGCGCAGGCTGCTGTAGTAGGTGTTGCGCACGATGGTCAGCAGCCAGGCCTTGGCGTCGCCGCCGCGAAAACCGTCGGCGAAGCGGAACGCGCGCAGGCAAGCGCTCTGCAGCAGGTCGTCCGCATCGTGCTCGTTGCGCGTGAGCCAGCGCGCCAGGTTGTAGGCGGCGTCCAGGTGCGGCATGGCGATTGCCTCGAATTGCGCCTGCGCGCGGTTGTCGTCGTCACCCAAAAACTCACCCATCGTAGTGGCCCAGTCCATAGAGACGCGGGGTGGCGCGCGTTTATTCCCGCAAACCGCAAAGAAAAAAATATCGCCGGCGGCGGGAATAGGTAGGCGCCGCTGCGGGTTTTGCCTGGTACGCCCGGCGTGCATGCCGCAGTCATTATGGCATGCACGCGCGGCGCCACTTTTCCCCCACCTTGCAGCCAGACTTCGCGGAGCACATCATGATCGATCGCAGGAATTTCCTCGCACTGGGCGCCGTCGGCGGCGGCGCCGTCTTCCTATCCGGCCTGTTCCCGTCGGCCGCCGCCGCCGCCGGCGAGGACTTCTATTTCGTCCAGCTGTCGGACTCGCACTGGGGCTACAAGGGCGCGGCCAATCCGGACGCGCAGCACACCTTGCTGCAGGCCGTCGAGCACGTCAACGCGCTGCCGCTGCAGCCCGACTTCATCGTCTTCACGGGCGACCTGACCCACACCACGGACGACCCGGCCGAGCGGCGCGCGCGCATGGCGCAGTTCCGGCAGATCGTCGCCGGCCTGCGTGTCAAGGCGATCCGCTTCCTGCCTGGCGAGCACGACGCCTCGCTCGACAACGGCGCCGCCTTCCAGGAGTTGTTCGGCGCCACCCACTACAGCTTCGACCACAAGGGCGTGCATTTCATCGCGCTCGACAACGTCTCCGATCCGGGCGCGCGCATCGGCGCGGCGCAGCTGGCGTGGCTCAAGGCCGACCTGGCCGCGCAGGCGCACGACGCGCGCATCGTCGTGCTGACGCACCGGCCGCTGTTCGACCTGGCGCCGCAGTGGGACTGGGCCACGCGCGACGGCGACCAGGCGCTCGCCCAACTGCTGGCGTACCCGAACGTGACGGTGTTCTACGGCCACATCCACCAGGAGCATCATCACATGAGCGGGCACATCGCCCACCATTCGGCCAGGTCGCTGATCTTTCCGCTGCCGGCGCCCGGCTCGCAGGAAAAGCGCACGCCGCTGCCGTGGGACCCGGCCATGCCCGGCAAGGGGCTCGGCTTTCGCGAAGTCGACGCGCAGCCGCGCCAGGCGCTGTACCAGATCACCGAATTTCCCGTCGCGAAAGGATAAATCATGCACGCATCGAAACGCCGTTTCCTGCTCGGCGCGCCGCTGGCGCTGGGCTCCGCGCTGGCGCTGGCAGGCGCCGCGCGCCGCAAGCCGGCGCCGGCCGAGCGCATCATCGGCATCGAGGCGCGCAAGTTCCGCTACGCGCCCAACCTGATCGAACTGAAAGCGGGCGAGGCGGTGGTGTTGGAACTGACCGCGCTCGACTTCACGCACGGCTTCAGCATTCCCGAGTGGAAGGTGCGCGCCGACCTGGTGATTGGCAAGCCGGTGCAGCTGCGCGTCAAGCCCGAGCAGCCCGGGCAGTTCGCCTTTTTGTGCGATAACTTCTGCGGCAGCGGCCATGAGGAAATGTCCGGCACCATCGTCGTCAAGGCGTGAGGCGCCGACCGCGTCAGGCTACGCCGCGCATCGTCGGCGTGAAGAACTGGTACTGGTTGCGCCCGGCGTTCTTGGACGCGTACATCGCCTCGTCGGCATTGCGCACCAGCTCGTCGGGCGTGGTGCCGTCGCCGGGGTACAGCGTGATGCCGATGCTGGCCGAAATGGTCGCCTCGCCGGCCGCCAAGGTGAACGGGCGGCGCAGTTCGGCGATGATCTCGGTGGCGATGGTGTCGATGTGGGTCGGGTCCGTCACGTCGGTGAGGATGACGGTGAATTCGTCGCCGCCCAGCCGCGCCACCGTGTCGGTGTCGCGCACGCAGGCGGACAGGCGCATGGCGACCTGCTGCAACAGCTGGTCGCCGGCGGCGTGGCCGAGCCGGTCGTTGATCTCCTTGAAACCGTCGAGGTCGACGAACAGCAGACCGAGCGGCAGCATCGTACGCGCCGCGTGCTTGATTTCGTGCTGGAGCCGTTCGCGGAACAGGCTGCGGTTGGGCAGGTCGGTCAGGAAGTCGTGGTTGGCGCTGCGGCGGATGCGTTCTTCGGAGGCCTTGCGTTCGGTGATGTCGCGCGCGCTGCCGGCAATCGCCTCGCAGCGGCCCGCAGGGTTGAGCACCGGCACCAGCAGGTACTCGAAAGTGCGGCCGTCGCCCAAGCCGGGCGAGGCGCACATTTCGGCGCGGTAGGTCTTGCGGCTGGCCACCACTTGCCGGATGCGCTTGCCGATATCGTCGACGAAGGGTGCGCACAGCGCCAAAAAGTCGACGCCGGCCAGTTCGCCGGCCGTCTTGCCGAACACTTCGGCGAAGGCCTTGTTGGCGTAGAGTAGCGTGCCGCTGGGATCGACGATGTAGTTCAGGTCCGGCGAGCTCGACAGCAGTACCTCGAACAGCCGGCCGCGGCGCTGCTTCAGCTCGGTGAAGCTGGCCATCGATTCGGCCACCGTCTGGTCGATCGCCTCGTTGAAGCGGGTGATGTCGTCGGCCTCGGCCGGTGGGATCTGCACGCTCTCGCTCCACAGCCGCAACACGCTGGCACGCAGGGCGCGAAATTCGGCCAGCGCCTGGTTGACGTCGAAGCCCTCGGCGAAGCGCGACGAGCCGTGCATCTCGGCCTCGGTCGCCATCAGCGGGTGCGGTGCCAGACCGCGCGACTTGGCTTGCTGCTCAAGATGGCTCTGGGCGCACTCGAGGTCGGTCGCGATGACCCGCAGGATGCCGCGCGCATGATCGCGCAGCGCCACCGCGCTGAGTTTTTCGGCTGGGTAGATCTCCTTGGCGAACGCGTCCCATTGGTCGAGTATTGGATCGACGTTGCTGCGTATGAAGTCCGCAAGACGCATGGCGGGTTCCCGTCAAATTAACTTAGACCATGGTGGGCCAGCTTAGTTCGGCGGCGGCGCCGGCTTCCCCTGCCGCCCGGGAAAAGGCGGTATGATGGCCGGCATTCCCTTCGTCTCCTATCGCCGCCATGCTCCAGACGCCCGCTTCCTTCACGCCGCTGATGGCGCCGCAAGACCACGCCGACCCGCTGACGTTCCTGTTCCACCAGGGAAAACTGCTGGTACGCGAACCCGAGCTCGCGCTGCCGGACGGCGCCGCCATGGCGCGCCTGGCGGTGCCGCCGCAGCAGTTGCAGCCGGTCGGCCTGCTGGCCGGGCGCTACTGCCAGGCCGGCTGGCTGGCCGACGACGCGCTGCCGGCCGACGGCTACGCCTGGCGCGGTCTGCGCTCGCTGTTCGGCGCGCTGGACGACGACCTGCTGGGGGTGGCCGGGCGCGCCGGCCAGATCGCCGAATGGGCCCGCACGCACCGTTTCTGCGGCGCCTGCGGCGGCCCCATGCAGCTGGCCGCGGGCGAGCGCTGCTTCACCTGCGCGCGCTGCGGCCACCTGGCCTATCCGCGCATTTCACCGGCCATGATGGTGCTGATCCGCAAAGGCGACGCGGTGCTGCTGGCGCTGCACAGCGCCTCGCCAACCAAGCGCTTCAGTACGCTGGCCGGTTTTCTCGAGGCCGGCGAATCGGTCGAAGAGGCGGTGCACCGCGAAGTGTTCGAGGAAGTCGGCCTGCGGGTGACCAACCTGCAATACTTCGCCAGCCAGTCGTGGCCGTTCCCGCACTCCCTGATGCTCGCCTTCACCGCCGACTACGTGGACGGCGCGATCCGTGTCGACGGCGTGGAGATCGCCGAGGCGCGCTGGTTCGGTCCCGGCGACGCCTGGCCGGAGCGGATCGCCAACGTGTCGATCTCGACCCTGCTTATTGACGCCCATCGGCCGCCGGCGCGCTAGCCGAGGCGCTCACCGCCAAGGTCATCGGCGCGCCCTTCTCGTCCGGCTTGGCGCCGGTGCCGCGCAGCTGCATCGTGCGCTGCAGCATGTCGAACCAGAACGGCGCGCCGAACAGCGCGGTCGATGCCGTCAGCAGCCAGCCGGCCACCTGCAGCAGGAAGGCCTGGTCGAACTGCGGCGGGAAGGTGGTCCAGCCGATCGGCAGCGAGAACAGCATGTCGAGCGTGTGCTGGTCGACGCTGGACGGCACCGTGGCGAGCTGCGCGGCGACGGCCGGATGCTGCCACAGCATGCGGAACAGGTGGATGCTGTCGATGTTGAACAGCATCGCCAGCAGCAGCGACAGCAGCAGGCTGACCAGCAGCGAGCGCCGCTTGTAGGAGCCGGAGACGCGCTCCATCGAGCTGTTGAACCAGCCGGCCAGACCGTCCTGGAAGGCGTGCAGGTCGCCGTCGGCGCGCTGGTACAGGCCCTGCAGCGCGCGCCGCACCTGCGGATCGTCGAGGGCGTCGATGTCGCGCCCGAGCTGGAGGAAGTTGCCCGGCACGCTCTGGATGGCGTCGACCAGTGCGATGGCGAAATGGACCGGTTCGATGTAGGACGGCTTGGCGGTGAGCGCATGCTGGTTGGCCGCACTGCCGTCGTCCTGCGGGTTGACCAGCGCGTGCTGGTACAGCGTGCGCGCGAGGCCGGTGAAGGCCGGATCGTTGAGCATGCTCTTGATGCCGTCGAGCAGGGTATGGG
>JARXKM010000290.1:0-4447 GCA_030272785.1 Pseudomonadota bacterium
TGTCCGAATGTCAGACCTGACCCCAGCAAAATGTCCGATTGTCAGACCTGACCCCCCGGTGGGAAATTGAACCATTTTAGGGAGAATTGCATGAGCGAATACATTACTATCGATACGCCGGACGGCGGTTTCCAGGCTTACGTGGCGCGCCCGAGCGTCTTGCCGGCACCGTCGATCGTCGTCATCCAGGAAATTTTCGGCGTCAACCTGGACCTGCGCGATACCTGCGACGAGCTCGCCGCGCAGGGCTACCTGGCGGTCAGCCCCGATCTGTTCTGGCGCATCGAACCAGGCGTCGATATGTCGGACCAGACCAAGGAGGAGTGGAAGAAGGCGTTCGCCCTGTACACCGCGTTCGACCGCGACCTGGGTGTCACCGATATCGCGGCGACCATGGCGGCAGCGCGCGAATTGCCGGGCGCGAACGGCCAGGTCGGCCTGATCGGCTTTTGCCTGGGCGGGCTGTTGTCCTTCCTCACCACCGCGCGCATCGGCGCCGACGCATCGGTGGTGTATTACGGCGGCAGCGTCGACCAGTACCTCGGCGAAGCGGGCGACATCAAGAATCCGCTGATGATGCACCTGGGCGAGGACGACGAGTACATCGCGCCGCCAGCACAGGCGGCGATCATCGAGGCGCTGGCCGATAATCCAATGGCCAACGTGTTCATCTATCCGGGCTGCAGTCACGCTTTCGCGCGCCATCGCGGCATCCACTACGATGCCGCCGCGGCCGCGCTGGCGAACGGCCGCACCGCGGAGTTCTTCGAGCGCCACCTGAAGTAGGGCGAGCGCTCAACCAGCCGCGCTATTGGGCCGGCGGTTGCTCGGCGCCCGAGCGCGCCACCCAGTCGACCAGCGCGTCGAGCACCGCGCGGCCCTTGCCGTTGTTGGCCTGCTCGCTGTTGATCATCGCCACCACGACGCATTGCCGGCCCAAGGCGTCGCGCACGTAGCCGGCAATCGCCACCACGTTGGTCAGGGTGCCGGTCTTCATGCGCGCGTGGCCGGCCGCCGGGCTGTCGTGCAGGCGCCGGCGCATGGTGCCGTCGACCGCGACAATCGGCATGCTGGCCTGGAACTCGGGCGACCAGTCGCTGCGCAGGCCGGCCTTCAGTAGCGAACCCATCTGCACCGGGCTGATGCGCTCGATGCGCGACAGGCCCGAGCCGTTTTCCATCACCAGCCCGGCGTCGTTGATGCCGTGGCCACGCATCCAGTTGCGCACCGCCATGTCGGCGCGCGCCTGGGTGGTGTCGGCGCTGGCGTAGAGCACCGGCCGGCTGCCCAGGACCGGGTCCGCTTCCAGGCTGCCCAGGCTGAGGAACAGGGTGCGCGCCAGCGTGTTGTCGGACGGCTTGTTGATGTCGCGCACCACCTCCGGCAGCGCGCGCGCGGCGTGCTCGGCCAGGATGCGCGTGTCGGGCGCCGTCACCCCCTCGATGACGTCGCCGGAAAACCAGCCGCCGAGCCGCTTCCAGGTGGCGCGGAACAGCCGGCCGACATACTCTTGGCGGTCGACGACGTTGATGCTGTAGCCGCGCGCGCAGTTCTTCGGGAACGTGCCGTGCAGCACGACTTCGATGCGGCCGCCTTTTTGCTGCGCCTCGGGCAGCTTCCAGCCGTCTTCCCATTTGGCGCAGTCGGTGTCGATCAGCCGCATGTCGGCGACGATGCTGACTTTCTCGAGTGGCGGCTGCATCACCAAGGTCAGCTTGCTGGCGCTCGAACGCATGTCGATCTGCAGCATGTTCTTGTTGACCAGCAGCGCGTCGGGGATCACGTTGTAATAGGCTTCGGGCGCTTCGTCGAACGGCGCCAGGCCGACATCCGAACGAGTCGGGCTGAACAGCGAGCGGTCCAGCACCAGGTTGCCGGCGAGCCGGTAGATGCCCTGGTTGCGCAGGGTTTGCAGCATCTTTTCGAGCACTTCGCCGCTGAAGTCGGCGTCGGCGCCGCCGCGCAGCACCAGGTCGCCCTTGAGCACGCCGCGCACCAGGTCGGCGTTGCTGCGCAGTTCGGTGCGGCCCTTGAACACCGGACCGAGCGTTTCGAGCCCGACCAGGGTGGTCACCAGTTTCATCGTCGAGGCCGGCTGCATGGGGCGGTCGGCCAGGTGCGACAGCAAGGTGGTGTCGCCGCGCAGCACCAGCGCGCTGATGCTGTCCTCGGCAATGCCGTTGGCGGCCAGCTTGCCGGCCACCGGCACGGGCAGCTGGGCCTGGGCCAGCGGCAGCCAGGCGGCGAGCGAGGCGGCAACGGCGGCGATGGCGAGGCGTCGGATCATGACGGTTTCCTTCAATGGAAGAACAGGTAGGAGACGAAAATGGCGGCGACGATGCCGGCGGCGTCGGCCAGCAGCCCGCACGAGATGGCGTAGCGGGTCTTGCGGATGCCGACCGAGCCGAAATACAGCGCGACGATGTAGAAGGTGGTGTCGGCCGAGCCCTGGAACACACAGGCGAGGCGGCCGACGAACGAGTCGACGCCGTAGGTTTTCATGGCGTCGATCATCATCGCCTTCGAGCCGCTGCCCGAGAGCGGCTTCATCAGCGCGGTCGGCAGCGCCGGCGTGAAGTCGGTGTTCACGCCGAGGTGGACGAAGACCCATTCCATGCCGCTGACGACGAAGCCGAGCACGCCCGAGTTGCGGATCACGCTGATCGCCACCAGCATGCCGACCAGGTAGGGGATGATGGTGAGCGAGGTGGTGATGCCGCCCTTGGCGCCCTCGATGAAGGCGTCGTAGACGTTGACGCCTTTCTGCATGGCGCCGACGATGAAGATGATGATGATCGAAAACAGGATCAGGTTGCTCGACACCTTGGACACCAGTTCGATCTGCGGCTTGGTGAGGAAGTTGGTGAAGTACCAGATCAACAGCGCGATGGCGCCGGTCATGCCGCCCAGCCAGGCCAGCACCACGCTGTTGAGCAGGTTGATGCGCTGCTTGATCGACACGGCGATGATGCCGGTGACGGTGGCGACGTAGGTGGCGATCATGCACGGGATGAAGATGTCGGACGGGTCCTTGGCGCCGAGGATGGCGCGCTGCGCCATGATGGCCAGCGGGATCAGAGTCAGGCCGGACGTGTGCAGCACCAGGAACATGATCTGCGCGTTGCTGGCGGTGTCCTTGCTGGGGTTGAGCGTCTGCAGGCTTTCCATCGCTTTCAGGCCGAACGGGGTGGCGGCGTTGTCGAGGCCGAGCAGGTTGGCCGAGAAGTTCATCACCATGTGGCCGGTGGCCGGGTGGTCCTTCGGCACCTCGGGGAAGATGCGCGAGAAGAACGGCGCGATCACCTTGGCCAGCCAGCCGACCGCGCCGGCCTTTTCGCCGATGTTCATGATGCCGAGCCAGAGCGTCATCACGCCGGCCAGCGGCAGCGCGATCTCCATCACCCCCAGCTTGGCCGAGTCGAACGTGCCGTCGATGATGCGCTTGAAGATCTCGGTGTCGCCGAGCAACAGCCACTGCAGCACCGCGGCGATGAACCCTACCAGGAAGAAACCAGACCAGATGTAATTCAGTGCCATGTCGTCGACGATGTTCGCGTTGTGTGAGCACGATTGTGCAGCGAGAGTATAGGCGCAGCGCGGTGCCGGATGATGAAAGTATGCAGTGCCATCATGCAAAAAAGTTATGCCCGGCAGCGCCAATTTTATGCGCCGTCGGCGCCGGCCTCGCATATCATACCCATCGCACAACCGGGACTTCGACCATGACACTTAGTAAAACCGCCGCCGCCGCGCTCCTGTTCGCCTCGTTCGGCCTGGTCGCGGCGCATGCCGCGCCCGCCGCTCCCGCTCCCGCCGCGTCGCCAGCGAAGGTGCTGCACATGTTCCTGTCGACCAGCGAAACCGGACTCGATCCGGCGGTCGCGTCCGACATCGCCTCGCTCAGCCTGCTCGAGAACCTGTTCGATCCGCTGCTGCGCTACGACTACCTGGCGCGCCCGCTCAAGCTGCGCGCCAACACCGCCGCATCGATGCCGACGGTGAGCGACGGCGGCCTGACGTACACGTTCACCCTGCGTGCCGGCATCTTTTTCACGCCCGACCCGGCGTTCAGGGGCGCGCCGCGCGAAGTGACCGCGGCCGACTACGTCTACAGCCTGACGCGCCTGTACGACCCGGCGCTCAAGTCGCCCTGGCTGAGCCTGTTCGAAGGCAAGCTGGCCGGCGACCAGGCGCTGCGCGACCATTTCAGCTACGAGCGCCCGATCGCCGGCTTGCAGGCGCTCGACCGCCGCACCTTGCGCATCCGGCTGGCGGCGCCGGACAACAATTTCCTGTTCTACCTGGCGACGCCGGCCAGCGGCGTGGTCGCGCGCGAGGTGATCGAGGCTTATCCGGGCCAGGCCGGCAACCACCCGGTCGGCAGCGGCCCGTTCATGGTCGGCGAATGGAAGCACAGCGACAAGATCGTGCTGCTGGCCAATCCGCG
>JARXKM010000290.1:4547-5961 GCA_030272785.1 Pseudomonadota bacterium
GCCCGCGCGCTCGAGGGCAAGCGCCTGCCGCTGGTCGAACGGGTCGAGGTGAAGATCGCCGAGGAATTTCAGGGCCGCATGCTGGGCTTCCTGGGCGGCGACTACGACTACCTCGAACAGGTGCCCGAATCGATGACCGAGATGGTGATCGCCGACGGCAAGCTGAAACCGTCGCTGACGGCCAGGGGCATCGCACTGAGCCGCTTCCCGGTGATGCAGACCTATTACATGTGGATGAACATGGACGATCCGGTCCTTGGCGGCTACGGCAAGGAAAAGGTCGCCTTGCGGCGCGCCATCGCGCTCGGCTACGACAGCGACGAGGACATCAGCGTGCTCAAGAAGGGCTTCGCGATCCGCGCGCAGTCGCCGCTGCCGCCCAACGTGCTCGGTTACGACGCCGCCTACCGCAGCCCGGTGGCGTACGATCCGGCGCTGGCGAACGCGCTGCTCGATCGCTTCGGCTACCGGCCGCGCGACGCCGATGGGTTTCGGCGCCAGCCGAGCCGAGGGCGCCTTGGCGAGACCGAGCCGCTGACCTTGCGCATGCACAGCGAGGCGACCGCGGGCGGGCGCCTGCGCGACGAACTGTGGCGCAAGAACCTGAACGCGATCGGGCTGCGCGTGGCCTTCATCACCGACAAGAAGACCGAGATCATCAAGGCCTCGCGGCTGGGCAAGGTGCAAATGTTCGAGAGTAACTGGATCGCCGACTTCCCCGACGGCGACAACTTCTACCAGCTGTTGTACGGGCCGAACGCGGGGCGCGCCAACTACGCCCGCTTCAACCTGCCAGCCTACAACGAACGCTACGAAAAGGCGCGCGCGCTGGCCGACTCGCCGCAGCGCCAGCAGCTGTATGCCGAGATGAACCAGCTGATCCATGCATACAACCCGTGGGTGCCGCTGAGCCATGTGATCTCGGCGGATCTGCGTCAACCGTGGCTTAAAAACTACAAGCGCCACCCGGTTGAATTCACCGAATGGCGTTATCTCGATGTCGACCTTGCAGAGCGGGAACGAGTCCGTAGAATGGCCCGCTAGTGTACCGTAGTGTATCGCAGTGCAATTCATTCCTAAAAGTTATGGTTGCACTTGGTTATTTCATTGGATAGTGCCGCGCCGCTGCGCTTACTCTGAATCGATCATGTATGTAATGCCAAGACATTACAAAAAAATATTGCCGGATTTTAATCGGCCGCCGCTCAAGAGAACCCCCAAGGAGAGTACCCGTGAAGTTGAAAAAGCTAGCCCACCTGATTGCCCTGATTGGCGTCGTCGGTCCTGCCGTGGCGCAGGAAGCGCAACCGCAGCAACCGCAGCAATCGCAGCAACAGATGCAGCGCGTAGAAATCACCGGTAGCTCGATCAAGCGGATCGCCAAGGAAGGCGCGCTGCCGGTCGAGATCATCTC
>JARXKM010000291.1:0-3278 GCA_030272785.1 Pseudomonadota bacterium
CTGGGGTCAGGTCTGACATTCGCACATTTCATGAAGCCGAAATATCCGAATGACAGACCTGACCCCGGTGGCGTCGCCGCGTGGCGAGGCGTCGAGATCGAAGCGACCGCCATCGTGCCGCGGTGGCGGCACTGCGGTAGATGGACGGCTCCGGGGTCAGGTCCGGACAGTCGGACATGTGGTTCTTTACATGTTCGAGTGTTTGGACCTGACCCCGCAGTTTGCTGGCCGAAGCGCTGGGGTCAGGTCTGACATTCGCACATTTCATGAAGCCGAAATATCCGAATGACAGACCTGACCCCGGTGGCGTCGCCGCATGCGGCATTGAACCCCGTCACAGCCCGATCGGGTACGTTTCGGGCGCTTCGCCGCTGTCCCAATGGCTGGTCGGCTCGAGCGGCTGCAGCGCGCTGGTGGTGTCGAAGTGGAGCACGGCATCGAACTGCTGCGGCAGCTGGGTGACGAAATAATGGCTCTGGCGCTCGGTGCGCGGCAGATACAGCACGCCGATCGCGCGCGCCAGCCGGCGCTCGAGCAGCGCCTGGCGCGCCGCGCTGTCGGGTCGCAGCGCCAGCATGAAGTCGCCCAGCGCGCTCTCATGGAAAACGTCTTCGTAGCTGCCGGCCAGCGCCGGGCGCACCTGTTTGCGCTCGGCCGGGCCGTCCCAGTCGGTCGCCGCGGTGACCCAGCCGTCGTAGGTGGAAAAGCCGACCAGGCAGGCGGCGTCGCCGTAGCGCTGGCGCGACAGCTCGCCGACATTCCACTGGCCGAGCCGGGCGCTGTCGGTGGCGCGCGCGTCGCCCACATGCGAATTGTGTGCCCACACCACCAGCTTGGGCGGCGCGCCGCGCTGCTCGCCCAGGTGCAGCGCCAGCGCGTCGAGTGTGTCGGACATGTGGCGGTCGCGCAGGTTCCAGGATGCGACCCGGCCGCGGAACATGGTGCGGTAGTATTCCTCGGCATTCTTGACCAGCCGCGCGTTCTGCTGCGCGTAGAAAAAGGCGTCGGCGGCGCCGATGCCGTCGGCCCGCATGTACTCGGCGGCGCGCGACTGCATGTGCTGCAGCTGGGTGATGACCTCGCGCTGGCACGATTCGGAATGGCCGATGCCGGCCGCATAGGCATACTGCTGGCTGTCTTCGCCGTAGTGGTCGAAACAGGCGTAGCGCTGGCGCGCGTCGGCGGCGGCGGCCGGATCGACCCGGTCGAGGTAGCGCAGTACTTCGTCCATCGACGTAAACAGGCTGTACAGGTCGAGCCCGTAGAAGCCGGTGCTGGCCGGCGCCGGCCGGCTGGCGTTCCAGCCGCGCAGCCAGTCGACGAATTCGACGACGTCGGCGTTGCGCCACATCCAGCTGGGGAAGCGCTTGAAGCCGCCCAGCGCGCCGACGGCGTCGCGGTCGCTGCCTTCGCCGCGCACGTAGCGGTTGACGCGGTAGGCGTCCGGCCAGTCGGCTTCGACGGCGACCGCGGTGTAGCCTTTCTCGGCGATCAGGCGCTCGGTGATGCGGGCGCGCTGTTGGTAGAATTCGTGGGTGCCGTGGGTGGCTTCGCCGAGCAGCACGAAGCGCGCATCGCCGATCAGCGCGAGCAGGCCGTCGTAGTCGCTGGCCGCGCCGCGCAGCGGCTGGGCGCTGGCGGCGATGGCGCTCGACAGGGAGGCGGCCGCGCTGTTCATGGCGGCTCGGGCGCCTGCGGCTGCCGCGCCGCGGCGGCGTCGTGCTCGCGCCAGGCCAGCGCGAGCAAGTCCTGCACCTGGTCGTCGGCGGTCTGGTCGAAATGCCGGTACCACTGGCTGACGGCGTGGAATCGCAGCGGCGTGGCCAGGCAGACCAACTGGTCGACCGCGGGCGCCAGCGCGGCCACGCTGTCGGGTGCGCCGACCGGCGCCGCCACCACCAGGCGCGCGACCTGCTGCTGCCGCGCCACCTCGACCGCGGCGAGCATGGTGGCACCCGTGGCGATGCCGTCGTCGACCAGGATCACGCAGCGCCCGGCCAGGCTGGGCGGCGCGCGGCCGGCGCGGTAAAGGCGGTCGCGGTGGACGATTTCGGCCTGCTCGCGTGCGAGCGCCTGGTCGACCTGCTCGGCGCTGACGACCCCCGATTCGACCAGGCCGACCTGCAGCACCTGCACGCCGCCGGGGCCGACCGCGCCCATTGCATATTCCTCGTGGCCGGGCAGGCCCAGTTTGCGCACCAGCATGATGTCGAGTTCGACGCCGAGCGCGCGCGCCACCGCGAAGCCGACCGGTACGCCGCCGCGCGGCAAGGCGAGCACCAGCACGTCGGCCCGGCCGGCATACTCGGCCAGGCGCTGGGCCAGCAGGGTGCCGGCGTGGTCACGATCCTTGAAGCGCTCCGGAAACATGGTAGTCCCTCGCTGTCGATATAGCTTGGACCCGCAAAACGCCGAACGGTTTCAGTCAGCCGAGATTCTGGCGGTGGAAGCGCAGGTGGTCTTCCATGAAAGTGGAGACGAAGTAATAACCGTGGTCGTAGCCGCCGTGACGGCGCAGTTCGAGCCGCTGGCCGGCCTGGGTGCAGGCGCTTTCGAACACGTCGGGACGCAGCTGCGAGGCGAGGAACTTGTCGGCCAGGCCCTGGTCGATCAGGATGCCGTTGGGGAAGGGCGCCTGCATCGAGCGCATCAGTGCGCTGGCGTCGTAGCGTTGCCAGGTTGCGTGGTCGGTACCGAGGTAGCCGCCGAACGCCTTCTCGCCCCACGGGCACAGCGAGGGGGCGGCGATCGGCGCGAACGCCGACACCGAGCGGAACAGGTCCGGGTTGCGCAGCGCCAGCACCAGTGCGCCGTGGCCGCCCATCGAGTGGCCGAAGATGCCGGTGCGCTCGGCGTCCACCGGCAGGGTGGCGATCACCAGTGCGCGCAGTTCGAGCAGGTAGCTGTACATGCGGTAGTGGCGGCTCCACGGCGCGGCGGTGGCGTCAAGGTAGAAGCCGGCGCCGGCGCCGAACTCCCAGTCGTCGGTCTCGCCCGGCACGCCGGCGCCGCGCGGGCTGGTGTCGGGGGCGATCAGGATCATGCCTTCGCGCGCGGCGTAGCGCTGGGCGCCGGCCTTGCTCATGAAGGTTTCCTCGTTGCAGGTCAGGCCGGCCAGGTAGAACATGGTCGGCAGGCGCGTGCCGGGCGCGACGCGCGGCAGGAACACCGAGAAGCGCATCGGCAGGCCAATGGCGTCCGAGTGGTGGCGGTAGAAGCGCTGCAGCCCGCCGAAGCAGGCATGTTCGCTGATGAGTTCTGGCATATGCGGTCCGGGT
>JARXKM010000291.1:3378-5952 GCA_030272785.1 Pseudomonadota bacterium
GCGCACTACGGCGGCGCACTACGGCGGCGCACTACGGCGGCGCAGCCGGTCCCAGGTGCCGCTCGACGGTGGCGCGGATGGTCGGGAAGTCGTCGGCGGTGACGTTCAGCTCGCTCGCCAGCAGGGTGTACTTGGCGCGCATCGCCAGTTCGGCCGGCGATTGCTGGCCGGGCAGGCGCGGCGCCGCCGGCAGCAGCGACAGCAGCGAGCCGGCATAGTCGCTGCCGAGGCTGGCCCAGCTGCCGACCCGCACGCCCGCGTACAGCAGCTTGCCTTCGACCAGCATGCAGCCGCCGGCCAGGCAGGCGAAGTAGAACATGGTGTCGGCATCGCCGCGCACGATGGCGCGGTTGCGGATGGCGATGTCATGGATGATCGAGGCGCGCCGGTAGTTGCCGGTAAACGGACTGCCGACCGACGACCAGAGCGTGCGCGGGATGCTGGCGCCGTTGGTGACGCTGCCGGCCGGCGCGTCCCAGCGGCGCCCTTGCGGGTCGGTGTACCAGAACGGCTCGAGCAGGCGCATGTTCCTGTCCTCGCCATCGTCGCACATCCATTCGGTTTTCGGGTTGCCGGAAAAACTGCCGTTGACCATGATCGCTCACCTCCTGTATTAGCACTAGTACAGCATGCTTGGCGGTGGGCCGGACTGGCCTGCCTCAAAGGGTAGGTGCGGCGCGGCGGCCTGGGTGCAACGCGGTCACACCAGTTGCAGCGCGCCGGCCAGCGCGCCGAGCGCGAGCACCCACAGCAAGTGGATCCTGGTGCGCCAGATGACGATGCCGCTGGCCAAGGCGAGCAGCCACAGCGGCCAGTCGCGGGCCGGTTCGCGGCCGGCTGCGGCGAGGATGAAGCTGGTCGACAGCAACAGCGCGATCACCACCGGCGCCATGCCCTGCTTGAACGCGCGCACGGCGCGCAGCTCGCGATTGCGGTGGCCCCATTGCGCCGCGACGTAGGTCAGCATGGTCGACGGGATCAGGATGCCGAGCATCGTCACGGCCACGCCGAGCAGGGCGGCGGCCATGCTGCCGGCGTTCAGGCCGACGTGCCATCCCATCAACGCAACGAACAGCACGTTCGGCCCCGGCGCCGCCTGCGCCAGCGCGATCGATTCGTTGAACTGGGCCGCGCTCAACCAGTGGTGCTGTTCGACCAGGTAGCGGTGCATTTCGGCGGTGGTGGAAATGGCGCCGCCGACTGACATCAGCGACAGCAGCAGATAGTGGCCGAACAGGTCGAGCCAGTCGGCCCAGCCGAGCACCAGGTGGAGCGGCGGCAGCGGCGCGCTCATGGCCGCAGCGCGCGCCAGGCCAGCACGAAGCCGAGGCCGCCGAGGCCGAGCAGCACGACCATGAGGGGACAGTGCAGCAGCGCCACCAGCACGAAGCCGGCGGCGACGATCGCCACGCACCAGGCCAGCGGCATCGGGTTGCGCGTCAGCGCCACCGACAGCTTCAGGCCGGTCGCGCCGATCAGCCCGGCCGACACCGCCGACATGCCGCGCAGCGCGCCGGCGACGTGCGGATTGGCGGCGAACTGGGCGTGCAGCATGGCCAGCAGCAGGATCAGCACCAGCGGCACGGCCAGCATGCCGGCCAGCGCGGTCAGCGCGCCGGGCAGGCCGAAATAGCGCCCGCCGACCATCAGGGACAGGTTGACCACGTTCGGCCCCGGCATGATCTGGGCGACCGCCCAATCTTCAAGAAATTCGTCGTGCGTCAGCCAGCCCTTGCGTTCGACCAGTTCGCGCTGCACGATCGCCAGCACGCCGCCGAAGCCTTGCAAGGCGAGCAAGGTAAACGACATAAACAGGTCGGTCAGCGAGCGCGGGCAGGGGCGGGGAGCGGGTATCTCGGGAGGCTTGGCGGGGGGCATGGCGGCGGGCATGCGCCCATTATATCGCGTGCCCGGCGCGGCCGTTGGTGCGGTCGGGAATGGTCATTTTTGGCGAAGAACGTGCCGGACGACACGACAATCCGGATGCGTGGTAGTGTGCTTCTGGTACCCGATCAGGCCGCCGCCCATATTGCGGTTTCGATGTAAAATCGACATTGACTTTGCCATCGCTTGTCGGATACTCCCTAGGCAACAACGCGTCGACGTCTTTACTCTTGCAAGGAATCGCGATGAATTCACTGTGTAACGATCAGGCCGGCAGTTGCGCGCTCGCCGGGCTGAACTACGAACGGCGCGACCTGCGCTGCCGCGACATCGTCGAGCACGCGCTCGCTGTCCAGGCGGCAAGCAATACCATGTCCGCCGTCGAATACCTGAAGTCGCATGACGTCGGCGCCGACGTCATCGCACGCGTACTGCTCGACTGCGCGCACCGGCGCAGCGGCGCCGCCCACTGATCCTCCCGCCACCGACGCGGCGCACGCAGCGCTCGAGCGCATCGCCACGTCCGTTTCAATAGCAAAATGCTATCGAATTGTGTCTTCTTCAGGCCGCCTGAAAGCCACAGTTATGCACAAAAAAGTCCTGCAAGAATGTTCCAATTATTTATTATGGACTCCCGCATTGACTTTGCAAGTGCTTGATATTGCTCATGTTTTTAATTGCCTCCCGAAT
>JARXKM010000292.1 GCA_030272785.1 Pseudomonadota bacterium
TGCTGGCGCTGCGCCTGCGCTTGCCAGCGCTGGTGGGCTATCTCGCCGCCGGCGTGCTGATCGGCCCGGCTACGCCCGGTTTCGTCGCCGACGTCGCGCTGTCGGGCCAACTGGCCTAGATCGGCGTGATACTGCTCATGTTCGGCGTCGGCCTGCATTTTTCGATCAAGGACCTGATGGCGGTGCGCAAGATCGCGCTGCCGGGCGCGATCCTGCAGATCGCCGTCGCCACCGCGATGGGCATCGCGCTGGCGCACTGGTGGGGCTGGAGCCTGAGCGCCGGCCTGGCGTTCGGCCTGGCGCTGTCGGTCGCCAGCACCGTCGTGCTGCTGCGCGCGCTGGAAGACCGCGGCATCCTCGATTCGCTCAACGGCCGCATCGCCGTCGGCTGGCTGGTGGTCGAGGACCTGGTCACCGTGCTGGTGCTGGTGCTGCTGCCGGCCCTGTCGGGCGCGCTGGGCGGCACCGGCGGCCAGAGCGGCGCCGCACTGTGGCAGACCTTGGCCATCACGCTCGGCCAGGTCGCCGCCTTCGTCGCCTTCATGCTCATCGTCGGCCACTGGCCCCGAGGAGCTACGTGCTTCAACAAGTCGATTCACTATTGGCCGGGCATTTACAAGTTGGTGAGCCGGCCAGGGTTCGTCGCCGTGTATCTGAACGCGCACGGCGCCCGTATCATTCCGAATCGCGTGTGTTCCGATCGGCAGCAACGTAGCGTATTCATCGCCAGCATCCAGCGCAGGCTGATGAAGTGGCCGCTGCACCCTCCGGGCGCCTGATCGCGCACCGCCGGGAAGTGCCGCGTGGCGCCGGCAGATCCCGGCGAGAGGAATTGGTCAGTCGAAGTAATTGAGCCCCAGCGCTGCCTTCACCTCCGACAAGGTCTGCGCCGCCGCCGCGCGCGCCTTCTCGGTGCCGCGCCGCAGCACGTTGAGCATCTCGCCGCGGTCCTTCGCCAGCCGCTCGCGCTCGGCGCGGATCGGCGCGATCACTTCCTGCAGCCGCTCGTTGAGCATGCGCTTGAGGATGCTGTCGCCCAGGCCGCCGCGCCGGTAGTGCGCCTTCAGCTCGTCGAGCTTGGCGGTGTCGGTCTCGAACACGTCGAGGAAGGCGAACACCACGTTGCCTTCGACCTGGCCCGGGTCGTCCACGCGCAGGTGGTTCGGGTCCGTGTACATCATCTTGATGGCCTTGTTGATCTCGTCCGGCGTGGCGCCGAGCGCGATCGAATTGCCAAGCGACTTGCTCATCTTGGCCTTGCCATCGATGCCGGGCAGGCGCGTCACTGCCGACAGCACCGCCTTGCACTCGACCAGCACCGGGCGGTCGACCGTGTTGTTGAACTTGCGTACCAGCTCGTTGGTCTGCTCGATCATCGGCAGCTGGTCGTCGCCGACCGGCACCAGCGTCGCCTTGAAGGCGGTGATGTCGGCCGCCTGGCTGACCGGGTAGACCAGGAAGCCGGCCGGGATGTCGCGCTCGAAGCCGCGCAGCACGATCTCCTGCTTGATGGTGGGATTGCGCTCGAGGCGCGCCACCGTCACCAGGTTCATCAGGTACTGGGTCAGTTCGGCCAGCTCGATCACCTGCGACTGGATGAAGATGGTCGATTTTTCCGGGTCGATCCCGGCCGCCAGGTAGTCGAGCGCGACTTCGATGACGTTGTCGGTGACTTTCTGGTGCTTGCCGACGTTGTCGGTCATGGCCTGTGCATCGGCCAGCAGCAGGAACTGCTTGGCTTCGTGCTGCAGCTGGACGCGCGCGCGCAGCGAGCCGAGGTAGTGGCCGAGGTGCAGCGGGCCGGTGGTGCGGTCGCCGGTGAGGATGATCGGTTGGGTGGACATCGTGACTCCGTGTGGGTGCGGGCGATGTCGCCGGTGCGGCGTGCGTGCCGTAGAAACGACAATGCCGCCTGGACCGGCGGCATCACGTTAACAATCGTGCGTCTGAAAACGGGCCGCCAAGGTCAGGCGCGCCACCAATGACGAGAGATTGTGTATGTGGTTTTCATTGCGGCGAGTATATCACGCCACAGCTCCGCTGCCAGCGTCCGCAGCTGGCGCAAATGGGGTCCCCGCGTGCGCGCGGACGACGTAACACCTATACGCCGGCGCGTTCGATGTCGCCGACATTGTCCTGGTCGTCGGCCTCGAGCGAGCGCCTGCCGACGGCCGGCGCGTCCGATTCGACATTCTGCTCGGCCGGCACGAGCGGCGCCGCAGCGTCCGGCTTGACGTCGGCCGCTGGCGCCGGCGGCACCCGCTTGCCCGTTTTGACGTGCTTTTTCCTGGACATGGCGCGCTCCCCGAAAAATTAGTCGACCGTGACCCTGGCGGCGCCGGTCTGCATGCGGCCGATCACCGCCGCGTGCGCGAAGCCGCCCTGCGCGAACAGCGCCAGCACCTCGTCGACGCTGGCCGCGTCGCACGCCACCAGCAGGCCGCCGGACGTCTGCGGGTCGGTCAGCAGGGCCTGCTGCGCCGGCGTGATGCGCGCCGCCAGTTCGACATCTTTGCCGTACGCGTCCCAGTTGCGCCCCGACGCGCCGGTGAAAAAGCCGTCGTGCGCGAGCTGCTCGACGCCTGGCAGCAGCGGAATGGCGGCCATCTCCAGCTGCGCCGTCAGGCCGGCGCCGCGCGCCAGTTCGAGCAGGTGGCCGAGCAGGCCGAAGCCGGTGACGTCGGTCAGCGCGTGCACGCCGTCGAGCTTGGCCAGCGCCATGCCCGGCTTGTTCAGCTTGGTGGTGTTTTCGATCATGGCCGCGTAGCCGTCGGCGCCCAGCGCGTCTTTTTTCAGCGCCGCCGACAGCACGCCGACGCCGAGCGGCTTGCTCAGGATGAGCACGTCGCCGTCGCGCGCATCGGCGTTGCGCTTGACCTTGGACGGATGCACCAGGCCGAGCACCACCAGGCCGTAGATCGGCTCGACCGAATCGATGGTGTGGCCGCCGGCGATCGGGATGCCGGCTTCGGCGCAGATCGATTCGCCACCGCGGATGATCTGGCCGATCGTCTCGAGCGGCAGCTTGTTGATCGGCATGCCGACCAGCGCGAGCGCCATGATCGGCGTGCCGCCCATCGCGTAGACGTCGGAGATGGCGTTGGTGGCGGCGATGCGGCCGAAGTCGAACGGGTCGTCGACGATCGGCATGAAGAAGTCGGTGGTGGCGATCAGCGCCTGCTCGTCGTTGAGCTTGTAGACGGCGGCGTCGTCGGCCGTTTCGATGCCGACCATCAGTTCCTTCGGCACCGGGAAGCCGCTCGAATTTTTCAGGATCTCGGCCAGCACGCCGGGCGCGATCTTGCAGCCGCAGCCGCCGCCGTGCGAGAACGAGGTGAGTTTGATCGGCTGGTCGTTTGCTGTGCTCATGAGTGGTTCCATTGCTGCATTCCTGTTATGGGGGAGTGTGGAGCAGATTATCCACTAATCGGCGCAGCGCCGCTTGTTCGGCGGCGGGGGCGAACAGGGCCGCGCGCGCCGCGCATTGGCCGCACAGGTGGCGGTAGAACGCGGCGTCGTCGATGCTGCGCTCGATCAGGCGCGCCAGCGCGGCCGCGTCGCCGGGCGCGAAGTAACCGGCGTAGTCGTCGCCCAGCATGCCGCGGTTGCCGCTGATATCGCTCGCCAGCACCGGCACGCCGCTGGTGACCGCTTCGATGATGACGTTGGCGCCGCCCTCCATGCGCGAGGCGATCACCATCGCGTGGCTGCGCTTGAGGCGCTGGCGGGTGGCGCCGTGCGCCAGGTTGCCGAGCCAGCGGTAGCGCGGGGTGGCCGCTTGCGCCGCGCTCGCCGCGGCGCCGAGCGCGGCGTCGAGCACGCCGCCGATGTGGATCATGCGCGCGCTGGGAGACTGCACCAGCGCGGCGGCGGCGATGAAGGTGAGCGGGTCTTTTTCGGCACGCAGGTGGCCGACCATGGTGATCGCGTGCACCCGCCGCGCCGCCGGATGCCGGCGGGGCACCAGCGCCGGCGCCGACTGGTAGATCACGTGCGCCTTGGCGCGCAGGGCGGCCGGCAGCAGCGCCAGGCCGGCATCCTGCAGCAGCACCAGCGCGGTGGCATGGCGCAGCGAGGCCTGGGCCGCGGCATCGGTGGCGATGTCGCGGTACAGGTCGGTGCCGGTCAGCACCAGCAGCGAGGGGCGTTGCGGCAACGCGTGCGCGTAGGCGGCCAGCGCGCCGGCGGCGCGGCGCGCGTGCAGCGCGATCAGCAGGTCAGGCGCGGGCGCCTCGGCGCTCCAGTCGCGCACGATGGCGACGGCGTAACGCCCGCGCAGGAAGTGCAGCCAGCGGCTGGCGGTCTGCCAGTTGCCGTTGTTCTCCCGCGCCAGCGCAGGGCTGACAATGGTCACGCGTTTCAATGCCACCGGCGCTCCTGAAGAAAATCGCTACAATCGGGTATGAGTTCAACCAATCCATCATTCCGGCACGCCAGGCCGCAACAACTGGCCGACGCGCTGCAAGATGCGCGAAATTATACGCTCGGCCTGTTCGAGTGCTTCGCCGCGCACGGGCTCGACGTGCTGGCGCGCGTGCCGCATCTGGCCACCATCAATCCGCCGCTGTGGGAACTCGGTCACACGGCCTGGTTCGCCGAATGGTTCATCCTGCGCGAGGCGATGGACAGCCATCCGGCGGCGGCGCAGCGACATTCCTTGCTCACGCGCGGCGACGACTGGTTCGATTCGAACCTGGTGCCGCATCGCAGCCGCTGGACGCTCGACCTGCCGTCGGCCGGCGCGCTCAAGACCTACTGTCACGAGGTGCTCGACCGCACGCTCGACAAGCTCTCGCGCGAGGCCGCCACCGACGCGGCGCTGTATCCTTACCGCCTGGCGCTGGCGCACGAAGACATGCACGGCGAGGCCCTGCTGTACACGCTGCAGACGCTGGGCGTGCCGATGCCGGTGCAGCTGGCGCACGCCAGCGCGGCGGCTGCGCCCGGTGCCGAGATCGCTTACCCAGGTGGTACCATCGTACTGGGCGGCGCGCCGGAGGGCGGCTTCGTGTTCGACAACGAAAAGCCGTCGCTGCGCTGTTACGTGGCGCCGTTCCGCATCGATGCCGGCCTGGTGAGCAACGCCCAGTTCGCCGACTTCGTCGCCGACGGCGGCTATCAGGACGGCCAGTTCTGGAGTGCGGCGGGGCGGCAATGGCTGATGCGCCAGGAGCGCTCGTCGCCGCGTTATTGGCAGCGCGAAGGCGAGCAGTGGCGCACGCTGCGCTTCGGCCGGCCCGCCACGCTGGCCGGAGCTGAGCCGGTGCGCCACCTGTGCCTGTACGAGGCACAGGCGTACTGCGCGTGGCTCGGCCGGCGCCTGCCGACCGAAGCGGAGTGGGAATATGCGGCCGTGTCCGGGCTGGCGGGATTTCGCTGGGGCCAGCTGTGGGAATGGACCGCGTCGCCGTTCGAGCCGCATCCGGGCTTCGTCGCGGACCGCTACCGCGAGTATTCGGCGCCGTGGTTCATGACCCACCAGGTGCAGCGCGGCGCTTCATTCGCCACGCCGGCGCGGCTGGTGTCGCCGCGCTTTCGCAATTTCTACATGCCGGAGCGGGACGACACGTTCGTCGGCTTTCGTACCTGTGCGTTTTAAGTTAGGATTGCTCATGTTGAAAATCTCCGGAGATGACGCATGAATGCCTTGTCGATTGCGCTGATGGTGGCGGCAGCATGTCTGCCGATTGCGGCTTACGTCACGTACAAATGGTTCAAGATCTTCAACTCGCCCGACGGCGAACGCTACATGAAACGCCGCGCGCAGGGGCCGTTCGTGCCGTTGAGCGCGGATGAACTTTCCGCTGACGGTGCGCGCAAACGCTGACTGTTGCGACGCGCTCTGCTGGCGTCAGCGCTACCGGGGTCAGCCCCCTGACGGAACAACCGGGGTCTGAGAGGCTGAGAGTCTTTCGATCATGCCCGCTCATCACACCAGAAT
>JARXKM010000293.1 GCA_030272785.1 Pseudomonadota bacterium
GTGCTGCGCTGCCTGCAGCTCGAGGCGCACGGCTACCAGGTCAACGTCACCGAACTGGTGGGCTGGGAGCACTCGATGAAAAATGAGCTGATCATCGCCAGCTACAAGAACCTGCCGCGCAAGCGCCCCAGCGAGCGGCTGCAGGAAGTGCTGTCCACGCTCGGCCTGGAAGAAATGGGCGAGCGTTTCTACACCGACCAACTGACATCGGCACAATGACCATGAGCGAAAACTGGATCGACCTGCGCAGCGACACCGTGACCGAGCCGTCGGAGGCGATGCGCGCCGCGATGGCGGCCGCGCCGGTCGGCGACGACGTCTACGGCGACGACCCCACCGTCAACCGCCTGCAGGAAGTGACGGCGCAGCTGTTCGGCTACGAGGCGGCGCTGTTCGCCCCGTCCGGCACCCAGAGCAACCTGATCGCGCTGCTGCTCCATTGCGCGCGCGGCGACGAATACCTGGTCGGCCAGGATGCCCACACCTACAAGTACGAAGGCGGCGGCGCCGCGGTGCTGGGCAGCATCCAGCCGCAGCCGATCGCCAACCAGGCCGACGGCAGCATCGCGCTGGCCGACATCGCCGCCTACATCAAGCCGGACGACATGCACTTCGCGCGCAGCCGCCTGCTGGCGCTGGAGAACACCATCGGCGGCAAGGTGCTCGGGCCCGACTACATGGCGCAGGCGACGACGCTGGCGCACGCGCGCGGCCTGGCCACCCACCTCGACGGTGCGCGCATCTGCAACGCCGCCGTCAAGCAGGGCATCAGCCTGAAGGCGGCAGTCGCCGGTTTCGATTCGGTGTCGGTGTGCCTGTCGAAGGGGCTCGGCGCGCCGGTCGGCTCGGTGCTGTGCGGTCCGAAGGCCTTCATCGAGCAGGGCAAGCGCTGGCGCAAGATGCTCGGCGGCGGCATGCGCCAGGCCGGCATCCTGGCCGCCGCGGGCCTGTACGCGCTCGAACACAATGTCGACCGGCTGGCCGATGACCATGCCAACGCGGCGCGGCTGTCGCACGGTCTGCGCGCGATCGGCGCCTTGACGGTGGCGACGCCGCAGACCAACATCTTCTACATCGAGGTGCCGGCGGCGGCCTGCGACGCGCTGCGCGCCACGCTCGCGCGCGAGCGCATCCGCGCCACCGTCGGCCAGCACACGCGCCTGGTGACGCACCTGAACGTGAGCGCGGCCGACGTCGAACGCGTCATCGCCGTATTTACCGCATTTTTCAAAGACTGGCACGCACCGCAATGACCGATTCCGACACGACGATCCGCCTGGCCAAGCGCGTGGCCGAAATGATGCCATGCTCGCGCGCCGAGGCCGACAAGTACATCGCCGGCGGCTGGGTCAGCGTTGACGGCCAGGTGGTCGAGGAAGCCGGCGCGCGCGTGGCCGACGACCAGGAAGTGGCGCTGCATCCGGACGCCACGCTGGTCGAGCTGGCGCCGGTGACGATCCTGCTGCACAAGCCGGCCGGCTACAGCGCCGGCGGCGACAACGGCGCGCCGGCCACCAGCCTGCTGACGGCCGACACGCTGGTGCTGCCCGATCACGGCAACCAGCGCTTCCTCAAGCGCCACCTGGGCAACCTCACGCTGACATCACCGCTCGAGACGACCTCCAGCGGGCTGGTGATCTACACGCAGGATTTCCGCGTCGCGCGCAAGCTGGTCGACGAAGGCCAGCGGGTGGAGCAGGAGTTCATCGTCGAAGTGGCCGGCACCATCCGCGAAGGCGGGCTGGCGCTGCTCAATCACGGCCTGCCGTTCAACGGCAAGGAACTGGCGCCGATGAAGGCGAGCTGGCAGAACGAGACCAAGCTGCGTTTTGCCGTCAAGGGCGTCAAGCCGGGACAGCTGCAGCACATGTGCCGGATGGTGGGCTTGAGTATCGTGTCGATCAAGCGGATCCGGATCGGCCGCGTGCCGATGGCCAGCCTGCCGGTCGGGCAGTGGCGCTATCTGCACCAGTACGAGCGGTTCTGAGCGGTTTGAAGCGTGCGCCTCAACGGGGGGGGGCTGACCCCTCGCTATGCTTTGAACTTCTTGAGCGGCTTTGGCAGCGAGATCATGCGCGTGCCGGCGACCCGGTCATGCAGGAATTGGCGGTCCTTGTCGAACAGCGCCGTCATTGCCCAGGCGGCGATACCGACGGCGATCGCGGCGATCAGCGCATAACCTTTCAGCCCAAATGCGTAGCCGGCGACGAGTGCCGGTAAAAACCAGCCCCACGCCATCAGGTAGCGGGTCGCAGCGGCGCGCAACGGCACTTGCGCATAGCCCAGCTTGACGATCTTGATGCGCCACGTCTTCATCGCCAGCGTGTGACCGCTACTGGTCCACGAATGGATGAAATACGCTGCCGCAACCAGAAAACACAGCGCATTCCTGCCATGGTCGATGGTCGGCGTGTGCTCGTTGCGTGTGGCCAGGAGGTAGAGCAGCACCGCAAGCAATTCCACCGCGGTGAGCAGAAAGGCTTCATAAACCATGCAGATCAAGCGGCGTTTAATGCTCGGTGTGGGAATCGGTGACTTGCTATTTTGCATTTGGAGCGGGTGATGCCGGCGTGGCCGGTGGCGGGGGGAGCGCTGCCGCGGCGGGCGCGGGCACGCACGGCGGCGTCACGGCGGCGGTGTTGACGACCGTGCCCTGCGCGCACAGCGGCGGCGGCGTGCGCTTGATCGGCGCGACGGTCTTGACGTTGGACTGCGACGGCGATGGCAGGTTGGCAACCTGCTTCTTGGCGCGCGCGCTGGCTGCTTCGGCAGCGAGCTGCTTTTTCTGTTCTTCCGGCAGTTGTTGGTATTTTTCCCACTCTTCCGATTTCTGGCTCGGGTCGATCTTCTTGGCGCGCGTGTAGTTTTCGCGCACCACGCGGCGCTCTTCCGGCGACATTTTGAACAGGTCGCGCATGCGCTCGTGCACGCGGGCCTGCTCGTCCGGCTTCATGGAGGCGAAGCGGTTGGCGATTTCGAGCCATTTCTGCTTGCGCACGCCCTCGGCCTGGTCCCATTCGTCCGCGATCGGGGCGAGGGCAATTTTCTGCGCGGGCGACAGGGCCGCCCACAGCGGCTTGTCGAGTGCTTTCTTGGGCACCGGCTTGGCCGGCACGCTGGCCGCTGGCTTGGCCTGCGCGCCCACAGCCGGGGCCGGCGCCTGCGCGCAGGCCGGCATGATGGCCGCGCCGTTCAGGACCACGAGGGCCGCGGCAAGCGCGACCGTCTTGACGGCGCCGAGCAAGGGTTCGCCGGCCACCTTATTGACCGCGCTGCGCCAGGTACGCGTTAAAACCGTGGTCGAGGTAGGCGGTCAGCGGTAGTTCGTCCGACAGCACCGCGGCATCGAGTTCGGCGATTTCTTCGATGCGGCGTTCCTGCTCGTACTGATAGACACCGGCCAGCCCGGCCACCAGGGCCAGCAGCGGCAGCACGACGCCGGCGCGGCCGAGCGACGGAAACGACAAGAACGCGCCAATGTTGCCGGCCAGTGCACGCTGGGCCACCTTGACCGGCGCATGCGCCTTCTTGCGCGACACCGCAGCCTTGCGGGCGGCGGCGAGCCGGTCGCCGGTCGACGCCGGCAGCGTGTCGAGCCTGGCGTTGAGGGCGTGGCGTACTTTGTAGGCGAAATTGATGTCGTCGGTATTCATAATTTTAATCCCTTGGCTTTCAGCGATTCTGCGAGGGTATGGGTTGCCCGCGAACAGTGTGTCTTGACGCTGCCTTCTGAGCACCCCATCGCTTCGGCTGTTTCAGCCACGTCCATGTCCTGCCAATAACGCATCAGGAACGCTTCCCGTTGACGCGCCGGCAGTTTTTGTACTTCCGCTTCGATCAGGGCCAATGTCTGCATGCGTTCGACCTGGTCGGCGCTCGATTCGGACGCCGCCGAGCCTTCTTCCGCCTCGTGCGATTCAAGTATATCAAAATCGTCGTTGCCTTCTGCGCGTTTGCCCATGCTCGAGAACAGGCTGACCCAGGTGTTGCGCACTTTTTCGCGGCGGAAGAAGTCGAGGATGGTGTTTTGCAGGATGCGCTGGAACAGCATCGGCAGCTCGGCGGCCGGCTTGTCGCCGTATTTTTCGGCGAGCTTGATCATCGCGTCTTGAACGATGTCAAGCGCGGCCTCGTCCTTGCGCACGGCGTACACGGCCTGCTTGAAGGCGCGCCGCTCGACGTGCTCGAGAAAATCGGAAAGTTCTTTGTCTGTTGCCATGCGCTGAAGGTTGGAGGCGCCTTGACGCCGATCGTGCAACTAGTGCCGAACTGAAAAACTGACGCATCCTAGCAAAAAATGCGCCATTTTGCTTGGTTTTTCAGCATTCCGTGCACCACGCTGGCGAATTGGTGCTTTTTTACCTTGACCAAAATGGTGCGGCGCGATAAGGTTAGCGACGCTTTGCAACCCCGAAGCTGTATGGTCAGGTCGTGACCGGCACACAAGGCCAACATCGACGTGACGCGCTTTCATATGTAGGCAGTTTGCTCTAACCCGTGCCACAAGCACGAGAGGTTCGCAGTGGCCGCTACAGAAACTCACGCCAAACGAGTTGCGCTGAGCGCTGGTTCGTAACGTATCTACGGGTACGTGAAAGATCAACGCGACCGCAGAAAGAAGGGAAGCCTGAGCACTGTCGCGCAACGCGTATCTCGTTAGGAAAGAGCATCCGATCACCTCCCAATGGGTCTTGAAAGGAATGTATCATGAACAACGAAACGGCAGCTCCCATCACGGGCGCTGAGATTTTAGTCCGCTGTCTGGCGGAAGAGGGCGTCAAGCACGTCTTCGGCTACCCTGGCGGCGCGGTCCTGTATATCTACGACGCCATCTTCAAGCAAGACAAATTCCAGCACATCCTGGTACGCCACGAACAAGCCGCGGTGCACGCCGCCGACGCCTATTCGCGCAGCTCGAACACGGTCGGGGTCGCCCTCGTCACGTCCGGTCCGGGCGTCACCAATGCCGTCACCGGCCTGTCGACGGCGTACATGGATTCGATTCCGATGGTCGTCATCTCCGGCCAGGTGCCGAGCCACGCGATCGGCCAGGACGCGTTCCAGGAATGCGACACGGTCGGCATCACGCGGCCCGTCGTCAAGCACAACTTCCTGGTCAAGGACGTCAAGGAACTCGCCTCGACCATCAAGAAAGCGTTCTTCATCGCCCGCACCGGCCGTCCCGGCCCCGTGCTGGTCGATATCCCGAAGGACATCAGCATGCACAAGTGCATGTATGAGTATCCGCGCGAAATCGAGATGCGCTCGTACAAGCCGGTCGACAAGGGCCACTCGGGCCAGATCCGCAAGGCCGTCCAGCTGCTGCTGCAGGCCGAGCGTCCGATGATCTACGCCGGCGGCGGCGTCATCCTTGCCAACGCCGCGCCCGAACTGAACAAGCTGGTCGACAAGCTCGGTTTCCCGTGCACCAACACCCTGATGGGCCTGGGCGGCTATCGCTCGTCGTCCGACAAGTGGGTCGGCATGCCCGGCATGCACGGCACCTACGAGGCGAACATGGCGATGCAGCATTGCGACGTCCTGATCGCCATCGGCGCCCGTTTCGACGACCGCGTGATCGGCAACCCGAAGCACTTCGCCTCGCACCCGCGCAAGATCATCCACGTCGACATCGATCCGTCGTCCATTTCCAAGCGCGTCAAGGTCGACATCCCGATCGTCGGCAACGTCAAGGACGTGCTGATCGAATTCCTCGCCCAGCTCGACGCGGCCGAGGCCAAGGTCAACGCCGCCCCGCTGAAGGACTGGTGGAAGCAGATCGGCGAGTGGCGCGGTCGCGACTGCCTCAAGTTCCAGGATTCCGACACCGTCATCAAGCCGCAATCGGTGGTGCAGAAGGTGTGGGACATCACCAAGGGCGACGCCTTCATCACCTCCGACGTCGGCCAGCACCAGATGTGGGCGGC
>JARXKM010000294.1:0-4573 GCA_030272785.1 Pseudomonadota bacterium
ACATACAGCAGCGTATCGTTGCGTTGCGTATCGCGCCCGTAGCGCAGCGGCGTGTCGGTCAGGTTCTGTCCTTCGACGCTCAGGCGCAGCTGCGGCGTGAGATTGTAGGACATGCTGAAGTCGACGCTGGTCGAACCGTCCACCGTGGTGTAGTCGTGGCCGGCGACGTCGCCGAGCACGTTGAGCAGGTAGGACGAGCGATGCGCCGCCGACACGCGCGCGCTGAATTTCGGATCCTCGTAATACAGCGTGATGTTGTGCGCGTTCGGCGACAGGCCGGTGAAGTTGGCCTGCTGCGTGAGCAATTCGTTGGCCGCCGTGTTCGGATTGTCGACCCGGGTAATGTAGGTGATCTTCGACTTGACGTGCGTGTAGTTGAGCAGCGCGCCGAAATTGCTCCACGCGCCAGGCAGGAAGCTGAACGGCGCTTGCAGGTTCGCTTCGAAGCCGTTCAACGGCCCGCCCGGCGTGTTGACCTTGCGGTTGACCACCACCGTGGTGCCCGGCAAGGTGGCGCAGGCCGGGGTGCCGCCGGTGATGCTGCAGCCGCCGCCGAGCAGGATCGAGTCCGGCAGGCCGAGCGAGGAGAACACCGCGCGCTCGGAGACGCCCTGGATGAAGGTGCCGATATCCTTGCGGAACATGCCCACCGAGACCATGGCGTTCTTGGCGTAGTACCACTCGGCTTGCAAGTCGTACGTCTTGGCGCGGATCGGATCGAGCATCGGATTGCCGATCGTCACCGTCTGCGATTGCGACGACAAGGTGGTTGACGGCGCCAGGTCGGTGTATTCCGGTCGCGAAACGGTCTTGCCGGCCGAGAAGCGCGCCAGTACGTCGTGCGGCAGCTGCGCGGTGATGTTCAGCGCCGGCAGGATGTCGCGGTAGGTGTGGCTGATGGTCGCCGGCGTCAGCACGCCGTTGGCGTTGAGCAGCGCGAACGAGGTCGAGCGCGTTTCGGCGCCGCGCACGCCGACATTGCCGCGCAGCGGAATCGACAGGAAGTCATACTTGAAGTCGACCATGCCGTAGAGCGCGTTGATCGATTCCTCGACGCCGCGGTTGGTCTGTCCGAGCAGGTTGTATGCCGAGCCCGGCACCGCCGCGCAGTGGCATTCGATGTCGTAGACGTTGAGGAATTTGTTGAGGTCGACCGCGGTCCACGACGACGGCACGCCGGTGCCGCCGAGGCCTTTGCCGAAGCCGTCGATCTGGCGCGTCAGGCTGGCCAGGGTGACGCCGGCCGGCAAGGCCAGGCCGTTGCCGCCGGAGCCGATTTCGACGTTGGTCCAGGTATTCTTGCGCGCCGACAGGCCGGCGCGCAGGGTCAGGTGGTCGTCCAGTTCGAAGCTGCCGTTGAGCGCGTTCGTCTTCAGCTTGTTGGTCGTATGCAGGTAGCGGCCGACGAACTGGCCGTGGAAGGTACCGTCCGCTTCCTGCGGACCGAAGGTAAACAGCGCCGGGTTGGCCACGTCCAGGCCGAAATTGAGCGTCGGCACGTTGCGGTTGTTGCGGAAGTCGAAGGCGAAACCGTTGACGTTGGGCGAATCGAACTGCACGGTGGCGCGCATCGGCTCGTCGAGGTCGGAGTTCGACGTGCCGGTCAGGAAGTCGATCTTGAAGCGGTCGCTGAAGTCGTGCCGGCCGGACAGCACGTGCTGCTTGAACAGGGTCGAATATTTGTCGAGCAGGCCTTCGGTGCGGATGTCGACGGCGTTGAACTTGCCGTAGTCCCAGCTGCCGTTGTTGTTGAAGTGGGCGTCGACGATCGACGACTGCGGCTTGCCGTTCGATTGCGCCAGGCTGCGTCCGAACGAGATCGCCTCGATGTAATTGTCGTAGCGTTCGTTGGCGAATTTACCGCCCATCAGGTCCAGGTTCAGTTCGGTCTTGCTGCTCGGGCGCCATTGCAGCGAGCCGGTCAGGCCGGTGCGTTCGTAATTGGTCACCGAGCGGCGATAGCGCGGGATGCGCGGGGCGAACGCGCCGGAGCCGGCGGCCGGTGTGGCGACCGTGCCGCCGTAGCTGTCGGTCATCGCCATCACGCTGCTGTAGGCGGCCGCGCTGGAAGTGCGCGGCACGCCGAAGCCGCAGCTGGCCGCATCGATGCCCTTGATGGCGCTGGAGGCCGGGTTTTGCGGCGTGGCGCCGAGCGGCGAGCAGAAGCCGCCGTCGGCGCTGGCGCTGAGCAGCTCGACCGCCTCGTAGCCTTCCTCCTGCGCGGTGCGCTTGGAGTGGGCCACCGACACGAGCGCGCCGAACTTGCCGGCCGGGGTGTCCCAGCGGTCCGAGTACAGCGCGCTCAGGCGCGGCTCGGTCTTGCGCGACACCGAGTTGGCGGTGGCCTGGCCGCCCAGGCTGAAGGTGCGGCCCTTGAAGTCGAACGGGCGCGCGGTGCGCAGGTCGACCGTGGCGCCCAGCGAGCCTTCCTCGATCGCCGCTTCGGACGTCTTGCGCACTTCCAGGCTGTTGAACAGCTCGGAGGCGAACACGCTGAAATCGAAGCCGCGGCCGCGGTTGGTGCTGCCGTTGATGTCGGAGGCGCCGGTGGCGGTGACGCCCTCGATGCCATTGATGCGCACGCGGGTAAAGCCGGCGTTCAGGCCGCGCACGGTGATCTGCTTGCCTTCGCCGCCGTCGCCGCGCGTGAGCGACACGCCGGGCACCCGCTGCAGCGATTCGGCCAGGTTGGCGTCGGGGAACTTGGCAATGTCTTCGGCCTTGATGACGTCGACGATGCCGTCGCTGTTTTTCTTGATGTTCAGGGCGCTGTTCAGGCTGGCGCGAAAGCCGGTGACGACCACCACCGGGTCGACGCCGGCAGGGGCGGCGGCGCCGTCCTGCGCGCGCGCCGGCAAGGCGGCGATCATCGCGATGACCCCCAGCATGAGCAACGATGGATGCATAGGCGGCGCCGAACGGCCGCGGCTGTGTTTTGCTTTCATTGGTAAAGTCCCTGGTAGTTTTTATTTTGCTGTGTCGATTGACCTCGCCGATCATAGGGGATGCGAATTGCCCTGCCGCAGGGCGACCGTAAATACTCAAATCGTTGATTAGTTGGCAGGTGTTTGTCGAGGCGCCCGCGCACTGATCGCGGCGGCGCGCAGGGTCGGGTTGTCACTCGAGGATGGCGGCGACAACACGCCGCGCGAGGGTATCGCGGCGTGGTAGAGCGTGTTGTTTTTCGTGCATGGGGTGGCGTTGCCGGACCCGCGCGCGCACAAAAAAAAGCGGGCGGGAAACTGGCGTTTCCGGTCCGCTCGATCAGCAGTGCTGTCCTGGTCGGCGTTCGGGTGTTTCCAGTGACGATCAGGCTGCGCCGCCGCTGCGGCGCTGGCGCCGACGCGAGACGACCATCATCATGCCCGCGCCCGCCAGCAGCAAGGCCCAGCTGGTAGGCTCGGGAACGGCGGCCTGATACATTTGCGCGGTCGTATAGGCGTAGGACGGGTTGCTGGTCACGTCGACGTTGAGGTTCCAGCCGATGGCGTCGAACAGGGCAAGATCAAGGCCTGTTACCTGGTCGCCCTTGCCACCGCAGATGTACGGGTTCATGATGCCGAGAAAATTGGTGCAAGTTCCGCCGACTGGTTGTTTCCAGTGCGACGCTTGCCAGCCATCGCCGTAGTCTGCGCCGGTGGAGAAAAAGCCGTTCTGGTACGCGGTCTGGCCGCCGTCGATCGAAAAATAGCTGTTGGTGTTGAAGCTCCAGTCGAGTACGCCGGGGGCGCTGTAACGGAACATATCCAGCCCGTAGCCCCACCAGTAATCATCCGGCTGGTAGCCACCGCCGACGCTGTAGTTGAAATCATCGGCGGCGCTGAGGAAGCCGAGCGCATGGCCCATTTCGTGTACGGCCACGCCGATGAAATCGTATTTCCCCGCGCTGATGCCATCGGTCGGGTTGAAGTCGAAGGCAAAGGTACTGGAAAACTGAATCGTGCCGTCGGTACCGGTGGTGCCCCCCAGCAGCGCCTTCGCATTGGCCGTCGACAGGGCGATCGTGCTGCTGATCGCGGTGTTGTCAGGTGCAGTGCGCTTGCCGATTTTGGCGACGCCGTCGGTGGTGGCCGGGGTCTTGTAAGCAGGGACCAAGACCGACACGCTGCCGGTAGCGCTCAGTGGCGACAAATTTGCGACAGTTTGCGCGTCGAGCGCGCTGGTGCCGGTTGCCGCCAACGCGGCGTAGTAGGCGTCGATCGGAACATAGGTGGCGAGGGAACTGTTGGTGCCGCCGAGTATGCCCGTTCCCAATGGCGCAAAGCCCACGTCAAAATTCAATGTTGCATTGTTCGACAGGACACTTTCCCAGTATTTTGCAGCGATTCTGAAGCCCTGCTCCGCGGGCGAGCCGGTAACGCCGCCGATATCGTGCAGGTTGATCGTCAACCCCGCCAATGCGGGCGCCGCCGCGCCGGCGAACAGCAATGCGGCCAGGGCTTGTTTCATGGTTGCTACTCGGCACATGTATTTCTCCTCAGGATTTTTATTATTGCCACAATGACATTAAGCACGAAACATGCCAAAATCTGGCGGAGAGATAAACAATTGATTTGATTTAATATTTTTTTAT
>JARXKM010000294.1:4673-5925 GCA_030272785.1 Pseudomonadota bacterium
CGCCGCCGGCGTCGTCTTGACCCGGCCGCGCTCGGCCAAACCGCGACCGGTAAATTGTGCGTCAGTGACCTAACTCGCGCCGCGCAGGTAGGCCAGCCGTCGGCCATGCCGAACCTGGCGGAATTGTGTGAGACCGGGGCGCCGGAACAAAGAGCGTGTTCCTGCCGCTGGCGTACTGCATGCTCGCCGGTAAATATGGTCTGCGCGACGCCGACGAGGGCTTGCAACGCCTGAAGCTGCGCGCCGACGCGGCGAGCATCGAGCAGGCGCGCACCGTCGTTGCCGCCTGGAAGCCCGGCCAGGCGATGCCGGCGGAGAGCTGAGCCGGCGTGGCGCCGGCGCGCCGCCTTACGCCGCGTTCAGGCCGGCGCCGTGCGCGCCGTCCTTGCGTTCGATGAGTTCGACCTTGTAGCCGTCCGGGTCGGTGACGAAGGCGATCACCGTGCTGCCGCCCTTGACCGGACCCGGCTCGCGCGTGACGTTGCCGCCGTTCGCGCGCACCCGTTCGCACGCCGCGACAATATCGTCGGCCGAGATGGCGATGTGGCCGTAGGCGGTGCCCATCTCGTACTTGTCGGCGCCGTAGTTGTAGGTCAGCTCGAGCTCCGCGTGATCGGGATTGCTGCCGTAGCCGACGAACGCCAGCGTGTACTGGTACTCGGGATTGTCGCTGGTGCGCAGCAAGGTCATGCCCAGTACCTTGGTATAGAAATCGATGGAGCGCTGCAGGTCGCCGACCCGTAACATGGTGTGCAGGATGCGCATCGTGAGTCCTTCAGGGAATAGTCAAGAAGTCACGATTTTATGCGCTGCGCCGATTTCGTGCTGATGTGCGCTGCCTATCGCTGCCTATTCCTCCAGCCGGGCATCGAGCGTGATGGTGGCGTTGAGCAGCTTCGAGACCGGGCAGGTCTGCTTGGCCTTGAGCGCGGCCGCTTCGAACGCTTCCTTGTTGGCGCCGGGGATCGACGCGACCAGGGACAGGTGCACGGCGGTGATGGCGAAGCCGCCCTCGACCTTTTCGAGCGACACGGTGGCGGTGGTGTTCATCTGCCTGGCCGTCATGCTCGCTTCGCCCAAGGTGCCCGACACGGCCATCGTGAAGCAGCTCGCATGGGCGGCGGCGATCAGTTCCTCGGGATTGGTGCCTTTGCCGCCCTCGAAGCGGGCGCTGAAGCCGTACGGAGCCTTGTCGAGCACGCCGGTCTCGGTGGAGACGCTGCCGATGCCGTCCTTGATGCCGCCGCTCCAG
>JARXKM010000295.1 GCA_030272785.1 Pseudomonadota bacterium
TTTTTTTCGTCCGCAGATTTGTCATGTGCGCGACGAACCTTCTGAAAATTAATATTAGTACAATGGCTCTACCGCGCGGGCCCGTCCACGCCTTGGCAAGGTCTATAGTTGACGCACTGCAGCATGCGGCTCGTCCCGAGGCGCCTGGTGCTGACAACTAGGACACCCATGAACAAAAACACGAAGGCATATCTGGTTGGCGGGGGCATCGGCTCCCTTTCTGCGGCGGCATTCATGATCCGCGACGCTGGCATTGCCGGCAGCAACATCACCATTTTCGAATCGCTGCCGCTGCCTGGCGGCAGCCTCGATGGCGGCGGCAGCGCCAGCGGCGGCTACACACTGCGCGGCGGGCGCATGCTCACCACCGATAACTACGAGTGCACCTGGGATCTGTTCAAGTCCATCCCTTCGCTCGAACATCCGGGCCAGAGCGTCTACGACGAAACGATCGCTTTTAACGAACTGAACGTTCCCGACTCGAAGGCCCGGCTGGTCGATCGCAATCGTTTCAAGGTCGATGTGTCGTCGATGGGTTTCAGCATGCGCGACCGGCTCGAACTGGTCAAGCTGAGCGAGGCCAGCGAAGCGTCGCTCGGCACCACCAGCATTACCGACTGGCTGTCGCCGGAGTTTTTCGAGACCAAGTTCTGGTTCATGTGGGCCACCACCTTCGCCTTCCAGCCGTGGCACAGCGCGGTTGAATTCAAGCGCTACCTGCACCGCTTCATGAAGGAGTTTTCGCGCATCGAAACGCTCGCCGGCGTCAAGCGCACCGTCTACAACCAGTTCGACTCGCTGGTGCGACCGTTACTGAGCTGGCTGAAGGATCAGGGCGTGGTGTTCGTCATGAACTGCACCGTCACCGACCTCGCCATGCATGCCGATACCGACGGCAAATGGGTCGTCACGGCGATCGCCTGCATGCGCGACGGCACGCCCGAGTCGGTCGAAGTGGCAGACGGCGACCTGGTATTTTTCCAGAACGGCTCGATGACCGACGCCTCCAGCTACGGTTCGATGACTGGCGCGCCCGCCCACCTGACGAAGCAGGACAGCCACGGCTGGGACCTGTGGGAAAAGCTTGCACTGGGCCGCCCCGAGTTCGGCAATCCCGCCGCCTTCAACGCCAGCATCCCGGAATCGTATTGGGCATCCTACACAGTGACCTTGAAGGATGCTGCCTTCTTCGACCAAATGGAGAAATTCACCGGCAACCGCGCCGGCACTGGCGGCCTGGTGACCTTCAAGGATTCGAACTGGTTCATGTCGGTGGTGCTGGCCCATCAGCCGCATTTCATCGGGCAGCCGGACGGCACCCAGGTATTCTGGGGCTACGCCTTGCATCCCGACCGCATCGGCAATTTCGTCGCCAAGCCCATGGCCGAGTGCAGCGGCGCGGAGATTCTCGCGGAACTGTGCGGCCACCTCAATTTCGACCGTGCTGTGTTTGCCAGTGCCAATTGCATTCCATGCCGCATGCCGTACATCACCAGCATGTTCATGCCGCGCGCGCATGCCGACCGTCCGCTGCCGGTGCCGCGCACGTCCAGGAACCTGGCGTTCGTCAGTCAGTTCGTTGAAATCGCCGACGATGTCGTCTTTACGGTGGAGTACTCGGTGCGCGCCGCCCAGATGGCGGTCTATCAGCTGCTCGACGTCGCGCGCGCCGTGCCGCCCGTGACGCCGCATGACAGTTCCCTGAAAGTGAAACTGGATGCCATCATCAAGGCGTTCTGATCTGCGGTAGTTGCCAATCTGGACGAAAAAATCCCCGCGCAGCATTGCCGGGGATTTTTTTCGCATCGACGCGGCGGGCCTGCTCAGCCTCTCAGCCCAGCTGCTCGAGCCATGCTTTCAGATCCGCATAGGGCCGCCGCGGATCGAGCTCATTGAAGATCTCGTGGTACATGTCATCGTACACATGCAGTTGCGCCAGCGCCGGCGGCAGGCCGGCGAAGAAGCGCTTGCTGCCGGCCGGATCGACCAGTCTGTCATCGCCGGCAACCAGCATCAAGGTCGGAATCGTCAGTGACGCCGCGTGCGCTTCGCAGTACGCGATCGAGGACAGCATCGATGTCAGCAGGCGCGCGCTGATTCTGCCGTGCACCAGCGGATCGGTTCTGTACGCCGCCGCCACCTTCGCATCATGCGACAGCCATCCCGGCGACAAGCCGTTCGGCACGCCGAGCGACGGCGCCAGCTTGTGCATGATGTTGAGCATCGTCATCTCGAACGGCGTCAGCCGCAGCGCCAGCGCCGGCGACGACAGGATCAGCCCGCGCAGCGGCGCCAGCCGGGCCAGCGCAAAGCGCGCGGCAAACAGGCCGCCCATGCTGTGGCCGAACAACAAGGGAGGTTCGGCATAGCGGCTGGCAAAATCGTCGATGATGATTTCGGCGTCCTGCAGCAGCGGATCGCCATTGATGACGTCGCCCCGCTTGCCCTGCGAGCGGCCATGGCCGCGGTGATCGTAGCTGCGCACCGACAGGCCGCACTCGTTGAAGAAACCGGCGAGCTGCCGGTATCGTCCGCTGTGCTCGCCCAGTCCATGCATGAGCACAACGCTGCCTTGCACCTGCGCAGTAGGCAGCAAGTAATCCGTCACGTACAACAGCGTGCCGTCGGCGGCACTGACCTGGTGGCTCTGCAACGCCACCAGTTGCGGCATTACACGCCCCAGAGGACGTCGAAGCCGCCGTCGCGTGCTGCGCGCAGCATCTCGAGCAACGGGAAGGCGCGGGTCGAAAAACTGACCACTTCCATGCCTTCGTGATCGCTGTCATTGCCGACCTCGCCGTGATGGGCGTTGACGTCGCGCTGGACGTCGTCGGAGGCGTGATGCAGGCGCGTTTCGGCGATCTCTTTCTCCAGCACGGCGACCGCTTGCGGCGCTTCGGCGGCGGTGATCACGCCGCGATCGACTTCCTTGCCCAGCAGGTCGAGGATGCGTTTCGCGTGCTCTTTGTACATCGTGACTTCGGCGGCGGCTTTGGAGGTAAACGAAATTAACATAAAGACTTTCTGATTGTGCGGTGCAGTGACGAAACGATAACACGAGATGACGATCTGGTCATCCCGAAGCGTGCGCGTAGTGCGCCCTAGTGCTCGCGCTGGCGAAACAGCCAGCCGAGCAAGCCGATGCCGATGGCAATCACCATCAGCCCGACGGCGCCGATCAGCATTGTATGCGACATGGCGTGCGCCGTACTCATCATCAGCAACAGATACGCCAGGCCGGCCCAGGCAAAACCGTTGAGCATTTCGAGCGCATTGCTGAGGAAATTGGCCTTGCCGCGCGCCTTGAAGTCGGCGCGCGCGGCGGGACGGCCGCACCACATGGCAATCATCGCCGAGCTCGTCACCGCCGCGCCCACGGTGGCGGCCATCAGCAGGGCCGACAGCGGATCGCGCAGCAGCACCCACAGCAGCGGCAGCGCCATCAGCGCCGGCGCCGGCAATGCCACGGCGGCCAGCTTGGCGCGGCGGATCGTCGCCATGCTCGACGGCGCCGCGCGCAGCAGGTCGGGCGCGTCCTCGGCGGCGATGATGACCCACGCCAGCGAGCCGGTGAGCGAGCCGCATAAAAACGTCAGCGAGGCGCCGACGCCGGCCAGGCCGGCACCGCCGCCCTTGGTCAGCAACAGCAGGCATAGCGGCAACATGTACAGCAGCTGCAGCAGCACCTGCGAGATCAGCTGCGGATCGCGCGCGATCAGACGCCATTCCTTGGCGATGACGACGCGCGTCAGGCTGCGGCCGAAACGGTAGCCTTGCCCGCCCGACGGCGCGCGGGCCACCCGCACCAGGCTGACCGCTTGCTGCACGCCGTGGACGAAGAAACGGTGGGTGAAACCGATGGTCAGCACGAACACGATCAGCGCCACGATGCTCAGCGCGAGCAGCGGCAGCGGCGCGCCCAGGATCGCCCGGCCGGGCAGCCACAGCGAGCTGTCCGGACCGAACGCCGCACCCGGCGCGAGCAGCGGGCCGACCCAGTCGGAAAACCGCTGGCGCGGCCCGTCCAACGAATGGGCGTACAGCTGCGACAACAGGAACGCCATCGCGCCCGACAGCGCGCCGATGACCTGCGCCACCACCCGCGTGCGGCGGATGCCGAGCACGCGCACCAGGCCCAGCGTGAACAGCATCGCCAGCGATGCCGCGATCGCCGCGGTGCCGATCACCACCGGGTAGATGCCGAGCCAGCGGTATTGGCCCAATGCCAGACCGACATGCGCAACCGGCGCCAGCATGAACAGGTAGAAGCTGGCGACGCCGACGACGATGCCGGCCAGCCGCACGGCGAAGATGCCGCGCGAGGCCAGCGGCGACGACAGCAGCAGGTCGAGGTCGCCGCGTTCGAACAGCACCTCCACGCTCGACTTCAGCCCCTGCGACAGCATCATGCTGACGGCGACGGCGTATATGCCCGTCAAGCCCATCACCACCGCGTGCGGCACGTGCTGGGCGGCGACGCCGGTATGGCTCAAGATGCCGTAGGCGACGACATGCAGCAGCAAGAACGCGCCCAGCCACATCGCCGTGCTGGCCATGCTCAGCCCGCGCCTGGCCCCGCGCTTTTTCTTCGCCCCGAGGCCGGCGTTAAAGAAGAACATCCGTACTTCATGTTTGAGCAGCCACAGCGCACTGCCGGCGCGCGGCGTCAAGGCTGCCCCGTCAACTGCAGGAACACATCCTCCAGGGTGGCGCCGCCAGCCTCGCCGCGCAACTCGTCGAGCGTGCCCTGGGCAATCAGACGGCCGTGTTCGATGATGCCGATGCGCTGCGCCAGCCGCTCCGCCACCTCGAGGATGTGGGTGGTCAGCACCACCGTACCGCCGCCGCGCACGTGCTCGAGCAGCAGATCCTTGACCTGGCGCGCCGCCGCCGCATCGAGGCCGGTGAGTGGCTCGTCGAGGATCAGCAACTGCGGCTCATGGATCAGCGCGCCGGCCAGCGCCAGTTTCTGCTTCATGCCGCGCGAGAAGCCTTCGGTCAGTTCATGCGCGTGCTTGGTCAGGTCGAGCCAGTCGAGCAGGCGGCGCGCGCGCGGTTCAGCGTCGACCGCGTCGATGCCCCACAGACCGGCAACGAATTCGAGGTATTCGGTCGGCTTGAGCTTGGCGTACAGCATCGGATCATCCGGCAAGTAGGCCATCTTGCGCTTGGCGCCGGCCGGATCGGTGGCCAGGTCGATGCCGAAGATCTCGACGCGGCCGGCGTCCGGCGCCAGCAGGCCGGCGACCATGCGCAAGGTGGTGGTCTTGCCGGCGCCGTTCGGCCCCAGCAGCGCGTACAGCTCGCCCTGGCGCACGGTCAGGTCGAGCCGGTCGACGGCGGGGCGGCCGAACTGTTTCGACAGGCCCGTCAGTTGCAGCGCTGCTGGTGCTTCGTGCTTCATCGATACTCCGTTTCGCAATGGGACAGCCAAGGTGCGCTCACTGCACCTTGAACGAGGACATGAATTGCTCGATTTGTTCCGGCGGCAAGGTCTTCTCCTTGCCCATCACGATCACCTGGTAGAAGCGCTTGTCGCGCGACTCGAAATGGCCGACCAGCTTCATCGGCGTGCCGTTCTGCATGCCGCTCGCCTCGATATCGATCGACGCGCTCTGCGTGCTGCCGGCGCCACCGGCGGCGGCCGCCGCGGCGCTCTTTTCCTTGGTGACGGTGGCGCCGATGTTGCGCACCAGCGCCGTCTTCATCGCCGCCAGCGCCGCCTGCGCCCTGCTCGGATCGGGCGCGACGGCGCTGCCGACGGCGAACGTGGTGCCGTTGGCGTCGACCGCCGTCATGGTCATCTCGACCTGCATGCCGTCGATGTCGATGCTGCGCTTGTGGACGGCCGGCTTGTCGGGGAACATCACGCGGAACGGCGCATCGGGGCTGCTGTAGTCGCGCC
>JARXKM010000296.1 GCA_030272785.1 Pseudomonadota bacterium
ATCTCGGACCCGAGCGCATGATCCTGCCTTCGTTCGGCGCTTTTACCGGCGGCTTTCCGGTCGTCGCCGGCGCCGGCGACGCCATCTACGTCAGCGCGGGGGAGACCCTCCACTTTGTACGCTAGCGCACGGACGGTGCCGTCAGGCACGGAGTATCTTTGCGTCAATCGCTGTCAATACGACGCGCCGCTGTCCAACCTCCAAGGAGATTATTATCAAAACTACACAAAAACTGCTCGCCGGACTGGTCTCGGCGCTGCCACTGTTCGCTGTCACGCTCGCCGCCGCCCCAGTCCAGGCGCAGCAATACAATGCCCCGGCCGGCGCCGCCTATGCGCCGGTGATCCGCGGCTTCAACGTCGACGAAGTGCGCCGCCTCGCGCCGGGCGTGGAACTCAATTTTGACGTGTACGGCACGCCAGGCGGACGCGTCTACCTGCAGATCGCCGGCGCCATGCGCAACCTGCAGCTGACCGAAACCGAGCCGGGCCAGTACGAAGGCACCTACACCATCGGCAATCGCGACCGTATCGACGCCAACAGTTCCGTGACCGCCAACCTGCGCGTCGGCAACCAGGTCACCAGCGGCGTGCTGCGCGAATCGCTGCAGGCCGGCGTCGGCCGCCACGATCAGCCGCGCCGCGGCGACCTGGCCACCAACCAGCCGCGCATCGAGCGTTTCGACGTGCAGGCGAGCGATGACTTGCGTCCGGGCAATGACTTCAACTTCATGGTGCACGGCACCCCCGGCGCCAAGGTCGACATGATGATCGCCGGCACCCGCGGCGTGTTCTTCCTGCCGGAAGTGCGTCCGGGCGACTACGAGGGTTCCTACGTGATCCGCCGCGGCGACCATCTGGCGCCCAATACGGTCGTCACTGCCAACATGCGCATGAATGGCCGTGTCGTCTCGCAGACGCTGGGCAAGTCGCTGCAAATGGTGGCCACCGCCGCGCCGCTGGCCGGCCAGCCGCGCGTGGTGCGCTACTGCTCGAACTGCGCCACCGTTGAAGCGATCAACGTGATCGAAGTCAACGGTGACGGCAACTACATCGGCACCATCGGCGGCGGCGTGGTCGGCGCCCTGCTCGGCAGCCAGGTCGGCGGCGGCAGCGGCAAGACGGCGGCCGAAGTGGCCGGCGCGCTGGGCGGCGCCTACGTCGGTCGCAACATCGATCGCAAGAACGACAAGCAGACCCGTCACTTCGAAGTGGTGATTCGCTTCGCCAACGGCGGCACCCAAACCGTGCAGTACGCCAACGATCCAGGCCTGCGTGTCGGCGAAAAAGTGAAAATCAACGACGGCGCGCTGACCCGCGACAATTAATCGCCGCCAGTAACGCAAAAAAAGCCGGCCCCTGCGAGGCGGCCGGCTTTTTTTCGGTCAGGTGTGGTTGATGCGGTAGCCGATACGGTTAAATCGTCGCCGCCAGCACTTGATCGTCGCCCGGCTGCTCGAGTTCGGCCTTTTGCTTGGCGGCGCTGGTCTGCTTGGCGCGCGAACGCGATGGTGGCAGCCGGCGCAAGGTCTTGAGCGCATCGGCGTCCTTGATGCCGATGGTGCGCTGGTCGACCGTGATCAAGCCGATTTCGTTGAACGCTGACAAGGTGCGGCTGACCGTTTCGAGCGTCAGCCCGAGATAGCTGCCGATTTCGTGGCGCGTCATGCGCAGGTTGAACAGCTTGCTCGAGTAGCCCATCGCGGCGAACCGGTCGGCCAGCGACACCAGGAAGCGCGCCACCCGCGCCTCGGCCGACAGCGCCCCGAGCATGCCGATCATGGCCTGCTCGCGCACCAGTTCGCGGCTCATCACGCCGTACATGACGTTTTCCAGTTCGAGGTGGACGCGCCCAAGCGCGGTCAGCTTCTTGAATGGCAGCAAAATCAGGTCGCAGTCCGACAACGCCACCGCTTCGGACGCGTAGTGGCGGGTGTGGATGCCGTCGACGCCGAGCATGTCGCCCTTCATCGGGAAGCTCAGCACTTGCTCGTTGCCGAACTCGTCGATGAGGACCGTCTTGAGGAAGCCGGAATTGACGATGTAGAGCGTGTCGAACGCTTGCCCGATGGTATGGACGCGCTGCCCGGTCTTGAACTGGACATGCTGGAACAGTAATTCTTCGGTGTTGACCGATACCGCCGCGGTGATATGCAGCAGGTCGCAGACTTCTTTCAGGTTGGACCAAAGCCGGCCCTGGCGTTGACGACCTGCCTCCATGGGCGAGGAATGCATGGTCGACGATGAGTTGCTGCGTGCTTCTGGTGTTTGCGTGGACATTATTCTCACCTCATGTGAAGAATCTCAAGGTTTCAGGCTGCAGGCGGTCACAGGCGAGACAGGTTCTGTGGACTGCGATGACCGGTGCTTCAACAGTGATGGAACAGGGCGCTGGGCAAACTCACGTAGCTGGAAAATTACCGCGAGCAAGTCGGATCGCTGGATTTAGTATGCCAACACGAGTCCGGCATTGATATCAGCGAACGCTGAATCTGACGGTAGGAAGCGGCGCGACTTTGTAGGAGTCGTCTTACGCAAAAAGCATGTCGTCATAGGGGGAACCTTTAATACGGCAGAGCTGGGAAAGGCGCAAAATATTGCCGGCAAGGTGTAGGAGGTGACGCCAGTTGGCACAAAATCGCCGCATCGATGTCTAAACTTTTTCGCCATGTCACACCGGCAAACAGGGGTTGCGCAACAGGTGTGCGCTGCAGCCTTTCCTCACCCGCGCAGCATGCCCTCGGCACCTGGTTTTACCTGTCTGGTTTTGCCTATCCGGTTTTGCGCATCATGCCTGGCGCATCGAGCCTGGCGCATCCTGTCTTGCGCCTCACGACTTGCGCATCAAGTCTTAAACGGCGACAGCAGACGGTGCGCGACGGCGTACTGGACCATCTCCGAGAGCGACGTCATGCCCATCTTTTGCATGATGCGTGTCTTGTGGGTGCTGACCGTCTTCACGCTCAGGTGCAAGCCGTTGGCAATCTCGGTGATCGACTTGCCGCCCACCAGCAGCGAAAACACCTCGAACTCCCGGTCCGAGAGCTGCTTGTGCAGCAGTTGCTCGTTCGGCGTCATGATGTTCAGCGCCAGTTGCTCGGCTACCTCGGTGCTGATGTACGGTCGTCCCGATGCCACCTTGCGGATCGCGCCCACCAGTTGGGTGCCGGCGCTCTCCTTGGTCAGGTAGCCTTGCGCGCCGGCGCGGATCGCCCGCACCGCGTATTGCTCTTCCTCGTGCATGGTGAGGATCAGCATGGACAGCTTGGGCGCTTCGCTGCGCACCTGGCGGATCAGGTCGACGCCGCTGCGCCCCGGCATCGACAGATCGAGCAGCAGCAGGTCGAAGCCGCCCTGGCGCACGTGCGAGAGTACTTCGAAGCCGTTGATCGCTTCGCCAACGATGTCGATGTCCGCGGCGCCGTCGAGGATGCGCTTGAGTCCTTCGCGCATGATCGTGTGGTCGTCTGCAATGACTATGCGTATCATGTGGCCGCCATTTATATAGGGGGAAAAAGCCATGTGGCTGGCGTACAAGCTAAGCGTACGTCCACCGTGCGCACGCGCGCAATAGCCATAATGATAGGTTGACAATGCGGGGGCGCCGCATCGGCCGCCCGTTTTGCTGTCGCCGGTCCGCCTAGCCGCCCGGTTCCTTGATCAGGCGGTGCACCAGCACCGGCTTGAGAGTGTGCGAGAGCACCTTGTTGGTGACGCTGCCGAGCAACAACTGGCCCCAGCCGCTGCGCCCGTGCGAGCCCATGAAGATCAGGTCGCAGCCGCGCTGTTCGGCCACCTCGACGATCTTCAGCGCCGCCGAGGCGGCGAACGCGGTCATGCCGCTGTGCGCCAGGCCGCATTCCTGCGCCGCGCGCAGGATCGGTCCGATGTGTTCGGCGCCGGTGCGCTCCATCGTGTCGACATACTCTTCTTCGATCGGGTAGGACGGCGGGATGATCTCCACGTACACCGGGTACTGGTACTCCGGCGCGACGAACAGCACCAGCACCTCGGCCCCCATCTGCTGGGCGAACTTGACACCGGCGCAGGCTGTGTGTTTCGATACTGCGGAACCATCGGTGGTGATCAGAATTTTCCGGTACATGGTAAGGTCCTCCCACAAGACAGTCTCATTTTGTATTGTAGTAGGCGCGCCGCCTATTGTAAGAAGGAACGCGCTTGATCTTGCTCAACAGCGAATCGCCGGATACCCATTTGCAGCGGCGCATGGCGGCGTTAAGGTAACGAAATACAACACTTGTCCGGGAAAAATGCCGACTAGCGGCGATTTGCTTGTCTTTGCACTAAGTTTCCCCTATCAATTCAGGACCGCTTGAGGTCAGAGATTTACCAACGGCAACTACACTGCTAAACTCAAGTCAAGGCGGCCCGTGGCCGCATCTGCTTTGCCTAGAGCTCGCACAGCACCACCCAGACACCGCAGTGATTCATTGCGAAATTTGCACTATATGGAGAAGCAGGGATATGACCGACGCCGCTGATGATTTCGATGCACTGTTCGACCAGGTGTCCGCGCAACGTGACGCCAGCACGCCGGTCGCGCCGGTCGCGCAGGTAGTGGCGGCCGCGCCGCCGGCCGCGGCGGAAGACGACTTCGACGCGCTGTTCGACCAGGTCGCCGCCGCCAACCCGGTGAGCGCCCCGTTGCCCGTCGTCGTCGCCGCCGGACTCGCCGCCGCCGCCGCGCCCGAGCCGGCCGCCGACGAGCACGCCGGCAGCGCCGCCGACAAACCGATGTTCGAGCGCCTCGGCGGCATCGTCCGCCTGCTGCACGACTCGCTGCGCGAACTGGGCTACGACAAGGCGCTCACCGAGGCGTCGACCCAGATCAACGACGCCCAGGACCGGCTCGAATACGTCGCCTCGCTCACCGAGCAGGCCGCCAACAAGGTGCTCAACACGCTCGACGACGGCATGCCGGCGCAGGACGTGCTCTCGAAGCATGCCAAGCGCATGGAAACGCGCTGGGCCGAGCTGTTCGCCGGCAAGCTGAGCATCGACGAATTCAAGGCCCTGGCCGGCGACTCCCAGCAGTTCGCCCAGGCCGTCGCCGCCGCCACCGAGGCCGAGAAGGCCCGCCTGCTCGACATCATGATGGCGCAGGACTTCCAGGACATCACCGGCCAGTTGATCAAGAAAGTGGTGGCGATCACCAAGACGGTCGAGCACGAACTGGCCGAACTGCTGCGCGACAACGCCCCGCCGGCGGTGCGCGAAAAACTGGCCGCCAAGCCGGTCGCCCTGATGGCCGGCCCGGCGCTGCCGTCGATCGCGCTCGACCAGGACAATGTCGATGACCTTCTTGCCGATCTGGGGTTCTGATGGACGATATGCTCAAGGATTTCGTCGTCGAGGCGATGGATTTGGCAGTCAACGTTGAAGAACACTTGTTGCGGCTCGAACGCGATCCGAACAACAAGGAAACGCTGAACGCCGTGTTCCGCTCCTTCCACACGATCAAGGGTGGCGCCGGCTTCATGAACCTGACGGCGATGGTGGCGGCCTGCCACCTGACCGAGAACCTGTTCGACGCGCTGCGCAACGGCGCCGCACCGGTCACCCCGCTGGCGATCGAGGCGGCGCTGCAGGCGTCCGGCTTCGTCGCCGACCAGCTTACCGACCTGTCGAACGGCGCCGCGCCCGAACAGCTCGCGTCGATGCCCGATTCGCTCGAACGCATCCTGGTCGATGCCATCGAAGGCAATGTCGCCGCGCCGGCCAAACCGGCGCCGGTGGCCGCACCGGTTGTCGCACCGGTTGTCGCACCGGTTGTCGCCGCCGCGCTCGCGCCGGTAACAAGCACGGTAACAAGCACGGCGGCCGTCATCGGCGCCGACGGCCTCGATTTGGACGCCATGTACCGGGCCGTCA
>JARXKM010000031.1 GCA_030272785.1 Pseudomonadota bacterium
AGGAAGCGATCTACCTGGCCGACCGGATCGTCGTCATGACGTACCGGCCGGGCACCGTCAAGCGCGACATCATCGTCGAACTGCCGCGCATGCGCGACCCGGCGTCCGCCGAGTTCAATACGCTCAAGCGCGAACTGGGCATGCTGGTGATGGAAGAGCAGCAGCGCCATCATCACGACGAAATGCGGATGGCGGCGGTCGACTAGCATGCCGGGTGCAGTAGAATCGAGGCCACGCACTGTAGAACCGCCGATGCCCGCCAAACTGCACCTCCCTCGCCGCTACGCCTGGCTGCTCGCGCTGATCGCCAGCGCGAGCCTGGTCGCGGGTGTCTACCAGGTCGCCGCGCAACGCGCCAAGGCCGAACTCCTGGCGCGCGCCCAGCAGCAACTGCAACTGATGGCCCCCGAACTGGAATCGGCGCTGGAAAAGTTCGAGACCCTGCCGTTTGTGATCGGGTTCCAGGAAAACGTCGCCGAGGCGCTGGCCGATCCGACGCGGGGCGCGCCCATCGCACGCGTCAACCGGATGCTCAAGACCATCCAGCAGCAGTCGAAAGTGGGCGCGATCTACCTGATGGACCGGGACGGCAAGACGATCGCCGCCAGCAACTGGGACCTGCCGCTCACTTTCGTCGGTCGAAATTTCGGCTATCGCCCGTACTTCCGCGAGGCGCTGGCAGGCGGTGCGGGCCGTTTCTACGGCATCGGCAGCACCACCAGCGAGCCAGGGTATTTCATCGCCCAGCCGGTGCGCGCCGGCGGCGCCGTCGTCGGCGTCATCGCCGTCAAGATCAGCCTCGATGAATTCGAACGCAACTGGCAAGGCAGCGAGGACACCATCGTGCTCGCCGACCGCGCCGCGGTGGTATTCCTGTCGAATCGGCCTGGCTGGAAATACCGCAGCCTGCGACGCCTCAGCCCCGTCACCGAGCGCGAACTGGCCAGCACCTTGCAGTATGCACGCCAGCCGATCGCCTGGCTTGACGATGCCGCCGCGCCGCACGCGGTGCGCCAGGTCGGCCGTCTTGGCTGGGAGCTGCAGCTGTATCCGGCATCGCAGCGCGCCGCACGCAACGCCGCCTTGTGGACGCTGGCTGCCGCGCTGGTGCTGGCCAGCGGCGTGGTGGCCGCATGGGCCGTGCATCAGCGCCGCCGCCGGCTCGAGGAGCAGTTCGCCGCCAGGACGGCGCTGCAGGCGGCCGCGCGCGAGCTCGACGAGCGGCTGGTCGAACGCACCGCCCTGCTGCGCCAGGCCAACCACGAGCTCGAGGCGAAGTACGCCACCTTGAAACAGACCGAACATGCCCTGCGCTCGACCCAGGACGAACTGGTCCAGGCCGGCAAACTGGCGATGCTGGGCCAGATGGCCGCCGGCGTCACCCATGAATTGAACCAGCCGCTGGCGGCGATCCGCGCCTTCGCTGACAACGCCATCACCTTCCTCGCACGCGGCCAGGCGGAAAAGGCCAGCGCCAACCTGCTGCACATCGGCGACGCCAGTGCGCGCATGGGCGCCATCATCGCGCAACTCAAGGGCTTCGCGCGGCGCAGCGGCTCGATGGCCCTGATCGACCTGGCGCAATCGATGCGCGCGTCCGCGTTCTTGCTCGACAGCGAATTTCGCCGCCTCGGCGCCGTGTTGACCATCAGCGACGCCCGCCACTCGCCGACACCGCTGATGGTGGCGGGCGACGCGGTGCGCATTGAGCAGGTCTTCATCAACCTGCTGCGCAATGCGCTCGATGCGGTCGAAACGGCGCCCCTGCGCACCGTCTCGGTGACGCTGGAACAGGACGGTGTGCATGCGGTGGTGCGCATCGCCGATACCGGCCCCGGCATGCCGGGCGAAGTCGAGGCGCACTTGTTCGAGCCGTTTTTCACCACCAAGCCATCCGGTAAAGGCCTCGGTTTGGGCCTGGCGATATCCTCTTCCATCGTACAAGCCATGAACGGCCAGCTTACCGGCAGCAACCGGCCGGTCGGCGGAGCCCAGTTCGAAGTGCGCCTGCCACTGGCAGATAAAGGACACTGACATGCAAGCGATCCTGGTCGAAGATGAGGCGGCGCTGCGCCTGGCCACCACCCAGACGCTGGAGCTGGGCGGGTTTGCGGTGCACGCTTGCGCCAGCGCCGAGGAGGCGCGCACGCAGCTGCAGCCTGACTTCAACGGCGTCATCGTCAGCGATGTGCGCCTGCCCGGCCGCTCCGGCCTCGACCTGCTGGACGACATCGCCGCGCTCGACGCCGAACTGCCGGTCATCATCGTTACCGGCCACGGCGACGTCGACATGGCGGTCGCGGCGATGCGTGCGGGGGCCTACGACTTCATCGAAAAGCCGTTCGCCGCTGAACGGCTGCTCAATGCGGTGCGGCGGGCCCAGGAGCGGCGCAGCCTGGTGCTGGAAAACCGCCGCCTCAAGAGCGCCTGGGCGCTGCATCCCGATACCCCGCAACTGGTCGGCCGCTCGGAGGCGATCGAACGCCTGAAAGTCCTGGTGCGCAATATCGCCCCAGCCGGCGTCGATATCCTCATCAACGGTCAGACCGGCACCGGCAAGGAAGTGGTGGCCCGCCTGATCCATGCGGCCAGTGAGCGCAAGGGGAACTTCGTCGCCATCAACTGCGGCGCCTTGCCCGAATCGGTCTTCGAGAGCGAGATGTTCGGCCATGAGGCGGGCGCGTTCACCGGTGCACAGAAGCGGCGCATCGGCAAGCTCGAATACGCCAACGGCGGCACCCTGTTCCTCGATGAGATCGAAAGCATGCCGATGGCCTTGCAGGTCAAACTCCTGCGCGCGTTGCAGGAGCGCCGACTCGAGCGCCTGGGCGGCAACGACAGCATCGCGGTGAACTTTCGCGTGATCGCGGCAAGCAAGGCCGACCTGCTGCAGCTGAGCGCACAGGGACAGTTCCGCGAAGACTTGTACTATCGCCTCGGCGTGGCCATCATCGACCTGCCGCCCTTGTGCGAGCGGCGCGACGATATCGCGCTGCTGCTGGCGCACTTCGTGCAAGACGCGGCGCGGCGCTACGGCCGCGCGCTGCCGCAATGGAGCGATGCCCAGATGGCGCAGTGGCAGGCGGCCGACTGGCCTGGCAACCTGCGCGAACTGCGCAATTTCGCCGAGCGGCTGGTGCTGGGTATCGTCGCGCCGGCCGCGCCGCAGTCGACGCTGGTGCAGCCGCTGCCCGCGCAAGTCGATGCCTACGAGCGCGAGGTGATCATACGGGCGCTCGACAGCGTCGACGGCAACGTCGCCAGTGCCGCCGACTGCCTTGGCGTACCGCGCAAGACGCTGTACGACAAGCTGAAAAAGTACCAGCTCGCGACCGGCAAGAAATAAGGCGCTGGCATGCGGATGTAGAGCGGCTACTGGCCGCTGGCGCGAAGACAGCCGCGGCACCCGTAGCGATGCCTTTACTTGCGCGCCGCGCTGTTCAAGGCGGCAGGCATTCCTGCCTTGCCAGTCGCAGCGCCTTGCGTGAATTCGACGCGCTTGATCTCGCCGACGATGAACAGGTAGCAGAAGATCGCCACCGCGGCGTTGGCGCCGACGAACACCAGGGCGCCGGCAAACGAACCGGTCGCCTGCAGGATGTAGCCGATGGCGATCGGGGTGGTGATGCCGGCGGTATTGCCGAAGGTGTTGAACAAGCCACCGCTCAAACCGCCCGCTTCTTTCGGCGAGGTGTCCGACACCACTGCCCAGCCCAGCGCGCCGATGCCCTTGCCGAAGAAGGCCAGCGACATCATCGCCACCACCACCCAGTCGGCGCTCACATAGTTACAGACGATCATCGTCATCGCCAGCAGCATGCCGCAGACGATCGGGGTCTTGCGCGCCGCCGACAGCGAGTAGCCGGCCTTGAGCATGCGGTCCGACACGTAGCCGCCCAGGATGCCGCCGAGGAAGCCCGCCACCGCCGGCAGCGCGGCGACGAAGCCGGCCTTCAGGATCGTCATGTGGCGTTCGGTGACCAGGTACACCGGGAACCAGGTCAGGAAAAAGTAGGTCAGCGTGGTGATGCAATACTGGCCGATATACACGCCCAGCAACATCCGGTTGCTCAGCAGTTGCTTGATGACCGGCCAGGTCGCCAGCTTCGGCTCCGTGTTGATCCTGGCGCGGCTTTCCAGGTCGACCAGCGCACCGCCCGCTTCGATGTACGCCAGTTCGGCCGCATTGATGCGTGGATGGTCCTTCGGCCCGTAGATGGTCTTGCGCCAGACGAACGCCATGACGATGCCGAGCCCGCCCATCACGTAGAACACGCTCTGCCAGCCGAAGCTGTGCACAAGCCAGCCCATCAGCGGGGCAAACAGCACGGTGGCAAAGTATTGCGCCGAATTGAAGATGGCCGCCGCCGTCCCGCGCTCGGCGGTCGGAAACCAGGCCGACGTGATGCGGCTGTTGCCCGGGAACGAAGGCGCTTCGGCCGCGCCCACCAGCAGGCGCAGCGCGAACAGCAAGGTCACCGCGCTGGCGCCGGTGACGAAGCCGACCGTGCCCATCAACATGGTGAACACCGACCACAGGAAGATACTGAAGAAATAGGTGATTTTCGAGCCGAAACGGTCGAGCAGCCAGCCGCCCGGCAATTGCGCCAGCACGTACGACCAGGCGAACGCGGAAAACACGAAGCCCATCTGCACCGGCGACAGGCCGAGCAGCTTCTTGATTTCCGGGCCGGCGATCGAAATCGTCGCGCGGTCGGCGTAGTTGATCGTCGTGATGATGAACAGGATCGCCAGGATGCCCCAGCGAACACGGGTGGCCTTGGTGTCGGCCGCAGCGGCCGTGGTGGTGTGCGAAGTCTTCAAGTTGTCTCCTAATTTATTGCTTGCATACTGCTTTCGGCGCTGCCTGCACTTGCGCGCGGTGGGCGCGTGCTTTTCTTGCAGCATTCTCGCTGGCTCGTCATCAGTCGTCCGACAACAGATGTCGCAGTATAGTCAGCGAAAACCGAAAACGCAATCAGCTTTTTGGCGAAACATTCTTTTCGCTGCTGGCACCGCCAATATTCACGATCCTCTCTTGCGATGCGCCAATTTGTGTCGTACGATGACTGATAAGATACCGCCAATCGCCACACTGCAACTCGAGCAAGTTCGGCGTCATGATTTACAACGGCACGGTCAGCGACCAGGACCTGCCGACGTGGCTGCTGAGGCGCTGCACGACAACAACCCGCTGCATTCGAGGCGCATGCGTGCCGCCGAACGGCGCACGCCTGGCGCCACCTTTTTTCAACAACCACGGAGTCACAATGAAGAAAACGATCATCGCCGCCATCCTCGCCGCCGGCGCGGGCGCCGCATCGGCGCAGTCCAACGTCACCATCTACGGCATCGTCGATGCGGGCCTGGTGCGCGAAAGCGGCGGAACGTCCAACTACACCAAGATCACCAGCGGCGTAGGCTCGGCTTCGCGCATCGGCTTTCGCGGCACCGAAGATCTGGGCGGCGGCATGTCGGCCCTGTTCACGCTCGAAACCGGCACCAAGATCGACACCGGCGACGTCGACACCGCAGGCACCATCTTCAACCGCCAGGCCTTTGTCGGGTTGAAGTCGCATGTAGGCACAGTGACGCTGGGGCGCCAGTACACGCCGTGGCACCAGGCGCTGGTGCAAGTGGCCGATCCGTTCGGCACCGGCTATGCAGGCTCGTCGAAGAACCTGTTCCCCGATTCCGGCACCAACGTCCGCACCAGCAACACCGTGGTCTACACGGCGCCGGCGATGATGGGCGTGACGGCCGACGTGGCGTACAGCGCGGGCGAGCAGGCGGGCAGCAATGCGGCCGGCCGCCAGTTCGGCGGATCGATCGGCTACGCCCAGGGTCCGCTGAATGTGCGGCTCGCCTACAACAACAAGAATTCCGATGTCGCGCCGGCGACCGGCGTCACGGCGGTCAGCCGCGGCATCGGCACCAACACGCTGCTGGCGGCGAACTACGACTTCAGGATCGTCAAGGCTTACGCCGCGTACGCAGTCGACAAAGGCTTCAACAGTACGCCGCTGGGCAATGCGAACAACCCGTTTGGTGGCGTCAAGCCGCCCCCTTCGACCGACGGCAACGAGATCCTGCTGGGGCTATCGGCGCCGGTCGGGCCGGGCACCCTGCTCGCCTCGGTGATGCGCAAGGACGACAAGACCAGCTTCAACCAGGACGCGCGCGCCTGGGGCGTCGGCTACCTGTATCCGCTGTCGAAGCGCACCAACCTGTACACGGCGTACGGGCGGATTCACAACAAGAACGGCGCCGGCTACACGGTGGCGAACAACACCGAGGCGGGAACGGGAGATCGCGCGTACAACCTGGGCGTGCGCCACACGTTCTGATCGACGCGTTTCAAAGCAAAAGACCACCGTGCGGCCCAAGCCCTTGCGCGCGGGGATGGAATTCAGGTCCAGCTTTGACATGGCAAACTCCGCTAGGCACGATGAAATAACGAAGCCGCTGTGCCTTTTCGCCGCCCTCTGGTGCAGAAAGCCACCAAGACGGCCCGCCCCCTCATTTGCATAATGAATTCACGGCCGGTGTCGGCCGCGATTCCACAGGAGGGGACGTGAAAAAAAACAAAACGATTGTAGCAGCGGCCGTCGTTGCGCTGCTCGGCACTCATGCGAGTGCCACGGTCCGGGTGACTGCGCCGCCGGCTTACCTCAAGCTGCCGGCGTACTACACCAAGTACCTCGATGCTAGCGGCGTGCCCGTCGTCGCCCATGGCACGGTGGACGACGCGGCGCTCTACAAGATGAAAACCATCGTCGACACCATGCTGTGGAAGGATGCAGCGACGCGCCAGCAGGTGGTGGCCCGCCTGCGCCGCGTGCTGGTCATCCCCAGGAACGACGGCATGACCACGCTGCCCGAATACGCGACCCTCGACCAGACCAACCCGATTCCCGGCTCGACCTGGAACGCGCGGGCGCAAGGCGTCGGCTGGACCGACGCCCTTCCCTACATGAGCTGCAGCGAGGCCAACCTGCTGCATTCCGGCTGGCCGCTCGACCGCTATGTCGACGAGTCGATCTGCATCCATGAATTCGCGCACGCGGTGTGGGACGCCGGCTTGGTGTTCCGCGACGGCGGCGCACAAGGGCGGCTCAATGCGCTGTGGGCCTGGGACAAAAACAGTGGCTTCCTCGGCACGACCTACTCGTCGCAGTATGCCCGCGAATACTGGGCCGAAGGAGTGCAGGCCTGGTTCAACGCGGCGTCCTGCTCAAACCCGAACACCACGCCGACCTGCACCCACAATGCGCTCTATCGGTATGACTATCCACTGTGGAACGAGATCGGCAAATGGTTCTACGCACCCTACCAGTTGCCGGCCCAGATCTATCCTTAAGCTGCAGTGCGCCTGCGCCGCCGCGCGCAGAACAGGCCGGCCAGAGCGGCCATGAACAGCGCTGCGCCCGCCGGCTCCGGCACCTGCTTGGCCAACTCCGTGCCGGTATCGGCCAGCACCGCCTCGTCGAGGGCGCTGATACCGTAGCGCTGGCCGTTGTAAAACATCCAGCCGTTGAACAGGTCGTTCGCCAGGTCGCTACCGGGCCGGCCGCTGGCCGGCGAATTCCCGAAGTGGAAATTGTTCCCCTGCGTGATGGGCACTGGCGCGCCGTACACGCTCATCGCCTGCGGCCCGTTGAAGTACATATTGCTGCCTTCGTAGCTGACAAACTGGTCCCAGGTCGAACCGTAGCCTGCGGGCGGCGCGCCGTTGATGCCGTTGCCCCAGCCATTGAAGGCCAACGCGTGGCCGATCTCGTGGATGAACACCGACATGGCGTCGGTGCGGTCCGCGCCCACCGGCGCGGTGCGCGCGACCGGGTCGAGGTCGAACCACAGCTGGTGCGCCACATAGCCGGGATTGAGCATGATGACCACGTCGGCGTCATCCCCGTTCGGGTCGACGCCGGTCGCGATTTCATACGCCATGCCCTGCTGCCACAGCGAGCCGTTGGCATACTCGCCCACGTAGCCCGACGTGGCGGAAAAGCCAGATGCATAAGCGAGAGTGCTGGCGATGCGCACCTCGATCTCGATACTGGCGCTGTTCTTCAAACGGCTGCCCCAGGCGCCCATCGCGGCGCCAATATGGGAGTCGATCTGCGGCCGGTAGGCGCTGACCAGGTTGAAAGGATCGACGTAGCTGATCGTGTAGCTGAGGCTCGCCTGCGCCGCCAGCGGCAGCAGCGCCAGGAGCGCCGCGCCGGCGTGAAGATGGATCTTCATATGTCACTCCTCTCAGAACTTGTAGGTGGCGCGCAGGTAGCACGCGCGGCCGACCGGATTGCTGACGCGCGGGTCATAGCCGGTCTGCGGATTCGGCGTCTGGTTCGAGAACGGCGGCTTTGTATCGAGCACGTTCTTGATCCCGCCCGACAGCGTCAGGTTCTGGAAGCCGGTGTAGCTGGCGGCCAGGGTCCAGACCGAGTTGGCGCGAACGTGGTTCTTGTACTGGTCGGCCACCAGGTTCTGGTCCACATAGCCGCGCGAGTAGTGCTGCGACAGCGTCACCGACAGCTTGTCCTGGCTCCAGCGCAGAGCCGCGTTGTGGCGCCAGCGCACGGCGCCGTTATAGACCCCGATATTCTCGATGGTGGCGCCGTCGCTGTCCTGGAAGGTGTCCTTCATCACGTAGGAGCCATTGAACCAGGCGTCGAAGCTGCCGATGCCGGAAGCCGGCAAGCGCCATTGCGCGGTCACGTCGGCCACCTGCGTCATGCGCCGGCCGCCATTGGCAAGGGCAGACACGTTGATGTAGTCGAGGGCCGTGCCGGCGCTGTTGTAGTGGTAGCGTTCGCGGTAGCGGTCGAAGTCGCCGAGTATGGTCTCTTCCAGCAGGATCGTGCCGATCACCTCGCTGATCACGATCTTCGACAGGTCGAGCGACAGATTCAGGCTCGGCACCGGCTCGGCCAGCACGCCGAACGAGTAGGAGCGCGAACGCTCGGGCTTCAGCTGCGGATTGCCGCCCAGCCGGGTCGGCAGGTTCATATTGCAGGAGATGTTCGGATTCACGCCCGGTTTGGCCACGCCGCCGGGACACAGCAGCGGATCGCTGTACTGGGTCGCGGTGATGCTGTCCTGTACCGGTCCGTTCAGCTCATACAAGGTCGGCGCGCGGAAGCCCGAATTGGCCGAGCCGCGCAGCAGCCATTTCTTCGACGGCTGGAAGCGGAAGCCGATCTTCGGATTGAAGGTATTGCCGGCGTCGCTGTAGCGGTCATAGCGGGTGGCGAGTTGCAGTTCAAGCGCCTTGGTCACCGGCACATTCGCCTCGGCGAAGACCGCCGACAGGCTGCGCGAGCCGCTGTTGTCCTTCGCGTTTACCAATCCGCTCGCGCGCGAGATCATCATCTGGTCGAGCGGGCCGCGCTGCAGCACGAACTCGGAGTTCTCACGCCGCCCTTCCGCGCCCGCCGAGAAGCCCAGCGGGCCGGCCGGCAGCTCCATCAGGTCGCGGGTGAGGCGCAGGTCGAGACCGGTGTTGCGGGCCTTGGCCGCCACCACTTCGCCGCGCACCTGCGCCGACGCCAGCAGCGCCGCGCCAGCCGAGTCCTGCAGGCCGAAGGGATTCAGTACGCCGCTGTTGACGCCGTTCTGGATCGCGACATCGTTCAAGTAGCCGCCGCTGAGTTCCTCGCTGACCGTCGTGCGCGCCGTGTTGATCGAGGCGATGTAGTCCCAGTCGGCCACGGTGCCGGTGAGCGCGGCGACGATGCGATCCGAGCGGCCAAGATTGCTCGCCTGGCGGCGCCCGCCTTCGGTGGTGCGCCAGCTGACGTTCAGGTCTTCGCCGGTCAGCCCGGCCACGGCCGGCGTTCCGCCCGTCCCGCCCGGATACCATTTGCTGGTCGAGTGCATGACCAGACCCGTCATCGGCGGCGGCGCGATGCGGTTGATGTTGTCGCTCTCCGAGTGCAGGTACTCGAGCGAGACGACACTGGCGGGGCCGAGCTTGACGGTGCCCTTGCCGAGGAAGCTGGTCTGGCGCGTCTCGGGAATGCCGTCGACGAAGCGGGCATAGTCCTCGCGACAGGTGCGCTTGGCCGCATCCGGAATCGAGTCCGGCGCATCGCAGCCGGTCGCCACGCCGGGATTGCCGGTGATCCCGTTGGCCGAAAAGAAGTTGGCCGGGAAGGTGGTGCCGCTAGTCTTGCTGATACCTTTTTCGGGCAGGATGCCGGTCGACGAAAACGCGCGTTCGGTCGCCTTCATGCGCTCCTGCATGTGGTGGTCGAGCGCACCGAAGATGTTGTAGCCGTCCTTATCGAGATCGCCAAAGCCGGCCGTCAGGCTGGCGCGCTTCTCGCGTGCACCGCTGTGCTGGGGCAGCACCGCCTCCGTCGTCACGGTGGTGGCGGTGACGGAACGCTTGGTGATGAAATTGATGACGCCCGAGATGGCATCGGTGCCGTAGATATGCGAGGCGCCGTCGCGCAGCACTTCGATGCGGTCGATTGCCGCGAACGGAATGCTGTAAAGGTCCGCGCTGCTGCCGTCGTACGGGTGGTTGGCCAGGCGCCTGCCATTGAGCAGCACCAGCGTGCGGCCGTCGCCCAGGCCGCGCAGGTTGGCCGACGATTTGCCGCCGCTTTCGGTGCCGACGTTACCGGCGGCGACCGTCGATTGCTGGTTCATCGACAGCGAGGTCAGTACCTCTTCGACCGAGGTCATGCCCTTGCTGATGAATTCATCGGCCTTGATCACCGTGACGGGAAATGCCGTCTCGGCGTCGATGCGCTTGATCGACGATCCGGTCACCGTCACGCGCGTGACCTGGTCGGCGTCCTGCGCCGCGGCGCTCGCTGCGATGCCGCCCAAAATTAGCAGCGCGCCCCTGTATCTACCTGTGTTCTTGAGCATTGCGTATCCCCATTTCTTGTGTAGTTTTAGCTTGGTGTTTGCCACGTCTACAATGTAGGGCATACGGCTACAGGGGTCTTGAGGGAAAGGCACTGGCGATGATCCGAAATCGGCACAACGGCAGCGCTGGCGGGCACTCGCTTGCTATTGTTGCGATCCCATCGCGTCGCACGCGGCCGCTTCCAGCAGCTTCAGTCACCGGCAAGTCGACTGCGCCGACCATGCGGATCAAGTTATCGATGACGAAATCGACGGGCAGGTTCCCGCCATCCGCTTAGCCGTTTGCCGCGACGACCGACCACCTGCCGGTGGCAATCGCGCGCGCCTGCTGCGCCAACGGCCTTCGCGCTGCCCGCACCCCAAGCGTTAAACAGGACCAGCGGCCGCCCCGGAATGTGCATCTTGCCGAAGTGTTCGGCCTTCTCCTTTTGATTCATCATTCCGACAATGCTTATGCGACGAAGCAAAAAGATGCAGAACGCCCAGAAGGCGCTGCAGGAATTCGACACGCGGTTCGATTCCTTCATCGGCTGAACCCTGCAGAGCTTGACTGCCCCATTCACATTATCGTATTCCCCAAGCCAACGGGTCACTGGAATCGATGATCAACATTGCCTCGGCGTTGACCCAAGCCCGTCCACGTATGCTAGGGATTAACTGCCCATCGAGCATGCGATAAGTGCCCTCGAAAACACTTCCGGTAATACTTTCCTGACGCCAGATGGCCGCCTCTAGCAGTTTTCCATCCGCGGCCAAACAGGCCAGTTTGGCGCTGGTTCCAGTACCACAAGGAGATCGATCATAGACGTTGCCAGGGCAAAGCACGAAATTTTGGCTATCGGCGCCAGTGCGCGATGGCGCGAACAATTCGATATGGTCAATTTCTGCGCCATCCGCGCCCGTCACGCGCGCGGCGACCAAGGCTTGTTTTACCCTTGTACAAAATGCTGTCAACGCAGCGGCATGCTCTACCGCCAACTCTAGGCCGTGCTCCGCAATCAAGAAGAACCAGTTTCCGCCCCAGGCAACATCCCCGGAAACTTTGCCATAACCTTCAACTTGCACCGTCACGCCATGCTGAGCACGATAGGCCGGAACATTCTCAACTGTCACGCTGCCGTCGGCATGCAGTGCCGCCTCGACTACGCCGACCGGCGTGTCGATACGGTGCGTACCGGCTCCGATGCGCCCCGTGTGTGCCAATGAAGCCACCAAGCCTATCGTGCCGTGGCCGCACATTCCCAGATAACCCACGTTATTGAAGAAGATGACACCGGCGACACAATCGGCCGCATGGGCGTCGCACAGCAACGCGCCAACCAGGATGTCAGAACCGCGCGGCTCGCACACGACGCCGGAACGGAACCGATCGTGCTCGCGACGAAATATTTCAACCCGTTCGACAAGGGGGCCGGTGCCCAGCTCAGGGCCGCCGGCGGTCACCAGGCGTGTAGGTTCACCACCGGTGTGGGAATCAATGATGGAGATCGTGTTGGTTGTCATATTGAGAATGATGTTTTGTGGTCTGTAGCCGTCCTGCGGCGACAACCCGGATTATGTAAGGAAATTAACGGTCAAGCCGCGCGATGCCGGCAGGTCCTGCGCCCTTTGCGCCGCGCCAGGTCATGGTGCAATCTTCACTGGCGTGCTCGCGACACCCGCCACGTCGAAGTGAGGAAGGACAAGCAGTTGTAGTCCCTCCGCATCGGAAACATCGCGGAAAGTACCAGCTTTTAGTGTCACCATCACTTGCGCTTCGTCCTGATTGAACGACCTTACCCTGCTGACAGAAATCAGCTGTCCGTTCGCGCGCTGCAGACGGATATCCGCTGCCGCAAGGCGAGTGCGCTGTCGCACAAACCAATTCATTTCTCCCGGCGCGGATGCGACGTTCAAGCGAAAGCGCAAGTGCGTCAAGTGACTCAGGATCGGCTCTTGTATGGTCAACCGCCGGGATAGTTGTGCATCGCCCCGTTTGCTCACCCGCAGCAATGCGACATCGTCTTCCGTGTAATTGCGGGCGTCCGGCGCCCCATGCGCATCTTCCGTGGCCTGCCCAATCCGGTCGATCTGGATCGTCACGCCGGTCGCGGGGTCGGAGAAAACCTCACCCGCCTGCCAGGCTGCCCCCTGTCCCATTCCATCGACACTTTTGTCGAGCGGACGCCACACTCCTGTGAGATTGCGCCCGCCGCTCACCTCGGGATTGCTGTAATACTGGCGCGAGATCACTTGCAGCAGCGGCCGCTCGCCATTTTCTGCCGGCCCCGTATCGAGGCGGTAGATCAGCACACCACCGTCTCGCCCGTGCGCATCGAGTCCGTTCACACCGAGCGCGGTGCGGAACTCGGCCACGTAAGCGGTGGAAAGTCCCGTGCGCACCACGACCATCTTGCTGCCGCCCGGCGATTCAATCGGGCTAAGCGCATGCACGCTGGGCTGGTCGTTCGTGCTGCTTACCACGTCCACCTGATCGTCCCGGATCCATCGCAACTTCCATTTATGCCACGCCAGAAAATCGTTCGACTGCCCGCCGATATTGCCCATGATGTCCCAGCCGCCCACATAGAAAAACCGGTCCACCTCGACACCCTTGATCTTGGGCTGGTACATGTACAGATCGGGCAACCCGAAGGTATGGCCCATCTCATGGATCAGCCAACGGTAACCCCAGTAAAACAGATCGTTGCCGGCAGTAACGAACGTATCGATGGTATGGGCCTTGCCGCCGCGCTCAACGAGCACCGTGCGGGACGGCACCACCGTTTGGCCCATGTACTGATCATTGATATTGGCAGGACCATTCGGCAGGCCGGCAAGTCCTTGCGCCGGAATGATCAGCAACAGATCGTAAGCATCAGCACGTATGCCGTAGCGGTCGTATGCCAGTTGTAGCGCCTCTCGGCAGTAGTTAAACATATCGCCGGTTTCGGCTGCATCCCCGCCCCACTTATAGTCCTGCGCGTTCTTGCTCATCGTTAGCCATTCGAGCTTGCGGCTGTGCTGGGGGGCTGCAAAGCTAAGCTGAAACTGTCCATACGACGCCGTGTCGAACCAATGAGTCGCCGGCTGCAGGAAATGCAGATATTGGCCAAACTGGCGATAAGGCGGCGTTGCGTCAGCGGCTTTGCGATCGGGGAATTCGACAAACAGCACCAGCATGGTCTTGGCGCGATGTGCTGGTGTCCGCACAGCCCCGTCACGCCAGAGTACCGGCCGACCGTCGGCATCGCGGTCCGGCTTGGTATCGCTGAAACGATGGAGTCCATGTTGGCCACTGTTGGCATCGACGAAGGCTGGATCGCTGATTGCCGTGTCCCAGCCCTCGTCGGTCCAGCCGCTGGTGCCGACCAGGTGGCCGTTGCGCGCGGGCTCGCCGGCGCGCGCAATGCGGACTGGCGCGGCGTTGGCGTAGCGGTCAAAAGCCCGCGTCGCCACGGTGCTGCCGTCGCTGTCAACCCGCGCGAAGACGCGGGCGCGGATGACGATCGTCAGCGTATGGCCCGCCGTCACGATCTGCTGGATGTCGCCGGCTGCCACGGCGGCGCCGTCCTTCCGGCGTATCAGCACATCTTGCATACCGATACCGTCGAGCGGCACGCTGCTGCGCAGCACGATCCGCGTCAGCCCTTGAAACCGCGCCTGACTCAGCTCAACTTTGAGCGGCGCCTGCGCCCCTGCCGCCGGCAGACATAGCGCCAACCATACCAGCACTATGACGCGCCATCCGGCTGCCAGCCTTGAACCAACGATTTTCAACAAGCGCATGTCTTTCCATCCTATCAGTGAGTCGGCGGGTGCCGCAGGTGCCGCAGCTGCCGCAGGTGCCGCAGCTGCCGCCTTAGCAGCCGGTGTAGCTGGTCTTGACCGTCGTGAAGAACTCGACCGCCTGGCTACCTTGTTCGCGGGCGCCATAGCTGGAGCCCTTGGTGCCGCCAAACGGAACGTGATAGTCGACCCCGGCGGTGGGCACATTGACCATCACCATCCCTGCTCGGGCGTGCCGTTTGAAGTGCGTCGCATGCTTTAGCGACGTCGTGCAGATCCCCGCCGTCAGACCAAATTCCGTGTCATTGGCCAACTCCAGCGCATGCTCATAGTTGCGTGCCGCGATCACCGAAGCGACTGGCCCGAAGATCTCTTCGCGCACATGGCGCATCGTCGGGGCGCACTCGGTAAACAAGGCGGGGCTCAAAAAATAGCCGTCGGTGGCGCGTTGCAAACGTGCGCCGCCAAAGGCCAGGTGCGCGCCTTCGCTTTGCGCCAGCGCGATATAGCGCATGTCCTGCTCGAGCTGCGCGCTGTCCGCCACCGGTCCGATCTGGCTGTCGACATGCAGGGCATGGCCAACCTTCAATGCGCTCAGCCGTTCGACCATTTTCGCCACAAAACGGCGATGAATCTGCTCGTCGACGATGAGGCGCGACGATGCGGTGCAGCGCTGGCCGGTGGAGTAATAGCTGCCCTGAATTGCCACTTCCACCGCATGGTCCAGATCGGCATCGGCCAGGATCACCAGTGGGTTCTTGCCGCCCATCTCCAGCTGCACCTTGGCGCGCCTGGCTGCGCATGCCGCCAGCACACGGGCACCCGTCCCGGTCGAGCCTGTGAAGCTGATGGCGTCGACCCGGTGATCGTTCGCCATCGCCTCACCCACCACGCGACCTGGGCCGTTGAGGAGGTTGAACACGCCGGGCGGCAAGCCGGCTCGTCCGATAATTTCAGCCAGCGCGCAGGCGCTTCCCGGCACCAGTTCAGCAGGCTTGAGCACCACGCAGTTGCCGTACGCCAGTGCCGGCGCCACTTTCCATGCCGGGATGGCAATTGGAAAATTCCACGGGGCGATGATGCCGATCACGCCGACCGGTTCGCGGGTCACATCGACGTCGATGCCTGGCCGCACCGACGCCAGCTTGTCGCCGCGGATCCGCAGCGCCTCCTGGGCGTAAAACTTGAAAATCGCGCCGGCGCGACCGACTTCGCCGATCGCTTCAGGCAGTGTCTTGCCTTCCTCGCGCGCCAGCAAGGTGCCCAGTTCGGTTTTGCGCGCCAGGATCTCGCCGCCGATCCGATCCAGCGTGTCGGCGCGCTGCTGGACATCGGAATGGCGCCAGCCGGCCGCGGCGGCGTGCGCGGCGCCAAGCGCCAGTTCCACCTCCTGCGCGCCCGCGATCGCATATTCTTCGATGACATCCGCCAAATCCGAGGGACTGCGGGACGTGTAGCTGCTGGCGCCGTGATGCCAGTCGCCGTTAATATAAAGTCGCTTCATGATTCGATCTCCTTGGTACATGCCGCGCTATGCTCAGCGGCAAGAATTGAAGCGGCGGCCGGAAACACCGGCAGCCGTAGCCCCGGGGTTTGCCAGCCATATAAAAAAGCGCAGGCGGCGCCGCAGATGCGTCCCTGACATGGCCCCATGCCGACTCGCGTCAACACCTTGGCTGTGCGCCAGTCGCAATGCTCGGCCAATTGCGCGGCAAGCACATCCTCGCAGCGGCAGACGATGGTGTCCTGCTTGCATAGCGCGCGCAGCGCAGGCGTCGGGCCGAAACGGCGCGCCAGCAGTCCGGCGAAGCGCAGGGCACGGTGGCGCGCGGCGCGCACGGACGGTGCCGGCGTACCCTCGGTTGCGCGCATGCCGGCGATATGCCCTTCGGCCAATGCCTTGTCGACCCCGCCTATGCCGGTGGCCTCGCCGGCTGCCCAAACGTTGGCGCGGCTGCTGAGCTGTTCGCCATCGACCTGCACCTTGCCTTGGTCGACGCGACACCCCAGCAGGGTCGCCAACTCGAGATTGGGCACCAAGCCATAACCACAGGCGAGAAAGTCACACGCCAGTTCGATTTGGCGCCCCCCCTGGCGCAATGTCACGCTGCGCAACTGCCGCTCACCTGTGGCCGCGACGACGGTGGCGCCAGTGCGATAGCGCACCCCCGCCAGCTGGCGAAACAGCCCCAGGGCCTGCCATAGTTTGCCGCGGTGGCGCAGCGACAGCTGCGCAAAAAAGGCGACCAGGCCCGGCAGCGGCCGATGCTCGGCAATCGCCACCACGCTGCCGTGATGGCGCCGCACCGTGTCGGCGACCGCCAGCAACAGCGGGCCGCTGCCGGCCACCACCACGCGCTTGCCGGCAATCGACATGCCGCCCTTGATCAATGCCTGCAAGCCGCCGGCCCCGGTCACCCCGGGCAGCGTCCAGCCAGAAAAAGGCAGCAGCAGCTCCCGCGCGCCGCTGCACAGGATCAGGCGCTGCCATCCGATGCTATGCGCACGCCCCTCAATCTCGAGCAATAGTTCCTGGGGTGCGGGAGCGCTCAGCACACGCGCCCCAAGAATCAGCCGTACGTTCGGACGCTGGCATACCAGCGTCCACAGCGCATCGGCGCGACCATCGCGCCATTGCCCCGGCCCGCCGCGCCAAATCTGGCCACCCGGGTGCGGGTTGTCGTCCACCAGTGTCACCAGCTGCCCGCGTTCCGAGGCCGCGGCGGCAGCGGCCAGGCCGGCCGGGCCAGCGCCCAGAACCAGCACCGATGTGGCCGAGGAAAGTTCGACGGCGGTCATGCCGCCAACCTGCCGGTTGCAATGACCATGCCGGACCGGCAACGGGTCCGACAGGCCAGCACATGCGGCTGTCCATTCACGCAAATCCGGCACTCCTGGCAGACGCCCATGCCGCACACGGCGAAGCGTGGCGTACCGTCCAGCGCAGTGCGCGTGTGCAGCAGGTCGAGTTCGGCCAGCGCAGCAACCACGCTGGAACCGGCAGCAGCGCGGACCGGACAGCCATCGACCAACAACTCGACCATCGCCGCGTCATCTATTTCATTCTGCATTTGATTGACTCCACAACGCAAGGAAACGTCCAGGATCATAGGGACTGGCATCGAGCGGGCCGGGCCGTCCCACCATTTGATCGGTCAACAGCCGGGCGCTGGCAAACGCCGTCGTCACCCCCAGACCCTCATGGCCGACGGCCAGCCACACACCGGCCCGGCCGGGATGGGGGCCGATCAGCGGTTTGCCATCCGGTGACGCGGGGCGCAAGCCGGCCCAGCTACGAATAATTTGCATATCGCCAAGGCACGGCAGTAGCTCGATTGCGCTTCGCAGGACGGCGCGCAAGACCGCCGGATCGACACTGGTATCACGCTGGCCGTCCTGCCGGCACGAACCCACCAGCCACTGTCCGGTAGGACGCGGCTGGACATTGGCCGCGACCGCCAAAGCATCGGCGCGCGCGCTCGCCTGACCGTAGTTCATGCTCACCACCTGATGCCCCAGGCGACCCGGATAGCGGTCGGTAATCAGCAAATGCCCCTTGCGGGCGAACACCGGGACCTCCGGCAACAGCTTGGCCACCTCGACCCCGGTCGCCACCACTACATGCTTGGCGGCTACCCGTTCGTCACCAGTCAGCACAACAAAACCGTTGCCGATGCGAACGACAGCTTGTCCGAGCCGCAACGAACCGCCGCGCCGGACCAGCTCGCTGGCCAGAAAGTGCGCTACCGCCGGCGGATACACAACGCTGTCGCCAAACACTCTCACGCCCCCCGCCAACCCTGGTCTCAACGCCGGTTCGAGCCGGCTCACTTGAGCGCCGCTCAGCGACTCGGCGTTCCAGCCGCGCTGAGACAGCCGCGTCGCCCGCGCCTGCGCCTCCGCCAGCTGATGCTCATTGTCCGCCACCCACAGCGTGCCGCAGTGGCTCGGTTCGCCCACGGCAGGATGGGCGCGCATGAAGTCTTTCCACAAGCCCAGCGACAGCAGGCACAGGTCCAGCTCTTCATCGGTCTCGTCGAGCGCCACCAGATGGCCCATGCCGGCTGCGGTTACGCCGCAGCCCGGTGAAGCGGCGTCGATCAGCGTAACCCGCAGGCCCTCCTGCTGCATCGCCAGCGCACAGGCGGCGCCGACGATACCGGCGCCGATGACAATTACGTCAGCCACAACGCTCATGCTGGCTCCCCGATCGTGCGCGGCATCCGGCCGCCTCAGGCGAAGATTGGCAGTTGCGGACGATTTGCCAGCGCCTGCTTGACCACCTGCTCGATGCGCTTGCGCTGCTCGCCCTGCAGCGGCATGCGCGGCGCGCGCACACGGTCGTTCGAATCGATGACCAAGGCCTCGACCAGCTTGAGGTTTTGCACCAGGTAGGTCGACACGTCCAGATCCAGCAGCGGACGGAACCAGCGGTAGATATCGAGCGCTTCGCCGTAGCGGCCAGCCTTGATCAGCTGGTAGATCGCCACGGTCTCGCGCGGGAAGGCCACTACCAGGCCAGCTACCCAGCCCACTGCACCGACCGACAGCGCCTCGAACGCCAGGTTGTCGACGCCGGTGAACAGATCGTAGCGCTTGCCCAGGCGGTTGATGATTTCAGTGCTTCGGCGAATATCGTCAGACGATTCCTTGATGGCGACGAAGCGCTTGTCATCGGCAAGCTCTTCCAGCATGTCGGTGGTGACGTCCACGCGGTAGGCCAGGCGATTCGAATAGATCATGATCGGCAGGTTGCCGGCTTCGGCCACGGCGCGCAGGCAGGCCACCGTCTCGCGGTAGTCGGTGTGGTAGATCGTGCTCGGTACCACCATCAGTCCATCGGCGCCGGCGCGCGCTGCCTTCTCCGCCAGCGCGCAGGCATCGCGGGTGGCCGCTTCCGCCACCGTCAGCAGCACCGGCTTGTTGCCGGCCACATCCTTGCATACCTTCAGCACGTCCAGGCGTTCGGCATGCGACAGCAGCGGCCCCTCGCCCAGGGAACCGCAGGCGATCAGTCCATCGCAGCCTGCGTCCATTTGCAAGCGGAAACAACGTTCCATTTCCTGAAAATCGAGCGTGTCGTCCGAAGTGAACTTCGTCGTAATAGCGGGAATAACACCTTGCCACATAAAAATTACCTTGCTTTCTCCGGCAGTGCCGGTAGTTGGAGGACTAGAAAAAATGGGACGACCACGGCGCCGTCGTGCGATGTCCGGCAGCGCGCCCCCCCCCGGGGGTCCGGAATGAACTTACAGATATTGATAATTGGCGCGAAGATAAACTGCCCGGCCGACCGGGCTGCTCAATCGCGGGTCATACCCTGTTTGCGGGTTCGGCGCCTGATTCGAGAATGGCGGCGCCGTGTTCATCAGAGAGGCCGGAATAGGTGCCGCTGTCCCCGTATAGGAACGCTTGGTGATGAAGTTGATGACGCCGGAGATCGCATCGGTGCCGTAGATATGCGAGGCGCCGTCGCGCAGCACTTCGATGCGATCGATGGCAGCGAAAGGGATGCTGTACAGATCGACGCTGCTCCCATCGTAAGTATGGTTGGGCAGACGGCGGCCATTGAGCAGGATCAGCGTGCGACCGTCGCCCAGGCCGCGCAGATTGGCCGACGACTTGCCGCCGGTTTCAGTACCCACATTGCCTGCAGCCACGGACCTCTGCTGGTTCATCGACAGCGTGGTCAACATTTCCTCCACCGATGTAATCCCCTTGCGAGCGAACTCTTCCGCCTTGATGACGGTCATCGGCATCGCCGTCTCCGCATCGAGCCGTTTGAGCGACGACCCGGTGACGATCACCCGTTGAACCGCATCGCTTTGCGGTACCGGCGCGATGTCCTGCGCGCCGGCCGTTACGCCGATACCGCCTAACAGCAATACCGCGCCGCCGTATGTCAAACCATCCTTAAACATCCTTACTCCCCGTTGCGCTTGTATTTAACTATCCTGGTTCGAGCCCGTGGTCGACACTGCCTGCTGCAAGGTGATAATTTACGCGGGTAAAACGAGCCGGTCTTGAAGCAAAACGGCATGCCAAAAGATGAAAGCGGCATAGTCGTTCAACGTACCCCGTGCATCTTTACCGCCATCCATTTGTTCAAGGCCATGATGACTAAGCCTGCTAGCGCCGGAATCACCGCAAAAATGAGGAAGAAGGTGCTCATCGACCAGGCGCTCGATATGCGGTCGATATAGCTGCCCGCCAAACCGGCCAGCTTGATGGCAATGGCCGCATTCAGGAACCAGACGCCGAACATCAGGCCCAGCAAACGCGCCGGCGCCAGCTTGCTGATCAAGGACAGGCCAACCGGGGAAATACACAGCTCCCCCATGGTATGAAGCCAATACGCCACCACCAGAAAGGCCATCCCCACCGTCCCCGTGCTTGCGCCGCTGGGGATACCGCGCGCACCGTAGGCCAGCACCGCAAACCCACCACCGAGCAGCAGCAGGCCGATGCCAAATTTGACGGGACCGTCGGGATTCCAGTAGCGCTCCCATATGCGTGACAAGGCCGGCGCGAAGAGGACGATAAAAAACGCCGGCAGTACGCCGAACCATGTCGCCGGCACGCTCAGCTGAGGATCGGTCCACGTACGCAGTAAGATCCAAGCCAGCAGCATCCAGACGAGGCCCAGGCAGGTTCCCAGCAGGAGATTGGACCAGAGCGCGCGCCGACCAGTGGCCGCGAAGAGCTTCCCCATGACCCAGGACAGGATCAGGGCCGAGACGACACTCATCAAGCCATTCACGATCTTGAAAATTTTGCTGCTGTTCGCGTCGAGGACGCGATCGGCGTACGCGGAGGCGAAGATCGTCATCGCGCCGCCAGCCTGCTCATACGCGAACCAAAAGAAAATCGCAAAGAACGACAGCAGATACACGACTTGCAAGCGATCCGCGACCACTCTGCCTGGCAACTCGGCCGTGGCCTCTATCGCCATCTGCGCTGTGGACCTGTCGCCGCCGGAGTCCAAAGTGCCGCCCGCAAAATAGAACTGCATGGTTCCCAACAGCATGAACAGGCCGGCCAGGCCGAATCCCAGATGCCACGAAACCGTTTCCCCAAGATAGCCGCACAGCAGCGTGCCAAAAAAAGCGCCGGAATTCACTCCCATGTAAAACAGCGTATAGCCGGCGTCACGCAACTGTTCATTGTTGGCGCCGTAGAGTTGGCCGACCATGACGGAGATGTTCGGCTTGAACAGGCCGGTGCCCGACACAATCAAGGCCAATCCCAGAAAGAAGGCGGCTGGCGTATCAAGCAGCAAGCACGCGTGACCGGCCGAAATGATCAGCCCTCCGGCACGTACCGCGTTGCCGCTGCCCAGCCAGCGGTCGGCAATGTAGCCGCCGATCAGGGGAGTAAAGAATACCAGGCCCGTGTACCAGCCATACAGTTGCAAGGCCTCGGCGCGGGACCAACCCCAGCCGCCATGCTTGCTGTCAGCGATCAAAAACAACACCAGCAAGCTGCGCATGCCGTAATAGGAGAACCGCTCCCACATTTCGGTAAAGAACAACACAAACAGACTGGCCGGATGACCGAAAATGCGCGGCACGGCGTCGGTCCTGTCAGGGCGCACCATGGCGCGCGCCATTACCGCCGCCCTGCTCATGCAGCCGCCCCATGGCGCAACAGGTAAAGTTCGAACCACGCTATCCGGCGGCGCCAGCCATCCAGTCTGCGGGCACGGTCACGAAAACCACCGTGGCCTTCGAACGGATATATCGCCAGCTCCGTCGTGACGCCATGTTCAAGCAAGGCGGCATGGAACTGGCGCGCCTCACTGACCGGCGTGCAGCGATCTTCACGGCCATGAATCAAGAGTGTCGGGGTGCGCGGATGCGCCAGTTTCAGCAACGGCGAACGCGCATTGGCCAGCCGCAGATTGGCGGCCTGCGTCAACGGGCCACCGACAATAAATGGGTGAAAATCGTGCTCGCAACTATAGTGACAACTATGGTGGCTGGCGATCGACGATACCGACACCGCCGCCTTGAAACGCGTGGTCGTGGCCACCGCCCAGTTGGTCAGATACCCGCCGTAACTGCTGCCGGTAACGCCCAATCGCTCGGGGTCGCCCAGTCCAAGGCTGACGCAGCGATCGACTCCTGCGAGGATATCGTCGAACTCGGCACCCGCCGGGTCTCCCAGATTCAGGCGGCTGTGCGCCTGTCCCCAGCCGACGTTGCCGCGATAGTTGGGAAGGAAGACAGCAAAGCCTGCGGCGGCATAGGCCAACGCCCCGCCCGGGTTAAAGCTGTGCTTGGTCGCGTAGCAAGGACCACCATGTATATCGACGATCATGGGCAGCGGCGCACTGCCTCGCTGCTGCGGCAACAATACCAGCGCCTCCAACGCCAGCCCATCTGTGCCGCACCATTCCACATGCAGCACCTCGGGATAGCAGGGAAATGACGCCGCCACTTCACCGTTAAGTTCGCTAATGGACGACCACGGATCATCCCTCTCAGCTTTCCAGACGATTTCCGGTGGCGTGGCTACCGCTTCGCGCACCGCCGCAATTTTTTTGCCATCAGCCGACACTGCGATTTGCGCCAAGAAACTGCTCTCGCCCAGGATCGCGTCTTCATGGCGCTGCCATTCGATCACGCCGGCAGCGCTGACCACACCGTACACCGTGCCAAGGCATTGCCAACCGGTAAACCAGAGGCTATCGGGATCGCGCCAACGCAGCGAAGTCACATTCGATTGCTGCTCGCGGGCAAGCCGCGACACGCGGCCGCTGGAGAGATCGAGAACACTCATCTCGCCAGCCACTAAGCCACGGTCGCTGGACCATCCCTCCAGGAAGGCAACTTTACCTCCGCTCGGATCGACCGCCAGTCCTTGTAACTGCCATGGCGTAGTGTGCAGCAAGGCGACCGCACGCTGCTCGAAGTCTATGCGTATCAGTTGTGCATGGTGCCAACCGCGTTCACTCGCATCGCGCGATACCACCGCCACCGCCCCACCAGGGACCAGGGCGAACTCCCAAACGCTGTGCTCGCGGGGACCGACCTCTTCGGTATGTCCGCCGTTCGGCCAAATACGGAACAACCGCCTGCGCGCCGTACCCGGCGCGACCAATTCCGGTTGTTCGGCCTCGCCCCACCAAAGCCTCGTGGCGGCATTAATGGCGCCCCCGCTCAGGCCACGATCGGCGGCCAGCACCACAATCGACCGGCCGTCCGCCGACCACCGCAGTTGCTCCACCGTCCCAGGCACATCGCCGACCACCTGCGCATCGCCACTTGGCGCGAGCAGAAAGACGGCATTCCTGCCGAGGCAAGCGCGGTCAGACACGAAAGCAATCCTGTCATCAACAGGAGAAGGCGTCGCATGGGAATCGCTATGCGGACCATCCGTTAGCGGCTGCGCGCCGCGCGCATCAAACCGCCAAATATGACTGGGATTCGCCGCGCCCTGGTCGCTGGTGGCGTTGCGCACTGTGGCGAGCACGGCGTCCCCGTTATTCGTAAAGTGCAGATCGGAAGGAAAGCGTAAGCGGTCGAGTACAGCAAGCGCGACTGGAGATGTCATGAAAAGTCCCTTTGTGCAGTCCGGCTCGCAGGGCCGGTTTGTCAGTGGCAAAAGCAAATAAAAAAGCTTACCCTGCGCAAACGCCGCAGGCTTGATGATTGCCCCTGAGGTTAGATGCGAAATCAGCACAACTCGGGCTCTGTCGCCCTCCCGGAATAGCGCGCTATGCGGATTACGTCAGAAGACTTGCTCAAAATTGCCAAGACTGGCCACCGAAAAATGACTATCATGAAAGCAATTGCAGTCCTATTCGCCGTAGATTGCATGCCTATCCGGCAGGTGGCAGCTTCGGAACCGTCGTCCGCATAGTTTTTGGAGAGAAGAGGAAATGATGAATACGGCGAATTCCAGGCGGCTGCCCAAAGCACCTGTATGCGGTTTTGCGCTGAAACTGGGGGCGTCATGAACGCGATGCTGCAGCCGCGCCCTGCAGCGCGGATGCTCGATATGACTGCGATCGAAGCCTTATTCGACGCACTCACCGACGTCGCATTTTTTGTCAAGGATTGCGACGGACGCTATCTGCTGATCAACCATACGATGGTGCGACGATGCGGTCTGCGCAGCAAGCAGGACATCGTCGGCAAGACGGCGCTTGAAGTTCATCCCAAGCATATGGCCTTGACTTACCTGGCACAAGACCAACAAGTCGTCGCCCTTGGAACTTCGATCAAGAAGCATCTGGAACTGCATCTGTACCCCAACCGGCGCCGAGGCTGGTGTCTGACCCATAAGACGCCACTGCGTGACGAAAATGGGACCATTGTCGGATTGGTCGGAACCTCACAGGACTTGGGCCTGGCCGATGAACTGCATCCGGTCTATCGAGAGATTGCCAGTATCGCGTTGTATATACGCGAAAACTATCAGCAGAATATTTGCCTGAATCAACTGGCACTCGATGCCGGCTTGTCTCTGGCTAGGGTAGAACGCCTGTTCCAGCGGGTTTTTCATTACACACCGCGGCAATTGCTGCTGCAATCGCGCCTGGACAGTGCACTGGCCATCATCGAATCAGACAATCAAATCAACATCGCAGAAATTGCCCATGCCTGCGGTTACACCGACCACAGTGCATTTAGCCGTCAGTTCAAGGCATTGATCGGCATGAGTCCGGTACAGTACCGCGCGAAATACCGGACTCGGGGGACGACGGATCCGGAAGACCGAAATGAACGGGTGCGCTGCGCGACGCCCGATGACATTGCGGTCCATCCTCTTTGTGCGGCCATGGCCAGTGTGCATGTTGAGCGGTAGTGCTCAGCGGTTGGCCCCCGGTCTACGGATGGGATTAATTAATTGCATCGTGCGTATTTCGGTCAACACTCTTGTCCAATACTTGAATCGATGGACTGTCCGGTGATGCCAACCAGCACCTGAATGACAACAACAACTTCCCCTAACTCCGGCGCGTTGAGCTTATTCTTAGAGAGAAATGCCTTCCACTGCTGCTGCTTCGCAGGATCCGCAGCGAACACTGCGGAAAGTCCGAGCGGGGTATCGACTGGAACGGGAGTACCACGCCGCTCGCAGGTCGCTTGAATAGCCTGGCCCAGGATCGATCGATCGATCGTGGCATGCCGAGCAAGGATCCAGAGATCGAAGTAATCCTTCATTCGGGTGTTCGCAATTCCCAGGCTGGCCATCGCCTGGTATTTCTCCGCAACCACCGTGTACACGGGGTAGGCGCGCAGCGTCGGCCGCGGCATGTCTTCGAGGACGACGGGGAAGATCACGCTATCTGCTGCAGGTGTCACGGCGTCGCCGTAGCCCACGTCGACCTGGATAGCGCAGCGTGCGACATCCAACGTCCCCAGCAAGGTGACGCGCACTCCCTCGTAGTTGGCATCCTTGCGAATTTCGGTGGCACGCACGCTGGCCTGATCGTATTCGATGCCGTCGTCACTCGCCTCTGCGCAGACTTCCTGAAATACTGTCGTCAAATGCTCCAAGCCGGCGGGACCGAAGCCGAGCAAGTCGATATCACGTGTAGGCCGTTGTGGCTGGTCGAACCACAGATCGAACAGCAAGGCGCCCTTTAACAAGAAATTCATTGGACCATGCGGATACGCTCAGTCGATACAACAGCCGCTCGAGCGCATACCGAGTGAGCATGAGGTTAAAATCCACCTTGTCGGCACGCGCCCGGTTCAGCAAGCGTGCGCGGACAGACGCACCAATATTCTTCGCCGCTTTCATCCTGCAGCCAGGGATTCAATGTACGGTCGCATCACGTTCGCCACCCGGCAGATTTCAGCGTAGTGCCACAGTTCATCCATGCTCACGCGCCGGCCCCGCCATGCTTCCTGCAGCGCTTCGAGCGCCACGTCGAGGCCTATCTTGTTGCGGAACTTGAAGCAATCGGCAACTGTCTTGGCGATACAAAACACCCGGACCGTCGTGCCCGCAACATCTATCTCGTCGACGCCTTGGGTCATCGCCTCTCCCGACATCCGAATGACACGTAGCGGCGGATAGTCCGTGCGAGGGACATGTGCCTTGTGCGGGATTGCCAGCCAGACATCGGACGATTGCTGCGTGGTCAGTTCATGAAAACGCAGCGCCGAGATCAGGCAAATCACGCCGGTCGCGCTCTTGGCAGCCACTTCCGCCAGAACGTCATGTTCTGAACCTGCGCGGTCAGGCAGCGCATACAGTCCGCGGGCAATCTTCACCAGGCGACCGTCATGCGCCAGATGCGCAAGGATCGCGCGCGGCGCACCTGCCTTGTCGACGTCGCGCGTGCGGAGCAGCCCGTTGGTGCGGGCGAGCGCCAAGATCAGATCGGTGTGCGATGAGTTCATTTCTTTACTCTACACATATGCGCGGCATATTTCAATAACTACCGAGATATTGTAAAGTCCTTGCCGCTCCGATTACATTTACAATATATCAATAACTGTGCAGGACCACCCATAGAACCCGATGACGCCGATCTCCCACTATGAGCAGAACGCAGCCCGACTGGTGACCCAATACGAGTCGCTGGCGTTTGAGGACGTCCACATGTCGCTACTCGATCTGCTCCCCGGGCCAGGCGCAACGATCCTCGATGTCGGAGCGGGCTCTGGTCGCGATGCCGCCTGGTTCGCATTGCATGGCTACGATGTCGTTGCCGTCGAGCCCTCGGACGCCATGCGTGCCCATGGTCGCGCGCTGCACCCGTCGGCGCGGATTCACTGGCTGTCCGACAGCCTTCCCGAGCTCGCCCAGGTAAGCCGTCTTGGCCTGACCTTCGACCTCATTCTCCTCTCCGCGGTGTGGATGCACGTTGCACCGGCGTCCCGCGCGCGCGCCTTGCGCAAGCTCGCGACGATGCTCTCACCGAGCGGCCGCATTGCGATCAGCCTGCGCCTTGGCGAGCCGGATGCGGCGCGGGCGATGCACGAAGTCTCGCTGCACGAACTATCGTCGCTCTCGCAGCAGTTCGGACTGCGGCTAATTCGCGCAACGGACAGCGCCGACCGGCTGGGACGGGGCGGCCTCTCCTGGACTACCGCGGTGCTCGGACTACCGGACGATGGACTCGGTGCCTTGCCGCTGTTGCGCCACCTTGTACTGGTGGACGAAAAATCGTCCACCTACAAGATCGCGTTGCTGCGCATCCTGGCGCGCATTGCCGATACCGCCGGTGGCTCCGCGCGCCACGAATCGGACTACGTTGCCATCCCCATGGGCATGGTCGCGCTCTTCTGGATGCGGATGTACAAGCCGCTGATCGAAAACGCCCTCCCGCAGATGCCGATATCGCGTGTGGGAACGCGCCCCGGCTTTGTCACGGATAGTTTCAACGCCCTCCGGCTGATCAATCCATCCGAGTTGCGCGTCGGTGCGGTCTTTGGCGGCGACACTGCCAGGCATCTTCACCGCAGCCTCTCCGAAATTTCACAGTTGATTCGCTTGATGCCGGCCAAGTATCTGCGTTGGCCGGCAAGCGATCAGTCCATCTTCGATATCCGCTCATCACGCCGCACGAGCACGCCCTCACCTCTCGCGATCGACACGCCATTCCTCTGGAGCTTCGGCGAGCTGCGCGTGCCGCTGCAGATATGGCAGGCACTGACCCGCTACAACGTCTGGATAGAGCCCGTGCTGATTGCAGAATGGATTCGGCTCATGGAAGGATATGCGGGGAATGGCCAGCCGAATGTGCGTCAGCTTGCGCACTCGCTGCTGGCGTGGGCCGATCCAGAGCGCGATACCCGCATCGCGCGCGAGGCCGTAGCGCGCATGCGCGCCGCCGGCAAGGCTGTGTATTGCGTATGGTCTGGTCAACGACTGCGCGACGACTACGACATCGACCACTGTTTTCCGTTCGCGGCCTGGCCCTGCGGCGACGCCTGGAACCTGATGCCGGCATCGCGCCAAATCAACAATCAAAAATCGAATCGCCTCGTCACGCAAGGCGCGCTGGAGCGCGCGAGCGACACCATTACGCACTGGTGGGAAGGCGCATTCTTGACCGGAGGCGACGATGCAAGGAGCCGGTTTTTCCTGGAGGCGGGACAGACCTTGCCGCTGTTGATCGAACGCCCGACTGCGGCGGACATCATCGATGCAATGAAGGTGCATCGCATTCGCCTTGCTAAAGATCAGGGGTTGCGGCCATGGGAGCCTGCGCCAGCAATCAAACCAGGCACCCCTGTCCAGACCGGGCTCCAACAAGCTTAGCCGGATGGTGAACATTCGAAGCTCAAACCACCTTCGTCACGTTCCGCTCCCTTTCCGCATGCGCGCGCGACCAGCTGCACCATGAAGTTCGGCAGCTC
>JARXKM010000297.1 GCA_030272785.1 Pseudomonadota bacterium
AGCACGTCGCCGGCCTTGTGGCCCATGCTGTCGTTGACGAACTTGAAGCGGTCCAGGTCGATCAGCATCACCCACACCGGATGATGGCAGCGCACCGAATAGGCGATCGCCTGGCCGAGCCGGTCCTGCAGCAGGCTGCGGTTGGGCAGGCCGGTCAGCGCATCGTGCTGGGCGACGTGCTGGATGCGCTGCTCGGACAGCTTGCGCTCGGTGATGTCGGTGCCGGTGCCGCGGTAGCCGGCGAAGGCGCCGTCGGCCTCGAACACCGGCTCGCCGTTGATGCAGAACCAGCGCGTCTCGCCCTGGTCGGTCTCGGTCGCGTACTCGAGCGCGCTGAACGGCCGGTGCGCCTGCACGTCGGCGATATGGGCCTGGCCCCAGGCGCTCTCCTGCATGCCGGGGATGGTCTCCCAGCGCGTCTTGCCGGCATAGCGCGCGAAGCCGATGCCCGATTTTTCGGTGAACGCGCCGGTCAAGGCGGTGAAGCGGCACTGCGCGTCCTGCTCCCAGTACCAGTCGGACGACATCGACACCAGCTGGCGGAAGCGCGCCTCGCTGTGCAGCAGGGCGTGTTCGGCGCGGCGCCGCTCGATGACGTCGTCGATCAGCCGCTGGTTCGACAGTTCGAGGTCGGCGGTGCGCTGGCGCACCAGCGCCTCGACGCGACGGGCGCGCTGCGCCATCGCCTGCACCAGCGCCGCCAGCAACAGGCTCAAGGCGGCGCCGCCGACCGCCACCAGCAGCGAGCCGAGATGTTCGCCGCTCAGATACGGCCGCGGCGCCGCCGCCACCTCGATGCGCCAGCGCTGGCCGGCGACGTCGATGCTGCGGGCGATCAGCGGCAGGCCGGCCAGCGCGGCGCCACTGTGGAACACCTGCTGCGGCCGGCCGTCGGCGCCGCTGGCGTAGACCGCGATGGCGACCGCGGGGTCGGCCAGCAAGTCGTGGCTGGCGAGGATCTTCTGTACCAGTTCGCCGGCGCGGATGATGGCCGCGGTGTCGCCCATCAGCGCGGCGCGCCGCTCGGCCGCGCTGCCCAGCGCGGCGTGCTCGCGGTACACCGGCAGCATCACCAGGAAGCCGGCCTGCGGGCGAGTATCCTGGATCAGGCTGAGCAATCTGGTGGCGCTGGCCTGGCCGCTGTCGATGGCGCGCGTCAAGGTCGCCGTCACCTGCGCGTTGCGCGCCACGTCCAGGCCGAACGCCGCCTCGTTGCCGGCCATCGGCTCGAGAAACTCGACGACGTTGTAGTGGGCGCGGCGCGGTGCCGGCCGCGCCGCGCCATGCGCCATCTCGGTGATCACGCTGCCCGGGCGCACCCGGCGCAGCCCCTGTTCGAAGCCGGGCCGTTCGGCGTCGTCCAGCTGGCGGTGAAAATTGAAGGCCTTGATGAACGGGTAGCGCAGCAGCAGCGGGGCGGTGAAATCGTGAAACTGCTGGCGGCTGACCGGCGCGACGCTGGCGAACAGATGGTTCGTCACCGTCAGCACTTCGACCGCTTCCTCGAGCCCCTGGCCGATGGCGGCCACGCGCATGGCGGCGCGCTGCTCGAAGGCGAGCTGCAGCTTGGCGTCTTCCAGCTGGCTGACGGCGACGCACAGCGCGCCCGTCGTGGCCAGCCCGGCGACCAGCGTCAGGGCGCCGGCGGCGGAAAGTGACAGGGGCAGGCGGCGCATGGGGGGAAGAAATCCTGTAGTGAGCGAAGGCGCGCCAAGCGGCGCCGTTCGAAAATGACGATAGTGTGTCACAGGATCGTCTGAGTTTGCCGAATAATTGGAATCAGGCAACAAAGATTTTCGCCCAATTCGCTCAGCGGCGCCGCGCCAGCCAGGCCAGCAGGGCGGCCACCAGCCAGCGGTTCAGGATGCCCAGGCCGAGGCCGCGGCGGCGCCCCACCCACGCGCACAGCCGGCCGGCGCGCCCACGCGCGCGCGCCAGGTCGAGCGGCGCCCTGACGGCGAACAGGATACGGTTGTTGCCGGCCACCTTGTCGAACCAGCAGACCTGGCCGCCGAACAGCAGGCGCAGGCGGCCCAGCATGGCCGGATAGTGCGGGTCGTAGCTGAACATGTTCGCCACCAGCACGCCGTCCTCGCGCAGCGCACGCCGGCAGTCGGCGTAGAAACGCGAGCTGCCCAGCGCCGGCGGCAGGCCGGCGGCGTCGAAACCGTCGACCAGCAGCACGTCGACGCCGGCCGGCCGCCCGGCCAGGTAGGCGACGGCGTCGGCGTGCAGCACGCGGAAGCGGGCGTCGTCGGGCGGCACGCAAAACTGCGCGCGCAGCGCGATGACGTCGGCGCGCAGTTCGAGCACCGTGATGCGGGCGTGCGGAAAATGGCGGTAGCAGAACTTGGCCAGCGAGCCGCCGCCCAGCCCGACCATCAGGATGTCGCGCGGGCGCGGCACGAACAGCGCGAAGCACATCATCGCCCGCGCATACGCCGTCACCAGCGCGTCCGGGCGCGACAGGCGCATCTCGCTTTGCACTTCGCCGGGCGCGAATTCAAGCGTGCGGCGGTCGCCGCGGGTAATCACCAGCGGCGCGGCGGCGTCGCCGGGCGGGGACGGGGACGGGGAGTGGGGGCAAGGCACCATCGGGCCAGTATAGGCGAATCCCTGGCGTGGCGGCCGGCCACGCATGACTTGTTGCCCGGCATCGGTTTCTGCTAAGCTGGTTCATCGCACACGGAGATCCCATGTTCCTAGACCACCCCACGATTACCGCCACCAACAGCCTGACCGAGCCGGACCGCATCGAACGGCTCAACCGCGTCTACGGCTACGTGATGGCGCTGGCCGACCTGCACGCGATCGCGCGCTTCATCGAAAAGGTCTCGCAGCTGCACGACCACAAGGGCACCCTGATCGTGTTCTGGGGCGAGCCGCCCAGCGAGGACGAGAAGGCGTACTTCACCCAGGCCTGGGCCAGCAAGGTCGGCGACGGCAGCACCGACGTCGAACACGAAGTCTGAGCGCGGCCGCCGGCATGGACACCACCACCATGTTGTTCGCGCTGGCGCTCGGTAACCTGAGCCTGTGCGCGGCGCTGTTTTTCTTCGACTACGAGCGCAAGAAGTCGCTCGCCTTGTCGACCTGGACGCTGGCCAAGCAGTGCCAGGCGGCCGGCTGGCTGCTGCTGTACTTGCGCGGCAGCGGCGTGGTGCCGGACGCGCTGTCGATCCCGTTCGGCTACGCGCTGCTGTTCGTCGGCGTCGCGCTCGAGGGCGGCGCGCTGTGGGAAGCGGCCGAGCGGCCGCACTGGCGCCGCCCGACCTTGTGGCTGCTGGTGCTGGCGACCGCCGCCTTCGTCGCCTGCTACGCGATCGACGAGATCGGCCTGCGCCCGGTCGCCAGTTCGCTGGTGCTGGGCGGCTTCTACCTGTCGGGCGCGGCCGCGCTGGCGCTCGGCTGGCGCGGCGCGACCATGCTGCGCCGCTTCCTCGCCATCGCCATCGCCGTGCTGGCGCTGCTGGTGGCCGCGCGCGGCGTGATGGTGCTGACCATGCCGGGCGGCTGGGGCTGGATCAGCAACGGCTTCCTGCAGCTGTGGTCGTCCGCCGCCTTCTACCTGCTGATGCTGCTCAACGGCTTCGGCTACCTGCTGCTCACGCGCGAACAGCTGCAGCACGAGCTCGCACGCCTGGCCGTGGTCGACGCCCTCACCGACGTGCCGAACCGGCGCGGCCTGTTCATCGCGCTGGCGCCGTGGATGGCGCTGGCGCGCCGGCCCGGGGTGCCGACCGCGCTGGTGCTGTTCGACCTCGACCAGTTCAAGCGCGTCAACGACAGCTACGGTCACCCGGCCGGCGACACGGCGCTGCGCGCCGTCGTCGAGGTGTGCAAGCAGCAACTGCGCGACAGCGACCAGCTCGGCCGCGTGGTGGGTGTCGAATTCGCCATCCTCCTGCCGCGCACCGGGCTGGCCGAGGCGCTGCTGGTGGCCGAACGGATGCGCGCCGCCATCGCCGCCGCGCCGGTCAAGAGCGAGCGCGCGATGATCGCCATGACCGCCAGTTTCGGCGTCACCACCATCCGCGCCGACGACAGCACCGTCAGCCTGTTCAAGCGGGTCGACGCCGCGCTGCAGGCGGCCAAGGCCGGCGGCCGCAACCGCGTCGTCGAAGCGGCCGCGCCGTAGCCGGATCGCCGCACGCGTCATCGGCACGTCATGCGGCTGCGCTATTGTGGTACGATTTCCCGCGCCGGAACCGCCATGATAACGATAGAGAAAGAAGCTGGTATGTATGCTGCAGTCGATTTGGGATCCAACAGCTTTCGCCTCCATATCGGCAAGCATGACGGCGACGCCATCCGCGTCGTCAAGAGCATGCGCGAGCCGATCCGGCTCGGCGCCGGCATCGACGCGCGCGGCAACCTGACCGAGGCGGCGATGCAGTCGGCGCTGGCCTGCCTGCAGAGCTTTCGCGCCGTGCTGGGCGCCTACCGGCTCGACGCGGTGCGGGTGGTCGGCACCGCCGCCTTGCGCATCGCCCGCAACGCCGGCACGTTCCTGCCGGCGGCCGAAAAGGTGATCGGTTATCCGATCGAAATCATCTCCGGCGAAGAAGAGGGCCGCCTGATCTACATGGGCGTGGCCAATTCGCTGGCCACCCCGGGCGAGCGGCGCCTGGTGCTCGACATCGGCGGCGGCTCGACCGAACTGGTACTCGGGCGCGGGCTCGAGATCGAGCGGGTCGAATCGTTCAGCGTCGGCACCGTCAAGCAAAGCCTGTCGTTCTTCATCGACGGGCGCATCGACGCCGGCTCGTTCGAGGCGGCCATCCTGTCGGCGCGCAGCCATTTCGAGGACGCCGCGCCGCCTTACCACCCGCAGTACTGGCGCAATGCCTACGGCTCGTCGGGCACGATCCGCGCCATCGCCGAGATCATCGGCCGCAACGAGCTCGGCGACGGGCGCGTGACGCCGGCCGCGCTGGAGGCGCTCAAGGGCCGCTTCATCGCCTTCGGCCACGTCGCGCGCATCGACCTGCCCGGCCTGCGCGCCGACCGCGCCAGCACCATCATCGGCGGTCTGGCGATCCTGATCGCGCTGGTGGCCGAACTGGGCATCGAGGTGCTCATCCCGGTCGACGCCGGCCTGCGCATGGGCGTCATGTGGGACCTGTACGCGCGCTCGATGCAATGCGACCGGCGCGAGGAATCGGTACGCCTGCTGGTCGAGAAATTCCGCGTCGAGCCGGCCCGCGGCAACCGCGTCGCGCAGGAGTCGGCGGCCCTGTACGCCCAGCTCAAGCCGTCCGCCGACACCTACGTCAAGCTGCTGTACTGGAGCGCGCAGCTGCACGAGATGGGCATGCTGGTGGCGCAGACCGGCTACCACAAGCACGCCGCCTACATGATCGAGAACGCCGACCTGCCAGGCTTCACCGCGCGCGAGCAGAAGGCGATGGCGCGCCTGATCGTGGCCCAGAAGGGCAACCTGCGCAAGATCGGCGACGCGCTCGCCGAGCCCGATTTCGCCAAGGCGGTGCTGGCGCTGCGGCTGGCGATCCTGCTCATGCATGCGCGCATCGAGGCCGATTTCAGCGAACTGAAACTACGCATGAAGAACAAGATCGAGCTCGATATCAAGCGCGACTGGGTGGCGCACCATCCGACCGTGTCGTACTGGATCGAGAAGGAGCAGGAATGGTGGGATGAGGTGGGGGTCGACTTCAGCGTGAAGACCAGCGCATGAGATATGCGACAAAATAATTAAAATGGTATATATTGTTTAATCTGTTATCCTGTCAATCGGAGGAATGAACAATGCGCAAGCCCGCAGCCGCAACAACAACAACAACAACCAGCACCGCCGCCCCGGCCAAACGGAGCGACGGCGCCGCCGCCAAGCCTGCCGCCAAGCC
>JARXKM010000298.1 GCA_030272785.1 Pseudomonadota bacterium
GTTAGTTCTCATTGTCTGTCCCCTATGAAAGTTACCCCATTTTACGCAAGCTATTGCTGAACGCGGCTGCTGTGGCCCGTTAAAATTTCCCAACTTCCACGCTCCGAAAGGCTCCATACGCGCGTATATCGGAGATCCTCTTGAAACGCCATGTTGTCGAAGGCGCCACCAACCTTCATCCTGACTGAAACCACAGCCAATTCGCCTCGCGTACTCACGCGAATCTCTGATGGTTCAAGCGTATGCAATTTGAGCAAGCCATCTCGATGCATGTTCAGATCATCTTCCTTTCCGCATACCTGGCCAAAATGATTGGTAAAGATGAGATCAGGCGAAATCAGTTCGTCAAGCGCAAGGCAATCTGACGCAAGCATCGCCCGCCGCAGGCGTTCCTCGACGAGTGAAATTTGATGGATAAGGTCAGTTGGCATGGGTTGAACCTTTCGGTGGCGATGCTCGATTTTGCAGGTAACTCCCACTACAACAAAGCGCAGCGTACACGCTTCGGGCCTGCCTTTGACCACGTCTCGCCTGGTCGACATCGGGCCACGCTTGCGCAGTACCTATATGATCTTTAACAACCGAACGGCAATGCCGAGAGCCGTGCCAGCCTTTGCCATACCGTGATCGAAGGTAAATATGGTAGCCCGATGCGCGTCGGCAATGGCGAGGTGGAGACTGTCGCCAGCACGAAGTGCCGTGCGCCACCCGTCCAACAAGATCGCGGCCTTCCGATGATCCATGTCGTCCACCGGAATTCTGCGCAAAGACGGCGAAACAAGCCGCGTATAGGCATCAATTGCGCCATGGGCTTCCCGCTCTGTAACTTGCTTGGTGCGAAGCTTCACGCCCAGTACCGACATTAGCTCGACCTCGGACCAAGAACCAATGACAAGAGGATCTCCATCGCTGGTCATCAAGGCTTCGGCGGCGTTACTGCCCGCCTACGGCATCAGGAAAGCAAGCAGTACGCTGGTGTCAAGGTAGCGCATCAATAACGGTCGGATTCCCGCAGCTTTCGAATGAACTCGCCGGCGGACTCTTGCTGGGGCGTCATCTGGGCGCGATGTTCCGCAAGACTGGGCATCTTCTGGCGCGGCGGATCGCTAGGGACGAGCTTCACGACAGCGCGGCCACGTTTGGTAATGGTGACTTCCTCGCCCGATTCCACCATGCTGACCAAGCGACTCAATTGCGCCTTGGCTTCGGCAAGCGTAAAAGTTGACATCTCCCCTCCTGACTATTCAGATGCTCATCTGATACTAGCACGTGGCTTCAGGAAATGGCGCAGACGAATGGTAGGTAGTTTGCATCCTGATGCTTGTTCCAGCCGATGCCGACATAGAGCCGCACCAAGTCTGCATCGGGTTCCTCCGTGCAACGAACGGCAAATGTCACTTGCACGTTTTCGCGGCGGCCAGCATTTGTTCCAGGCGCCCGAGTACGGCGTCCGCAGAAATGTATTGCCCTGTGGTCTGAGCATCGTCGCGCGAAGCCAAACCGCGCGCGATGAATTCACGCTGGTGACAGCGACGGTCAATGCTTTCATGGATGGATTGCTCGACGAAGGCGGAGATCGTCTCGCCCTCCTGCAAATTCTGCTTTGCCGCTTCCCTCAATTCCGCGTCGACACGCAAGGACGGGAACGTCGCAGTCATGATTTTCTCCATTGTGTTGCAGTTACAACGCATTGTCTGCCGAATTGCTGGACTCCGCAAACGCTACACGCTGATGCACAGCTCACGAGGCGTAATCATCACGGCACCGGCAGAGCGGCACGTTTGCGCTTGAAGAACTCCCACGCCGCCGACGGCGTATCGACATCGTGATTGACGACGCCGACCAGCCGGCGCAGGAGCCACGGCAGATTCTCCGTCGTGCTCGAACCGGTATGCCCGCCGCCGTCGATCCGCAGCAACTCGACCTGCAGTCCCGCCGGATCGGCGCCCCAGGTGAAGCGGGTTGCCGACGTGGCGTCGGCAGCATCGCGATGCGGGAAACGATGTTCGGCCGGCGTCTCCGGCAAGCGCGCAAGGGTGCGCCAGATCGCCACCGATGCTTCGGCGCCGATGCCTGAACCACGCCCATGCAGGCCGAAAGCACGCACCGCGCCGCCTTCATAGGGCGCGATCTGGTCCTGCGTGCCATGCGTAACAAACACCGACAGGGGATGGGAGGGTTCGCCGCAGCGGCTGTGGGCGGGCATCAGCGCGCTCTGGATGCCGATCGCCGCCAGGCGCGGTCCAAGCTCGATGCCGAGCCGGAAGGCCATGCCGCCGCCGTTCGATGCGCCGAACACGTAGATGCGCTGCGGGTCGGCGTGGAACTGGGCGATGGCCGTGTCGATGAGCGCGGCGAGAAATCCGACATCATCGCTGGTGGCGTTGGTCGGCGCATCCGCCCGGCAATCGTTCCAGGCGCGCTTGCCGTCGCTGGCCTTGCTGCCGTCCGGGGCGAGCAGCAGCACGTGCTCGCGCTCGGCCAGGCGGACCCATTCGTCGGACCCGTAGCCGAGGAACGATTCGCGCCCGACCATGAACGCCGCCGAGGCGCCGTGCCCGTGCAGCAGGATGATGGTCGGCCGCTTCTGCGTGGCGAGGGCGGCTGGCTCGACCGCGAAGTAGGCGCGGCTTCCCTCCGGCCGCAGCAGCGCATGTTCGCTGATGCCGGCGTGCGCGGGCAAGGGGGAGCATAAGCCGCTGGCGATTAATGCGCGCATCACGCTCTGTTTCATGTCGATTTTCGCCTTGTGGAATCTGCGGCGATAGTGCCATCGTATTAAGGTAATGGCAACCCCGGCGAGCCGCGCTGCGAATCCCGGCTCACCCGACATCGGCGACGGCGGCACCCTCCGTGCCCTCGGCGACGCGGGCGACGACGATACCGTCGGGGTTGACGATACATGTGCACCCGTGGCTCAGCTTGTCCCCCGCCGTGCCAACGACATCCGACGCTGCGACCCAGCAGCCGGTTTCGATGGCGCGGGCGCGCAGGTTGTCCACGCTCTTGTGCCGCCACCGATCCGCGGTCGCCGGTTCGAGCATGTTATTGAGCGGGTAGCAAATCAGCTGGGCGCCTTGTTCGCGCAGACGCATCGCGCTGTCAGGAAAATTCGCGTCGAAGCAGATATTGATGCCGAAATGCAGACCTGATCGTTGAAACACCGGGGCCGCACTGCCTGCCAGGAATGCGTGCTCGTTCGGATGGTTTTTTGCGTAGACGCCCGCCACTTTGCCGTCGCGTATCAAGGCTGCGGAGTTATAGCAACCGTCCGCGCGCTGCTCGATGAAGCCGACGATGACGTCGGTGGGCACCGGCGGCAACGCTGCCAGGAAAGCGCTGAACGGCGGGCCGTCAACCGCCATCGCCCTGCGCGCGATGGTGTCGCGCTCGGTCGTATATCCCTGCAAAAAACACTCGGGGAAAATGGCGATGGCGACACCGTGGCGCGCGCACCAGGCGAGATCGTCGCGCAATTGGCGCGCCACGCCGGCGACGTCGTCATAGAGCGGTCGCCGCTGGAAGGCGGCGATGCGAATTTTCTGCATGCGCGGCTCAGGACTGCGCGGCCCATTCATCCTGCAATTTCAGCAGGTCGATGGCCGCCTCCAGGCGCCGGCGGGTGGTCCAGCAATCCATGGCGTTGACGATGGCGCCGACAGCGCCGACGCCGACGAGCACGCTGAGCGGGAGCGACGCCTTGAATTCCGAGCTCGACAGCAAGTAGGTGCATGTTCCGCCGCCGAACATTGAAGCCAGCAACGTCGGGACCGACGACATCGGCTTGTTCAATATCGCCCGCGCACACGCCGCCCGTTTCAAGCGGGGGAGATTCAATTGCGCGTCGATTAGGGAAAGCATCTGCGTCATAGGGTCTGTCTTTCAAAGGGTGGCAAGCCGCGGCGTCGGCCGCTCTTGCGGGTGTCAAAGGTGACGGGTTTCCGCCGGCGCGGCATGCCAGTTGTCGTTCCGTCCGTCCAGATAGGTGATAGGCGCATTGACCAGTTCGTCGATGGCGACATCGTCGAGGCAGGTCACAGTGACGGCATAGAAGTCTCCCCAGCGCGGCGAATTGCCGGTGCCAAACGGACGCACGCCGCAATGCCGGCAAAACAGGTGCGTGTCGGTTCTGGTGTTGAATTGATAGCGCGTCAGATCGGCGTCGCCGGAAAGCAGGCGAAACGATTCGGGCTTGACGATGGCGGGCCAGCATCGGTACTTCATGCAGATCGAGCAGTTGCATCGCACGGTGCCTTGCGCCAGATCGATGTCGGCTTCGAAGCGCACCGCGCCGCAGTGGCAGCTACCTTGGTATGTCCGCATGGTCCGATCGCCCTTTAGCGCCAAGTGTCGGCGGAGAGGCCACAATGGCCGCATGCGCGCCCGGTTGGCTTGTGGAAAGCGGCAAAAACGAAAAAATCGTCCATCTCTCCTCCTTGGGAACGGTGCGGCGGACACATGCCGCGGGCCGCCGTATAGCATTTCTTTCGATGATGCCATTCTTCGGCCATATTTGCTGAAATATCATGCCAGTTTTGGCAGCACGCACCTGGCCGGCAAGATCCTCAAATGGGGTGATGGCGAAGCGTCCATCATCGGCTGGCTGCTGCAGACGAAGGCGCTGATCGTGATCATCTTCGTCAACATCCCGCTCGGCAAGGCATCATCACCTGCACCATGCTGACGGTGGCGGTCTGAAGGGCCGCTCACTGTCGAGCCCGTGTCTGAATGCCGGCACTGACCCCCGGGGGTCAGTGCCGGCATTCAGACACGGGCTCGACGCTATTTGCCCTGCGCTTGCAACACGGCCATCTCGTGGTCGCCGTCGTCGAGCAGCCGTTCGCCGCCGGGAAACTTGCCCAGGCCGAGGCTGCGGCCCATCGACAGCAGCAGGCTCTGGCCGGGCGCGGCGCGTTCCGGCATCACTTGGTATACCGGGTCGGCGAACGCGGCCGCCGGTGTGACGATCTGCCAGCCCATCTCCTTGAACTGGGCGATGACGTCGCCCAGCCACAGCGCGTTGAGCAGGTTGTGGTGCAGCAGGATCACCTGCGCAATGTCGCGCCCCTGCAATTGCTGCGACAGGGCGCGATACGCCAGCGCGCGCTGGCGCACATGGGCCAGGTACTGCGCCTTGATCGGCGCGGTGTCGGCCCGCGCATCCTTGCTCAGCACCTCGCGCAGCTTGGCGTCGAAACGCCAGTCGCTCGTGTCGAGGCTGACGTACGCATTGCGATAGCCGTGCTGCTGCAGGAAGGCGCGCATGCCGTCGCGCTTTTCCGGCGTGTTGCCTTCTCGTAGGAAGGTGTAGCGGAACCACTTTTGATAGCCGGGCAAGGTGCGGATGATGGCGTCGCACTCCAGCAGCTCCTGCTGGTATTGTTCGACGCTGAGTTTGGCGCTATGCAGGTCCGGATGGCTCATCGTGTGATTGCCCACCGCGTGCCCGGCGTCACCCCACGCCTTCGCCAAGGCGTAGCCTTCGGGCCGGTCGGCGCCATTGCCGGCGGTGACGAACAAGGCGGCCGACACGTGCTGCCTGGCCAGCGCATCGAGCAGCGCCTGGTTGCGTTGCTGCGGCGACAGCAGCGGCGTGGCGGCCACGCTGGGACCGTCGTCGAAGGTGAAGGCGAGCGATTGCGCCCGCGCGCCAAAGGCGCACGTGAGCAGCAGCGCGAGGGCGGCGGCGGCGAGGCCGTGCAGGGACGCGCGCATGTCAGTAATGCGGCGGCAGTTCGTTGACCGGGCTCGGGCCCGACTGCGCGTTGTTGCGGATCTGCTCGGCCAGCTGGCTGACGATCGCTGCGAGCTGGTCGATGCGGCGGCTCTGCTGGTACACCACCTTGTTGAGCTCCTCGACCA
>JARXKM010000299.1:0-3414 GCA_030272785.1 Pseudomonadota bacterium
TGTGACGCCGACCGATTTTCGCGCGCGCTTCCAGAGCGCGGGCGGCGCGCCCGCTGCGACGCTGAGAGGCTAACTCAGCCTCTCAGGCGCGCCCGGCCAGCGGCAAGGTGATCGCCACGCACAGGCCGCCGCCAGCGCGGTTGCTGGCCACCACGCCGCCGGCATGCGCATCGAGCACGCGCAGCGCGATCGCCAGGCCGAGGCCGTGGCCGTCGAGGTTGTGGGCGCCGCTGTTGGAGCGGAAGAACGGCTGGAAGATCGCCGCCAGGTCGCCCGCCGCCACGCCGGGGCCGCGGTCCATCACGCTGATCGCCACCTGGTCGACGCTCGCCGCGAGCGCGATGGTGACCACGCCGCCCGCCGGGCTGTGCTTGATCGCGTTGCGCACCACGTTCTCGATCGCGCGCCACAACAGGTCCGGCGCGCAGCGCAGCTGCACCGGCGCGACGCCTTGCACCGCGATGCTGCGGCCATGCTGCTCGGCCTCGAAACGGGCGTCGCCGACGATGCCGTCGATCAGTTCCATCAGCGCGATGTCTTCCTGGGCCGGCAGCGCGGCCGACGCTTCCAGGCGCGACAGCGTGAGCAGTTCGCCGACCAGTTTGTCCATGCGGATGCTCTCGCGCTCGATGCGCTCGAGCGAGGACGCGATCTTGTCCGGCTGCTGCTGCGCCAGGCCAATCGCCGCCTGCAGCCGCGCCAGCGGCGAGCGCAGCTCGTGCGAGACGTCGTGCAGCAGGCGCCGCTGGCCGTCCATCAGCGCGCGCAGCTGGGCCGTCATGCGGTCGAAATCGCGTCCCAGGTCGTTCAGTTCATCGTCGCGCACGCGCTTGGCGGCGCCAAAACGTGGCGCCAGGTCGCCGGCGGAGGCGGCCTCGAAGGCGCTGCGCAGCGCGCGGATCGGGCGCGCGAAATACCACGCCAGCAGCACCGCGAACAGCAGGCTGGCGAGCGTGGCGCCGAGCATCGTGACATAGGGCAGGAAGTGACGCTCGGGCGGCGGACCGCCCGGCCCGCCCGGGCCGCCGGGACCGCCAGGGCCGCCAGGGCCAGGGCCGCCGCCGAAGCGCTCGCCCCGTTCGTGCGCGCCGAAGCCCGGCCCGCGGTCATGCAGCGAACGCACGAACACCAGGTAGCGTGCGCCGTCCGGCGCCGTCAGCATCCGCACCACGTTGTGGCGGGTGCCCTCGGCGAGCAGCCGTTCGGCCTGCGCGCGCATGGCCGGCGTGACGGTGCGGCCGAGCAGGTCGCGCCCGCCGGCGTCGATCACCAGCACGCTGTGGCGCGAGTTCGCCGCCACCAGGTCGCGCAGCGCGGCGCTGCCGCCGTGCGCCAGCGTGGCGGCAGCCGCATCGATCAGGAATTCGGCCGAGCCGCCGGTGTCGATCGCCGCCGGCGCCGCGCCGGCGGCCTGCAAGCGCGCCTGGTCGCGCAGCCAGAACACCGTGCCGACGCCGATCGTGGCGGCCAGCTGGGCGAGCAGGATACACAGGAAGAACTTCCAGAACAACCGCCCCATGCGCTACTCGCGGATCAGCTGGTAGCCGACGCGGTACACCGTTTGCAGGCACGAGCGGCCGTCCGACAGGTTGCCCAGCTTGTGACGCAGGCTGCTCAGGTGGACGTCGATGTTGCGGTCGAAGCGCGCCATCGGCCGGCCCAGGCCCTGTTCCGACAGGTCGTTCTTGCTGACCGGGCGCCCGGCATTGCGCGCCAATACTTCGAGCAGGTTGAATTCGGTGCTGGTCAGTTCGAGCGCGGCGCCGTCCCACGAGGCGCGGCGCTGCTCCGGCTGCATCGTCAGCTTGCCGACGGTGAGCGTGATGGCGCCCTCGTCGCGCGGGCCGTTGGTGCGGCGCAGGATGGCGCGGATGCGCGCCGTCAGCTCGCGCGGGGTGCACGGCTTGGTGACGTAGTCGTCGGCGCCCAGTTCGAGGCCGACGATGCGGTCGGTGTCGTCGCCGCGCCCGGTCAGCATCAGCACCGGCATGTGGCTGGCGGCGCGGATGCGGCGCAGCGTTTCGAGCCCGTTCATGTGCGGCATCATCACGTCGAGCACGGCGATGGCGTGCTGGCCGGTCAGCGCCTCGCGCGCGCCGGCCACGCCGTCGTGCACGCAACAGACGCGAAAGCCTTCCTGCTCGAGGTATTCCCTGAACATTCCGACCAGTTCGACGTCGTCGTCGATGAGGAGTACTTGATTCATGCCCGAATCATAGCAAATCGCGCTCGGCCGGGCGCTGTGCAACGTCGCCCTTTACCTGTCTTTACGTCGCCCTGACGGCGCTTAACACGGCCGCGCCGCAGAATGGGTCCCTTCTCCCTCAACCCAGGATATGCCATGAATTCGATCCCCCGCCGCGCGCTTGCACTGTTCGGCTGCGCATGCATCGTCAGCACGGCCGCCATGTCGGCCGAACCCGAGCGCGCGCCGCCGCCCGGTCACATGATGGGCGAACACGGCCCGCGCGGCATGCAGCTCGACGAAGCCCAGCAGGACAAGGTGTTTGCCATCGTCCACGCGCAGGAACCGCAGCTGCGCGAACAGGCCAAGGCGGCGCGCCACGCGCACGAAGCGCTGCACGCGATGGCCGCGACCGGCCAGTTCGACGAGGCCAAGGCGGCCGCGCTGGCGCAGGCGCTCGGCAAGGCCGAAGCAACGCTGGCGCTGCTGCGGGCGCGCACCGATGCGCAGGTCAACGCGCTGCTGAGGCCGGAACAGCGGCGCCAGAAAGCCGAGCATGGACCGCGCGGCGAGCGGCGTCCCGAGCCGCGTCCGGATCAGCGTCCCGAGCCGCGCCAGTAAGCGCACCGATTAACGAACAAGGAAACCCATGTCCATCAGCGCGATCGGCGGCTGCAGCGCCGCCCAGACCCAGGCCACCCAGTACCGCGGCACGTCCGCCACCGGCGCGGCCGGCGGCTCCGCCAAGCCGGACCCCGGCGGCTTTATCAGCGCCATCGCCAGCGCGCTGTCCGAAATCGGCGCCACCAGCGCGGCGTCGGACGCCACCAGCGCGACCGCGACCGCCACCGCCACAGAGCCGGCCAAGGCGCTTGGCGATTTTCTCAATAGTTTGATGGAAGCGCTGCACGCGCAAGGCGGCGGCAAGGATGTCGCCGGCGCCGATGGCGCGGACGCCCCGCCGCCACCGCCACCCGACGGCAAAGGCGGCGGTATCGCCACCGACCTGCAAAGCCTGATCGCCAGCCTGGCCGGCACCGGCGATTCCAGCACCGGCACCAGCCTGGCTACCTCGTTCAAAAGCCTGCTCGGCGCGCTCGGTGCCGACAGCGGCGACGCCACCTCCAGGCTGTCGCAGTTCTTGCAGACGCTGTCGGACAAGCTGTCATCGTCCGGGCCGGCCGGAAATTTGATCAACACCACCGCCTGATCCAGGAGAACACACCATG
>JARXKM010000299.1:3514-5829 GCA_030272785.1 Pseudomonadota bacterium
TGCGCAGTGATCCCCGAAGAAACCGGCGGCCCCTACCCCGGCGACGGCACCAACAACGGCGTCAACGGTGTCGCCAACGCGCTGATCCTGGCCGGCATCGTACGCAGCGATATCCGCGCCAGCATCGCCGGCGCCAGCGGCGTAGCGGCCGGCATCACGCTGACGGTCAAGCTGCAGATGGTCAACGTCAGCGCCGGTTGCGCCTCGCTGGCCGGCGCCACCGTCTACCTGTGGCATTGCGACCGCGACGGCCAGTATTCGATGTACACCAGCCCGATCACCGGCGAAAACTACCTGCGCGGCGTGCAGCAGGCCGACGCCAGCGGCCTGGTCACCTTCACCAGCATCTTCCCGGGCTGCTACGCCGGGCGCATGCCGCACGTGCATTTCGAGGTCTATCCGACCCTGGCGAAGGCGAGCCTGGCGGCGAACCGCATCAAGACGTCGCAGTTCGGCTTTCCGACCGCGACGCTGGCCGAGGCCTACGCCACCAGCGGCTACGCGGCCAGCGTGCGCAACCTCGCCGCGATCAGCTACGCCACCGACAACGTGTTCAGCGACGGCACCGCGCTGCAGATCGCCGCCGTCAGCGGCAGTCCCGCCGCCGGCTATGTCGCCACGCTGACGGTCGGCGTGGCGATGTAGCCTGGACTAGCCTTCCTTGCCGTCGATGCGCGCGCGCCACAGGTAAGGCGCGTAGACGATGGCGTACAGCGCGAACGCCAGCGACCAGGCCAGCGCCGCCGTCACCAGCGCCGCCTCGCGCGCCGCGCCGGGGCCGATGGCGGCGCACAGGCGCGCCAGCGCGCCGAGCTGAATCAGGCAGTACATCGCCGTCTCGGCCGCGCCGGCCTTGAGCAAACGGCCGGTATGGCCGAGCGTGGTACGCGTCATCATGCCGATGATCAGGCCGGCCATCGAGCCGACCGTCAGCGCGTGGAAGGCGGCGCTGGGCGTGACGACATGCAGCGCGGCCAGCGCCAGCAGGAAAAAGCCGACCGGTATCCATGCGTACGACAGGTGCATGATCCACAGCAGCGGCACGCGCAGGGTGCGCTGCGGCTGCCAGCCGGCCAGCCGCAGCATGCTGGCGCAGCCGGCGGCGAAGGCCAGGCTGGCGAATGCGGCCGCCGGCAGCGGCAGCATCCAGCCGATCACCGCCGCCACCGTCAATGCGCGCGCGATATTGTCGCGGCGCGGATGCACCACCGGCTCGCTGCCGGGCGCGCCGTTGCGGGTAAACATCGGGATCACGCGTGCGCCGATCACCGATTCGATCAGCACGATGATCAGGATCGCCGCTTCGATCGGCGTGGCCGGCGCCAGCGCCAGCCATCCGAGCACGCTGGCGTGGTACAGCGCGTTGGCGATCGTCAGCAGCACCAGCAGCAGCGGCAGGAACTGGTTCTTGCTGTTGCCGCTGCGGCGCAGCACGCGCCACAAGGGCCACGCCACCAGCGGCAGCAGGGCCAGGTCGACGACGGCGGCCACCAGCGGCGGCGCCGCCAGCAGCGCCACCCGGCCGGCGACCCACAGCGCGGCCAGCGCGGCGAGATGGCCGCGGCGCGGCGTCCACTGCCCGGTCCAGGCGCGCACCGCCGTCAGCAGAAAGCCGACCACCACCGCCACCGCCATGCCGAACACCATCTCGTGCATGTGCCAGGCCAGCCCGATGCGCGGCCAGGCGATCCAGCCGAGGTACTGCGCGACCCACACCGGCACGGCCACCGCGGCGAGCAGCGCGGCGAGCAGGTAGAACGGCCGGAAGCCGAGCGCCCACACGGGGTGCGCCGGCTGCCACGGCGGAATGAAACGGGCCGGCGGGACGGGTTCTTCGATGGTCAGCAGGCTCATGGCGGTCTCGGCATTAAAGGTGTATATTACATGCTACTTTAAATCGCCGCGCGGCGCAACCGCGATACGGCCTAGCCGGCGTAGGCCAAGCGGCGTATTGCGCGGCGCCGCCGTTGCGGCAAGACTGCCCCATCAACCCAAGGAGAACACAGCATGCAAATCGACATATTCAAGGTACAAGCAATCCACGCCGGCGCCAGCGCCGCCACCCTGACCGCGGCGCTGCAGGCGATCGACGGTGTCGCCGCGGTCGACATCTCGCACCCGGAGGGGCGCACCACGGTCAAGTACGACGACACCCTGGCCTCGCGCGCCAGCATCGACCTGGCGGTCGCTGCGGCCGGCTTCATGCTGGTGCCAAAGGCGTCGTGCTGCGGCGGTTGCGGCGGCTGAGCACACGCGACCTGGCTAGCGCGGCGGATGCGCGTGGCGCTGTTCGACGGCGTACACCGCGGCCTGCA
>JARXKM010000300.1 GCA_030272785.1 Pseudomonadota bacterium
GTTCATGGCAGAATGGGCGCGCCTGCCGCCAACCACGAGACCTGTCCCATGACCATGCCAAAACGCATGTCCCTTATCCTGCTGTCGCTGTTCGCCGCGGCCGTCGCCATCGCCGCCCTGTACACCTGGGTCACGCTGCACATGTCGTATTCGGACGGCGAACGGGCCGGCTACCTGCAAAAATTCTCCCGCAAGGGCTGGGTCTGCAAGACGTGGGAAGGCGAGATCCTGCTCACCAGCATGCCGGGGGCGATTCCCGAGCGCTTCGAGTTTTCGGTGCGCGACGACAGCGTCGCCAAACAGCTGATGGCGGCGATGGGCAAGCGGGTCACGCTCAGCTACGCCCAGCACAAGGGCGTGCCGAGCGCCTGCTTCGGCGAGACCGAATACTTCGTCGAGAAGGTGGCGATCCAGCCCTGAGAGACTGAGAAGCTTTCGATCACGCCCGAACAACTCGCAGCCTCTGACCGGCCGCGCTACTGGTAGCGCGCGGCGATCTGGCCGACCGCGCCGCCGCGCACCATCGCGGCGATCGCGCGGTCCACTTCGGCGACGCTGACGCGGCCTTTGCGCGACACCGCGCAGCGCGTGAGGTGGTTTTTCACCGGCAGCGGCGCATGCAGCGACAGCACCGGATCACCCAGCTTCATGCGGTAGTCGATGAACGTCTTCATGGTGATGACGTGGTGCAGCCGTCCGGCGGCCAGCTTGCGCAGATTGATCTCGCTGCTGGGGCCGTCGGCGCGCAGGAAGCCTTTGCCGAGCGCGCGCTCGATGTCCGGATACTGATAGCCGAACACGGTGCCGAGCAGCTCGCCGCGCAGGTCCGCCAGGCTGCGCGGGCGCGTGCCGGCGCTGTCGCTGATGACCTCTTCGAGCATCGGGAAAAACGGCTGGCTCCAGCCGAAGGCGCCGTCGAGCCATTCCGGCACATAGCCGCACAGCAGGTCGGCGCTGCCGGTGTCGAGGGCGCCGGCGATGCGCTTGCGCGGCAAGGCGACGAAGCGCGGCGTGCGCCCCAGCGCCGCCGCCAGCGCTTCGCCGACGTCCTTGTGGATGCCGTCGACCAGCCGGAAACGGTCGAAGCGCGCCATCGGCATTTCGGTGGCGGTATCGACCAGGATGACCAGCTCGGCCGCCTGCGGCGCCAGCGGCAACAGCAGCGCGCACAGCAGCGAAATATGACGGCACGGTGACATGGAATCTCGGGTTGGCGCGAACCGGTTCATGGTACGCGATTTCGCGCCCGAACAGGAAAACGCCGCCGGCGCGGGCGGCGTTGGTGCTGAAGGCAGGCTTACTTGCTCGGCGCCGCCGACGGCTGCGTCAGCAGGCGCCCGATCACTTCGCGGGTGATGGTCTCGGAAGCGGCGCGCTGCTTCGCCTCGGACGAACGCTGGGTCACCGCCTCGCCGGTGGCGGCCAGCGCGCGGCGGTCGGCGGCGTGGCGGCCGGTCTCCAGTTCCAGCAACTGCTGCTTGGCGTCGGCCATCGCCTGGGTCGTCAGCGCCACCTTGCGCTGCATCGCCGCGTGCGCCTGCGCGCTCTCGAGCAGCAGGCGCTGCGCATTGAGCTTGTCCGTCATCGCTTGGGCAGCCAGCTCCTCGGCCAGTTGCAGCTGCTGCGCCAGGTCGGCCTTTTCCAGTTCGGCGGCCAGGCGCACCTGCTGCGCCAGCGCGGCGGCCCGCTCGGCGGCCAGGCGCACCGCCAGCGCGGCGTTTTCCTGCGCCTGCGCCGCGGCGCCGGCGCGCTGGGCGCCGAGCAGCTGGTCGGCCAGTGCCAGCGCGGCCGCGTCAATCTCGGCGGCGGCCTGTTCGGCCGCCAGTGCCTGCTCGGCCAGCGCCAGCTTGTGCTGCTCGCGCTCGGTGCGCGCCGCCTGCAGCGCGACCAGTTCGGCCGCTGCCGCCAGTTGGGCCGCGACCGCGTCGGCGGCGGCGCACTTCTGCGCGCTGTCCAGTGCGGCCTGCTCGGCCAGCGCGGCGGTAGCGGCGATCTCGGCCTGCTGCGCCTGTTCGGCGCGGCGTTCGGCATCGGCCTGGCGGCGCAGCAGCACGGCCTGGACGGCGTCGGCGTCGGCGCGCGCCTGGGCGGCGAGCGCCAGCTCCTGCTCGGCCGCCAGCTTGTCCTGCAGCGCCAGCAGCGCCAGGCGATCGGCGTCGGCGCGCGCGCGCTCGGCCAGCGCCAGCTGCGCCGCCTCGGCTGCCTTGCGCTCGGCCAGCGCGGCGCCGTCGCGTGCCAGCGCCACCTGCTCGGCCAGCGCATCGAGCGCGGCCTGGCCGGCGGCATTCTCGGCCGCGCACAGCGCCGCCTCTTCCTGCGCCAGCGCGGCACGCTGATCGGCCATGGCGCGCGCCTGCTGCTGCTCCTGCAGCGCCAGCCCGGCCGCCACGGTGGCCGCCTGGTCGGCGCCAGCGCGCTGCCGCGCCGCCTCGATGGCGAGCGCCTCGGCTGCCATCTTCAGGTGCACCAGCTGACCGGCTTCCTCCTCGGCCAGGGCGCGCGCCAGCGCCACCTCGCGCAGGCGGCGGTCGACTTCGATGCGCGCCTCGGTGGCGGCCATGATGCGGCCCTCGGCGCTGCGGCGCGCCTCGGCGCCGGCGGCGGCCATCTGCTCGATGCGCTCGCGCTGGATGGCGGCGTCGCGCAATTCCTTTTCCGTTTGCAGGCGCAGGTGGATCGACTTGGCGGCGACCCGCTCCGACTCGGCCTGCGCGATGGCGATCGCCTCGCGTTCCTGTTCGATGTGGGCCAGCGCGCGCGCCTCCTCGAGCGCGCGCGCCTCGGCCACCGCGCGGGCGAACGCCGAAGCCAGCGCCACCTGGTCGGCCTTCTCGCGCTGCACCGTCAGTTCGAGCGCTTCGGCTTCGGCGTCGGCCAGCAGTTCGGCGGTCTGGCGCGCGCCGCGGGCCTGCCGTTCGCGCTCGCGCGCCAGGGTGGCCACGCGGGCGTCGGCGCTGGCGATGTGCAGCACTTCTTCCTTGGCAGCGTGCACCGCGGCGACCCGCTCGGCCGCCTGCAGCCTGGCCTGTTCGGAATGCACTTCGAGGTCTTCGATGGCGCGCGCGGCGCGTTCGGCCATCTCGGCCTCGGCCTCGATCTGCTCGGCGGCGCGGCGGCGCGCTTCTTCTTCGGTTTTGGCGCGCGCTTCGGCGGCCAGCTTGATCCTGGTGTCGGTTTCGGCGCGCGCGCGCAATTCGACCGTCTCCTGGCGCACCGCCTCGAGCCGTTCCTCGCTGGCCTGGGCGGCGGCGCGCAGGGACTCGAGCCGATCGCGGTTGGCCTCGATGGCGTCTTCCGAGGCCTGGGCGTTGGCCAGCGCGGCGGCGGCCGCGGCGGCGTCGAGCGCGGCGCGTTCCTCGGCCAGGCTGCGTGCGCGCGCCTCGGCGTGGGCGCGGTTCTCGGCCGCGCAGGAAGCCTTCGCCTCCGCTTCGACGCGCGCAATGGCGGCATGGATGGCGCGCATTTCCGACTTCGCGCGGCCCTCGCCGGCCGGCGCCTGCGCCTCATTGGCCGCCGCCGGCAGCGCAATCGAGAGGGTGGCGTCGTCGTACTGGGCCGGTGCTGATTCCATGGTCGTTCTCGCTAAGGGTGGCCTGCCGAGACGGAAGCCATAGCAGCGATTATCGGCCAGCGCGGCGCTTCGGCTAGCCGCAAGCAGACCCCGAAAAGCGCCTCATATCGCCGCTTTGCGATGCCCGGCTATGCGGGCCACAGAGGCGGCTCGTCCATCAGCGCGATCTGCTCGCGCAGCTCGAGGATGCGGTCCTGCCAATAACGTTGCGTGTTAAACCACGGGAACGCCACCGGGAAGGCCGGATCGTCCCAGCGCGTCGCCAGCCAGGCCGAATAATGAATCAGACGCAGCGTGCGCAGCGCCTCCACCAGGTACAGCTGGCGCGGATCGAAATCGGCGAAATCCTCGTAGCCGGCCAGGATGTCGGCCATCTGGCGCACCATCTCGGCGCGTTCGCCCGACATCAGCATCCACAGGTCCTGCACCGCCGGGCCGCTGCGGGCGTCGTCGAAGTCGACGAAATGGGGGCCGTCGTCGGTCCACAGCACGTTGCCGGCGTGGCAATCGCCGTGCAGGCGCAGCACCGGCTGGTGGCCGGCCCGTTCATAGCAGCGCGCCACGCCGTCGAGCGCCTGGTCGACCACGCTGCTGTAGGCGGCCAGCAGCTCGGGCGGAATGAAACCATGGTCGAGCAGATAGCTGCGCGGGCCGCGGCCGAACGTCTCGATGGTCAGCGCTGGGCGATGGCGGAACGGCGCCAGCGCGCCGACGGCGTGGATACGGCCGATGAAGCGGCCGATCCATTCGAGCGTTTTCGGGTCGCCCAGTTCCGGCGCGCGGCCGCCGCGGCTGGGGAACACGGCGAACTTGAAGCCGGCGAAGTGATTCAGCGTGCTGCCCTCGAGCGTCAGGGCGGCGACGACCGGAATCTCGCGCTCGACCAGTTCGGCGACGAAAGCGTGTTCCTCGAGGATGGCGTCATCGCTCCAGCGGTTGGGGCGGTAAAACTTGACCACCACCGGCGGGCCGTCGTCGCGGCCGACCTGGTAGACCCGGTTTTCGTAGCTGTTCAGCGCCAGCAGGCGGCCGTCGCCGAACAGGCCGACCGAATCGAGCGCATCGAGCACGCACTCGGGGCCGAGCGCGGAAAAAGGATGAGGAATAGGCAGGTTCATGGCGCCATTGTACGCCCCAGCACCAACTTGCAAAACCGAGCAAAACCGGGACAGACCCGGTTTTTGTCGGCAGCACGCCAAAACCGGGTCTGTCCCGACTTTAGTGGCAATACCGGGACAGACCCGGTTTTAGGCGGTGAATTAAATTGCCGTGCGAACCGGGTGGGGCGGCGCGCAGGCGTTAAACTAGCGCCTTCACTTCAAGAAAGAGCACGCCATGCAATTCGACCAGCCCCTGTCAGAAAAAGAATTCAACGAACTCGACCAGTTCCTGTTGTCCGATCGTAGTTCCGATGACGCCATGACGATGGACACTCTGCACGGCTTCCTGACCGCCATCGCGATCGGCCCGGAAACCATCATGCCGTCGGAGTGGCTGCCGCAAGTGTGGGGCGAGGATGCCGGCAGCGAGCCGAAATGGAAGAATCCGAAAGAAGCCGAGCGCATCTTCGAGCTGATCATGCGCTTCATGAACGAAGTGGCCGTGACGTTCGAGGTGGCGCCGAAGGAATTCGAGCCGCTGTTCTGCGAACACGAACACGGCGAGCAGACCCTGATCGACGCCGAAGCGTGGTGCTGGGGCTTCTGGGAGGGCATGGAACTGCGCGCCGGTTCGTGGAATCCGATCTGGGAGTCGGACCTGGCGCCGCTGATGCGCCCGATCTACCTGCTCGGCGCCGACGAGATCGAGGAGAAAGAACTGGCCGAAGTGGACGATCCGGTCAAGGGCCACCAGCTGGCCATCGAGATCGAGGCGAACTTGCCGGCGATTTACAAGTTCTGGCTGCCCCTGCGCAAATCGGCGGTGCAAACCATCAAGCGCGATGAGCCCAAGGTCGGCCGCAACGACGACTGCCCTTGCGGCAGCGGCAAGAAATACAAGAAGTGCTGCGGCGCCGACAAGGCCGAATAAGCCACCGTCACCGCAGTCGCGCGCCGGCCGCTTTCGAGCGGCCGGCGCCGTTTACTGCCTCCTCCGCCGCCGTGCATCGCCGCGGCCGCCGCCAGGCGTTGCTAAACCAAAACAAAAATGTCCTGACCGTATTGACATGCGCATCACTGTTGATACATTATGTTACACAGTTGTTGTCACATTATTAAAGAGACATTTCGCGCGCGCCGGCCCTGCCCCCCA
>JARXKM010000301.1 GCA_030272785.1 Pseudomonadota bacterium
CGCGTTTCCCTCCCAATGACGAGCTCGTGTACGTTTGCCGGCACTGACCCCCGGGGCTGGGGTTCTACAGTTGAGTCCTCTTTTTGCCTGGCGGCGGGCGCATCTGCCGTATACTGCCCACTATCGCCCCGCCCCTCAACCTGACGATCCACCGAGCACACAATTGGCTACTCCGAAATCGCTGGTGTCCGCGCTGTACGACCACTGGGATACCGTCGAGTGGCTGGCGCAGCTGTCGCGCGAAATGCCGAGCTTCGAAGCGGAGCACATCCTCGCGGTGATGGCGCGCCTGGCGCCCGGCGCCTCGGCCGACGCGCAGCAGACTGCGCTGCGCCAGCTGGTCAACGCCGACATCCTGCAGCCGCAGGCGCGCGGCCAGTCCTACCAGCTCAACACCTACGTGCTCGAATTCGTGCGCGGCCTGACCCGCGAGCACGAGCTCGGCCTGTCGGCGGTGCTCGGCTCGCGCATCAACGCCATCACCGACGCCACCCGCAAGCTCAACGAAGGCTTGCAGGGGCGCGACATGGACCTGCTGCGCCAGGCCGCCAACAAGCTTTCCGAACTGTTCCGCCAGATCGGCCAGCAGCTCGACGGCGACCGCCACGCCATCCTCGAACTGGCCGAACGCGCCAAGGCCCAGCAGACCGACATGCCGATCGCGCGCCGCTACCGCGAAGTGCTCGACGCCTACGACAACTACGTCGCGCCGATGGCGGCGATGATGGACAGCGGCCCGAGCGGCACCTTCTACCGCCACCTCGAACAGGCCGAGCACGCGCTCGACAATGCGGTCGACGTGCTGACGGTGCAAGGCGCGCTGTACACGCAGCGGCTGGCGCTGCGCCACGTCGCCTACCAGGCCAAGGAACTGCGCCGGCTTGGCCGCGAAGTGCTCAAGCACTGCAGCGACACGCTGTTGCCGCTGCGCGAGGAAGTGCGCCAGCACAACCTGCTGTCGGCGGCCATCAGCGCCCTGCTCGGGCGCGTGCGCAAGCGCGGCCTGAACCGCACCCTGCCGGCCCGCGAGCTCCCCTTGTGGCGGCGCGAAATGACGCGCGCCGTCTCGGTCGGCCCCGAAGTGCTGACCATCATGAGCGAAGCGCGCGCCTTCGCGCCGGTGCTGGTCAGCTTCCCCGAGGAACACGCGGCCGGCGCCATGCCCGCGCTCGACCTGGTCGACGAGCAGGCGCTGGTGGCCGAGCTGCGCGCCGCGATGCCGGTCGCCAATCTGCTCGCCTGGCTGCGCGCCCATTACCATCACCTCAACGACGCCACCTTGCTGCGCCTGTACCATGACCTGATCGCCCGCGCCGACTGGCAAGCCGTCCAGGCCGACGCCAGCGCCGCGGTGCCGCTCAACACGGTGCGCGTCATCCATTATCCGCACGCCATAAGGGCCGCATGAACCCGACTCAACCTGCCGCGCCGATCGCGCTCGACCAACTGGCGCACCTCAAGGAGCTGTTCGCCATGCTCAACGCCGGACGCCATGTCAACCGCCTCAGCGAGCCGGTGCTGTGGGCTGAACTCGAGCGCGAAGCGACCCAGTACGAACGCGTGTTCGGCGCGCTCGGCTACGAACTGCGCATCGACGGGCGCGGCTACGCCTGGTTCCAGACCGGCGAGGCCAGCGGCACCGTGTCGAAGGCGACGCGCCAGCTGGCGCTGTTGTTCATGCTCATCTTCGAGCAGCAGGCCGATGCCGGCCAGCACCTCGGCCGCTTCGTCGACTGGCGCATCGACCGCGCGCTGCTGACCGGCCTGCTCGACAAGAACCGCGCGCTGCTCGACGCCGAAGGCCTCGCCGAGCTCGAGCCGCTACAGCAATTGCTCGACACCGCCGCCCGCTACGGCTTTGCCGACGCCGCCAACGGCGCCTGGCGCTTGCTGCCGGCGGTGTTCCGCTACCTCGACCGCTTCGAAGAACTGGCCAGCAGCGCCAACCTGGCCGACGATGCGCTCGAGCTGGCCGTGGCCGAACGGGAGGCGCCATGATGCAATACGGCTTCCAGCGCCTGGTGATGCTCGGCAGCGCCGGCTACCAGCGCGCCGAACTGCCGCTCGACGCGGCCGTCTCGCTGATCGCGCCCAACAACACCGGCAAGACCAGCCTGATCAATGCGCTGCAGTTCCTGCTCATCGTCGACAAGCGGCGCATGGATTTCGGCGCCCACGACGTCGAAAAAAGCCGCCGCTTCTACTTCCCCAACAACAGCGCCTTCATCCTGCTCGAAGTGGCGCTGCCGACCACCGGCACGGTCGTGCTCGGCTGCGTGGGCAAGGGCGTCAGCCACGACTACGAATACTTCGCCTACAAGGGCCAGCTCGACATGGAGGACTACCGCCTGCCGAACGGCAGCGTGGTCACCCAGCCGCAGTTGAAGGCGCACCTGGCGACCCGTTCGAAACTGGTGTTCAGCTACTCGTCGGGGGAATTCAGCGACGCCATCTACGGCAGCCGCAAGAAGCGCCAGGACCACGAGCCGGACTTCACCATTTTCAAGCTCGAGCACGCCAGCCTGGCCGAGGCCTTCCAGCGCGTGCTCACGCGCACCCTGCGGCTGGACCGGCTGCGCTCGGGCGAGGTCAAGGACTACCTGCTGAGCATTTTCCGGCGCGACCTGCCCGACGCCAACATCGACTTCAAGGCCGAGTGGGACAAGGCCTTCGCCGACGTCAACGCCGATCGCGCCCAATACCAGGCGGCGCTGGCGCACCAGGCCGAGATCGCCGCACTGGCGCGCGACGCCGGCGAACGGCTGGCCCTGCGCGGCAAGCTGATCCACAACCGGCCGCTGATCGACAGCGCGCTGCTCGCCTGGGACCGCCACTTTGCCGACAGCGAAGCGCGCCTGCAGGAGGGCGTCGCCCAGGTCGAGCGCGACCAGCGGCGCCTGCGCGAACGCGAACTGGAACTGGCCGAACAGCACGTGCTGACGCGCCAACGCCACCAGGAATTGCAGGCGACCGCGGCCCGCCATGCCGCCCTGGCGCAGCAGTTCGCGCTGGTGGCCGAGCGGCGCACGCTCGAAGCGCGCCACGCCGAAGCGCGCGTCGCGCTCGAAGCCCAGATCGCGCTGGTGCAACAGGCCAGCACCCGCAGCGTCGACGCGATCGAGCGCGAACGGCGCAGCGCCGAACAGGAACGCACCAGCCTGCTGCGCGAACAGGCCACGCTGACCGACAACCTGTACCTGCGCCTGCAGCCGGCCCTGAACGGCGCGCAACTGGACGCCCTCAACGTGCTGCTGGCCAGGCAAGTGATGACGTTGGGCGCGAGCCAGTTCGACATCGACCCGCAGCAACTGCCCGCCTTGCGCGCGCAGCTCGACCGCATGATCGACGGCGGGCGCGTCGCGCTGCCCGGCATCGCCGTGTCGCTGGAAACGCTCGAGGCGCAACACAGCCAGCGCACCCCGGCCGAGCTCGAACTGCGCATCGCCGAGCTGGCCCAGCAGATCGCCGCGCTCGCCGAGCAAGCCGAGGCCGCGCGCGCGCTCGACGCCGCCCGCGCGCGCAAGCAGCAGCTCGAAAAAGCGGTGCGTCAGCTCGAACACGAGATCGGCCTGTTCGACGAATTGAGCGCGCTGATCCTATCGGCACCGCAACGCGCCGCCGACCTGGCCGAGGTGACGGCTGCGATCGCCGCCATCAGCGCCGAGCAGGCACAAGCGCAAGGCGCCGTGCAGGCCCTGCGCGAGCAGGAAGCGGACACCCTGCGCCAGCTGGCCGGCCTGCGCAGCGCCCACAAGGACATCGTGCAGCGGCGCGACAAGCGCGGCGATGCCGCCTCGGTGTTCTCCTACCTGGCCGACCTGCCGCACCAGCCATGGACCGGCGCGCCCGACTTCGCCCTCGACCAGCTGGCCGGCCAGCTCGAAGGCTACGGCAACGACTGCCGCCGCCTGCTGCAGCTGAACGAACAGCTGCCGCACCAGGTGGCCGAGCTGCACGCCTGCGGCCTGACCAAGTTCAGCTACATGGGCGGCGAAGAAACCGAGATCGACCGCATGATCGCCTTCGCCGCGCACCTGCCGCAGGAGGCCGAAGCACTCGAGCGCAAGGCGCGCAGCGCCGTCGTCAACGTCACCGCCTGCCTGCGCGAACTGCGCGACGGACTGCTCACGTTCAAGAGCCGGATGCGCGACTTCAACCGCCTCATCAGCCGGCGCCAGCTGTCCGACCTGGCCGTCTTCAAGATCGAGCCGGCCGACGAACTGCAACTGGTCGACGCCATCGAACTGCTGATCGCCAAGGCCGAACAGGTCGACGACGGCGAAACGTTCTCGCTCTTTAACCACGCCAGCGTGCTCGACGACGACGCCCTGAACCGCGCCAAGCAGGTGCTGATTGGCGAAGGCGAGGCGCGCGGCTGCCTGCGCGTGGAGCACCTGTTCCGGCTCGAATTCATCGTCGGCAAGGCCGGCCGCGCCACCGAATCGTTCACCGACATCGACAGCGCCGCCTCGAACGGCACCGTGCTGATGGCCAAGCTGATCACCGGGCTGGCCCTGCTGCACCTGATGCAGGACAAGCGCCACCGCGTGCAGGCGGTCTGCTACCTCGACGAAGCGTCGGCGCTGGACCAGCGCAACCAGCGCAGCCTGATCGAGACGGCCGACGACTTCGGCTTCGCGCTGATCTTCGCCTCGCCGGCGCCGCTGGTGACGGCGCGCTACTGCGTACCGATCAGCAGCCAGGGCGGCTACAACCACATCAGCCGGCAGCACTGGCAGGTGCTCGAACCGCTGGGCGAGACGGCGCCATGAGCCGGGCACTAGCCGACGCGCTCGACAGGATCCTGCGGGCGGACGAAAGGGCCGTGATGGCGGCGACCATGTTCACCCCCGCCCAGCGACGCGAACTGGACAGCTTCGCGCGCCAGACCGGCGCGCTGCGCCTGACCGCGCTCCGCGGCGGCTCGGTCTATTTGCTGATTGACCCGGCGCTCGCGCGCGCGCATCTGGCCGTGCTGCGCCCCACTGCCCTCGCCGACCTCGACGCCAGCATGCCGGCGCGCACCAACAACATCGCCAGGATGCGCAACAGCAAGGGGCGCGGCCATGCGCACGGCACTGGTTATCTGTTGCTGAAGGCGATAGGCGCGGAGGTGATGTGGCGGCGCGGCGATGGCGCCGTGGTCGATATTTCGGCTGCGACGGCGCTGAATGGCGCGGCCGCCATCGCCATCAAGGCGGATGACGGCTGGCACACGGACGCGCCCATCTGGCTGGTGGAGAACCAGGCGCTGTTTGACCGGCTCGACTGGCTGCCGGCGGACGCGCATGGTTCGATCGTCTATTACGGCGGGCAGTTGAGCAAGCTGTTGCTGGAGTGGATGGCGCTGCGTGCACGCGGCAGCCTGATCGTCTCCTTTCCCGATTACGACGGCGTTGGCTTGTTCAACTACGCGCGGCTGCGCGAGAAATCACTGGCGCCGGTGGAATTCTGGCTGATGCCGAACTGGGACAGACTGCTGCGCAAATATGGCAGCAACCGGGTTTGGCAAAGTACCCGCAAGGATTTTGTTGCTGCCGTCGAACGGTTGGAGGTGCTGGGGATGCCGATGGCGGTCAGGGCGCTGTGCCAGGCCATGTCGCAGGAGGGGTTGGCGCTGGAGCACGAGGCTGTGTGGCTGCTCACTTAGCGGCGCGCTCGGCTGCTGGGCCAGCTACTTCGACACGATGATCCGTCGCCCTCGCGCAACGGGGATCCATGATGAGGAAGCTTCTCCAACGGCGAGCTCCTCTTATTCCCTGCTCACGCAAAGACGAAGTTAGGCATACGTTCCCCCGAGCGCATCGATGAATTTAAC
>JARXKM010000302.1 GCA_030272785.1 Pseudomonadota bacterium
TACAACAAGCGCCACGATGACATCAACACCTTGTCATTCTCGATGGGCAACTTCAGCGTGCAGAACGGCACGACCAACGTCCAGCCAGGCTCTGCGGTGGTGGATGCCAACCACCACCTGCACAGCTACACGTTCGACAATACGAACAGCAACGGGGTGGCCAAGACCAGCCAGAGCCATGGCATCGGCATCACCACCGCGCGCTACCTGCAGCTGGGCGGCGCCTTCAAGCGCGGCGGGCTGATTGCGGAATTCTTCGCCGGCGACGCCCGGTCCGATTTCCAGAAGGGTATCAAGGACCTGTCGCTGAACGACTACTACGGCTCGGGCACCCTGCACGTGCTGCCGAACGGCTTGTGGGGCTACAGCTTCCCGGGCTTCAACCCGACCGACAATTCGGATCTGTCGCGCCTGGCGCAACTGTATCCGCGTGGCGCGAGCGCGGCCATCCCCGTGAGTACCTACATTACCACGGCCACGCCGGCCTACACGGCGGCCCAGCAGAACGCCGTGACGTCCTCGCCGAACCTGACCTGGGTGCCGACGATGTTCTTCAGCGAGGAGCGCACGGCCAAGCTCGACGTGACTTGGGCGACGCCCGACTCGGTCCCCTTCTTCAAGCGCTTCAAGACCGGCTACAACCTGCGCGCCACGCGCAATGACAACTGGAACATCAACAACGGCGGCTACGTCGTGCGCAACGCGGTCGGCACCTTCGGCACGGCAGGCTACGGCGCGCCGCTCGTGATGCCTTCGCCGACCCTGCGCAGCACCATGTTCGGCTGCGCGGATTCGCCCGGCTCGCTGGCGCCTGGCGGCAATAAATGCGCGTACGGCTGGATCCCGAAAGGCGATATCCGCCAGATCCTGGACGGCTCCTCGGTGCTGACGATGAGCCAGTACGCCGACATGCTGAACCAGGTCATGAACCTGAAGGCGACGCCGACGCAGTTCTTCAGCGGCGCCAGCGGCCGTCCGGCCGGCCTGATCGACAACTGGACCCAGATCGACGTCGAGAAGATGTTCGGAATGCTGAACATTCCCAACACGAACTTCGACTGCGTCAAGCAGTGCACCGCCAACGACGGCAAGGTCTACAACCAGCCGGCCCAGCACCTCAAGGAACGCACTGACGCCTTCTACCTGATGGGCGACTTCGGCCTGGACCACATCCCCTTCACCGACCGCGCGCTGCCGTTTGGCTGGGAGCTGGACGGCAACGTCGGCGTGCGCTACGTGCGCACCAATGTCCACGGCACCGGCATGATGAGCTTCACGTCGATCACCAAGACGCCCAGCTTCGATCCGAAGGTCCCGGATGCGGTGGGCGGCACGCAGACCAACACCGTACAGCAAAGCACGGTAACCGATGCCCAGACCACCGACGTGCTGCCCAGCCTCAACCTCGCCACCTGGGTGATGCCGGACAAGCTGGTGCTGCGCTACAGCATAGGCAAGACGGTTGCCCGCCCTCCTGTGTCGCGCCTGCTGGCCTCTGGTTCGTGCACCTATAACGAGGTCCTGGCGGGCACCGGCGATGACCCGCAAAAATGCTCCGGCACCGTGGGCAACCCGGCGCTGCAGGCGCAAAAGAACGTGAACCAGAACCTGTCGCTCGAGTACTATCCGAACAAGGATACGATGTTGACGATCGCCGGCTTCAGGCAGCAGGGCAAGGTCGGCCCGGCGCTCGCGCAGGGCGTGTCGAAATCGCCGCTGTTCGCCAACACCAGCCTGATCGATCCGAACACCGGCGCTTCCCTGGGCGATCTGCTGTTCAACTATTCGACATGGATGAACGGCTCCACGACAGGCCGCAAAGGCGTCGAGTTCAGCACCAAGACCGCGTTCACCTTCCTGCCCTGGCTGTTCCGCTATACCGGTTTTGACACCAACTACACGAAGATGCACTCGGCCACGACGACGGCCAACATCGTCGACCTGTTGACCGGCATCCCGCTGCCGCCGCAGAACGAATCGAAGTACACCTACAACGCGGCCTTGTGGTACGACGACGGCCGGCTGTCGGCGCGCATCGCGGTGCAGGCCGTCGGTGCGTACTTCAACTGCATCGCCGCCTGCGGCAACTCGACGAGCATGCTCAATTACCCGAACGTCGGCGGCGGCCGTACGGGCATGACGTACAACCCGGGTTCGCCGAACTTCACGGATGCGAGCCGTTTTATCGACGGCAAGATTTCGTACAAGGTCACGCCGGCGATCGAAGTCTTCGTCGAAGGGCGCAACCTGGGCAACGCGACCACCTCGCACAGCCAGGGACCGTTTACGCCGTTCGCCGATGGCACGCCGAACCTGCTCGACTACGCGTATTCCGGACGCCGCATCATGATCGGCGCGAACTTCCGCACCCTTTGAACGAAGCCCGACGCAAGGTGGTCACGTTCAGCCTGCAATCGGGCGCCTGATGACTTGACCGACCGCAGCCTGGCGCAGATGGCAACAGGCTTCGCCTTGCTCGCGGGTGCGCTGCGCCGCCGGCGCGTTTGACGCCACTGAATCGAGTTGTCTCCTTTGGCTGTGTTCGCGGCTTTACGCGCACACAGCTTTTTTTTGCTTGACAGAGGCCGCATGAAAAAATTCGTTTTGCTCATTCCCATCATCGCCTGCCTGGGCGTCGCGTTCGCGCAGGCCCGCGCGGACGAGTCGCCCGAAACGCGCAACGCCGCGCTGCATCCGAACCTGCGCGGCCAGCTGGCCCAGCCGCTGCGCTACCACCCCGAAGGCGAGGACTTCGTCATCCGCAACGGCGCCGAGTTTTTCAACCGCTCGCTGTACGGCGGCAATGATGCGTTCCGCGTCGACGGCGGCGACCGGCCCGAATTCTCGCTCTACCTGCCCGGGCGCGGCGGCAACCTGCGACTGGGCGTGCGCACAGCGGCCGGCACGGCCTGGTTGCACACGGCCGCCAATGTCACCATGCGTTACCGCCCCGGCGAACTGCGGTACGAGATCGCCGACCCGCTGCTGGGGCCGCAGGGACGGATCCGGCTGGCCGCCCTCGCCTATGCCGCCACCCAGGGCCTGGGCATCGAAGTCAGCGGCGAGCACCTGCCCGCGGGGGCCGAACTGGTGTTCGCCTTCGGCCCCGGCAATGGCCAGAAGGGGCAACGGGGCGGCGACATCGGCAGCGAGCGCGTGCCGATCAGCCAGTTCTTCCAGTTCTCGCCCGACTTCGCGCGCAACACGCGCTACAGCCTGAACCAGCGTGGCTTCGCGGCGGCGGCCCCGCATGCGACCATCAGCGCGACCGTCGGCAGCGCCGCGCACCTACGCCTGGCCGACGCCAGCTTGTGGAACGACCCGGCGGCACTGTTGTCATCGAACCCGGGCGCCGCAGCGGCGGTGGTGGTCGGCACCGTGCCGCTCGGCGAGCAGGCGATCGAACTCGCGCTGCAGGTCACGGCAGTGGCGCCGCCAAAAACGCAAGCCAGCCCGCTGCCCGCTTCATCATCCCTGCTTGCGCGCTTCGCGCCTTCCGACCTGGCCCGCCGTTTCGCCGAGGCCCGCGTCCACTTCGCCCAACTGCGCGCGCGCGTGCGCATCGACACGCCGGACCCTTGGTTAAACGCGGCCATGGGGGCGCTGAACGTGGCCGCCGACGCCGTCTGGGACGACGAGCAGCACGCCATCATGCACGGCGCCATCGCCTGGCGCATGAAGCTGCTCGGCTGGCGCGGCCCGTACGCGCTCGATGCCTTGGGCTGGCACGATCGCGCGCGCCAGAATTTCGCTGTGTGGACGCAGCGCCAGGACACTTCTCCGATCCCGTCTGCGGCGCCGCCCGCCGATGCGAAAGCGAACCTCGCGCGCAACGAACCAGGCCTGCATTCGAACGGCGCCATGAGCAGCTCGCACTACGACATGAACCTGGTGTTCGTCGACGCCCTGCTGCGCCACCTGCTGTGGACTGGTGACCTCGCCTACGCGCGCGAGGTGTGGCCGGTGCTGGAGCGCCACCTGGCCTGGGAACGCCGTCTGTTCCGGCGCGAATTCGGGCCGCAATCGCTGCCGCTGTACGACGCCTACGCCGCCATCTGGGCCAGCGACGACCTGTACTACAGCGGCGGCGGCGTGACCCACGCGTCGGCCTACAATGCCTGGCACAACGAGATGGCGGCCCGCATCGCGGGCCTGATCGGCAAGGATCCAACGCCCTACCAGGCAGAGGCCGACGCCATCCGGCGCGCCATGCGCCAGCAGCTGTGGATGCCGCAGCGCGGCGCATTCGCCGAATACCGCGACACGCTGGGACGCCAGCTGCTGCACCCCAGTTACGGGCTGTGGACCTTCTATCACACCATCGATTCCCGGGTACCGACCGCGTTCGAGGCGGCACGCATGGCCGCCGACCTCGACGGCCACCTGCGGGCCATCCCCGTGACCGGCCCCGGCGTCCCCGCCGACCGTCCCTACCACCTGCTGTCCGCAACCGATTGGATGCCGTATTCCTGGTCGATCAACAACGTCGTGTTAGACGAAAACCTGCATACCGCCCTGGCCTACTGGCAGGCGGGCCGCGCTGAAACCGCATACGACATCGCCAAGGGCGCCATGCTGGCCAGCCTGTACATGGGCATCAGCCCAGGCAACATCGGTACCCTGAACTACCTCGACGTCTACCGGCGCGAAGCGCAGCGCGATTTCGCCGACGGCATCGGCGTGATGTCGCGCGCCATCGTCGAAGGCCTGTTCGGCGTGCAACCCGACGCCCTGGCCGGCCTGCTGACACTGCGCCCGGGCCTGCCAGCCGCATGGGACCACGCCACGCTGACCCATCCGGACCTGGTCCTGTCGTACCGCCGCACTGGCAACCAGGACAGCTGGACCGTTGGCCAGAACGGCATGCGTTTCAAACGCCTCGTCCTCGAGCTGCCGGCCCGCGGCGCCAGGGTCGCGCGGGTCGAAGTCGACGGCCAGCCGATTGCCTGGCACGCCGATGCCGACGCCGTCGGCGCGCCCAGGCTGCGCATCGAGCTGCCGTTCGCGCGCCAGGCCAGGATTGAAGTCGCATGGCGCGGCGCCGTGCCCGGTTCGCGGTCTGGCGCCGATGCCGCCAGCCCCACCGGCGCCACACGCGATGGTTTCGAGCAGCTGCGCCAGGGCGACTTCAGGTGGTGGCAAGCCGCCGCCAACGCCACCCGGGCCGACGCCGGCAGCTGCGCGCTTGCGGGTCCCGACTGGACCGGCGGCGCGCCTATCGAGGCCGCGCCGGTCGACCTGGCGCCCTGGTTCAACGACCGCGTGAGCGCCATCTTCAAGGCCGGCAAGTACCAGACGCCGCGCGCCCCCAATGTCACGCTGGCCCTGCCGGCGCAAGGCATCGGCGCCTGGGCTGGCCACCTGAACGCCTTGCCCGCCATCGACGACGCCGGCCTGCGCGCGTTGAATGGCACGCTGACGCTGCCCAACGGCCTGCGCTTCGCCACCCCGGGTGGCGCGGGTCCCAACGTGGTCTTCACCTCGCAGTGGGACAACTATCCGCACGAGGTAACGATTGCGCTGCACGGCCAGGCGCGCCGCGCCTTCCTGCTAATGGCGGGCACCACCAATTTCATGCAGAGCCGGATCGACAACGGCGAAATCGTGGCCACCTATGCCGACGGCAGCGAAGCGCGCACGGCGTTGCGCAATCCGGACAACTGGTGGCCGATCGAGCAGGATTACTTCATCGACGACTACCAATTTCCCTTGTGTGGCCGCCTGCCCGTGCGGGTGGACCTCAAGACGGCGCGCGTGCGTGTGCTTGACACGGCTACATTCAAGGGCGCCGGACGCGACGTCGAGGGCGGCGCCGC
>JARXKM010000303.1 GCA_030272785.1 Pseudomonadota bacterium
CGCCGACGCGGCGCCATCAATATTAATTTGACAGCGACCAGCGCACGCCGGTTCCATGCGATCATGATGCCGCCTCAACGCCGAACCGAGACGCCGCCGATCACCGGACATCGAGGCCAGCAGATTTTGCTTTATTGCTCCTTCGAGCGCCTGTTGCGCGGGGCATTGTGCGGCATCGACAGCAGCAATGCAGCGGCCTTCGCGGCGGTACTTGCTAGCAAGCCGGTCAACAGCAAAGAGGTAACAATAAAAATGAAAATACGCGCTTCTTCGATAAGTAAGATTCTCGTTTCGCTATCAACGGATTATTTTGCCGGCGAAGTTTTGACACTGCGCGCATTACCCAACCATCTGGACGACGACCTTTCCCTTGGCCCGCCCTTGCTCAAGATACAGCAGTCCTTCCTTCGCCTGATCGAACGGGAAAACCTTGTCGATGACCGGATGGATGCGTGATTCCTCCAGCAGGTGACCGATTTCCGTGAGATGGCGACCGTCCGGACGGACGAATAAGAATGAATATCGCGCCTTGTGTTTTCTCGCCATGCGGACGATCTTGCGACTTAGCAGTCCAAATACGAACGTCATCAGGAAATTCATGCCGCGCTTGCGGGCGAAGGACGCATCCGGTGGACCGACGAGCGAGACGACTGCGCCACCGGGTCCCAGGATGCCCAACGCCTTCTCGATGGAATCGCCCCTGACCGTGCCGAGAATCGCGTCGTAGTCTTGCAGGACCGCTTCAAATTCCTGCTGCTTGTAATCGATAACCTCATCGGCGCCGAGGCGACGCACCAGATCGACGTTGGCGGTACTGGTGGTGGTGCCAACGGTCGCGCCGAGGTGCTTGGCAAGCTGTATCGCGAATGTGCCGATCCCTCCCGATCCGGCTGGGATGAAAACTTTTTGACCGCGCTTGAGTTGGGTGCTTTCGTTGAAGGCTTGCCACGAAGTGAGCCCCACCATGGGGATAGAAGCGGCCTGGACAAAATCCAGATTTGCTGGCTTGAGTGCGGCCGCATGCTCCGGTACGGCGACAAATTCGGCCAGGCTGCCGCGTCCCGTGTCAAACACACTGGCAAAGACCGCATCGCCCGGTTTGAAGCGGCTGACGCGACTGCCCACTTCGACTACGACGCCGGCCAGATCGCTGCCCATCGTGGCCGGCAGGTGGAATTTCAGAATAGGTTTGAACGAACCGGTCGGTATCATGCAGTCGATCGGATTCAGGCCTGCGGCGTGAATCCGAACCAAAATTTCATCCGGCCGAATTACGGGGCGGGGAATGTCGGCAAACACGACTTGATCGAGTCCACCATAGCGCTTCAGAACAAGTGCTTTCATCATTTTCTCTTCGTGGGTGGGGAGCGGCAAGTGCCGGATTGCCTTTTATTACTGTTCGAATCGGCTATGCCAGGCGCAGGTCTTTGCGCACGCCCGCATCCATCAATTGGGTCGGTGCGAAAGTGCGTAGCAGGCGTAGCCGCGCAGCCAATTGTCCTGCCGTGTACCGCAACTTTGGCCGTTGCGCCTGTGCCGCTTTCAGCACCGTCTTCGCGACGACGGAGGGTTCCTCGGCACCTGCCATCACTTTCCTGATATGGCGGGCGACGGCGGTGCGGATGTCCTTGTATGCATCGAGCTTGGTGTCCGGCTCGAGCAGATTGGCATCGAATGATGTCCGGGTGTACGCGGGTTCGATAACAATGGAGCGAATGCCCCAATTGCGCAGTTCATGGTCAAGGGATTCGGAATAGCCTTCGATGGCGTGTTTGGTAGCGGCGTAGAGCGCGCCATATGGCATGGGCAAAAATCCAAGAACGGAGCCGATGTGGATGACACGGCCGCTCCCTTGTGCCCGCATATGCGGTAAAGCGGCGCGCGTCATGCGCACGACGCCGAAAAAATTGGTGTCGAATATGGCTTGGGCCTGCTCGAGCGAACTCTCCTCGGCGCCGGCCGGAGACACCCCGAACCCGGCGTTGTTCACCAACAGGTCAATGCGGCCTTCGCGGGCCATCACGGTGGCGATGGTGGTCTGGACCGATGCGTCGCTGGTGACGTCCAGGGGCAGCATCTCGTAGGGGTAGTGACCGGCTTGCCCACCACGGCGGCTGGTACCGTAGACCTGGAAACCGGCGTCTAGCAGATGGCGGGCGGTGGCTTCACCAATGCCGGACGAGGCGCCGGTCACCAATGCGATTGCTTTCTTCATGGTAGTTTCTCTCAAAAATGGACAGACTATTTGCAGTAAAAATAAATATGACGATTATCATATTTTAAGTGAAAAAAAATGACGGGATCAGCTAGTGTCATCGATGAAATACTTCAGGGTTGCCGCGCACAACGCCTCGGACAGTGCGGGGTCGTCGACCGCGCGCGCGATCATGGCGGTGCCGATCAAGGCGCTCACCTGCGCCATGGCTTCGGTATGTGCCACCGGCTGCCCCCAGCATGGATGCTGGCGGGCAAACAGGTCGATCATTTCCTTGATATGCGTGGTTGCAACACGCCGAACCTCTGGCGCCTGGCGCGGCATTTCCGAGCCCAAGGCGGTGACAGGGCAACCAGTTTCAATTGCCTCGATATGCTGAGGCGACAGGTAGGCGCGCATCATCGCCTGCAGCGCATGACCTGCTGGCGCCGCCGCTGCAACGCGCGCCGCCAGCGCGACGGACTCGGCACCGGCGCGGTCGCCCGCCTCGGCCAACAGCGCGTCGCGCGAGGCAAAGTGGGCGTAAAAACCGCCGTGGGTCAAGCCGGCTTCTTGCATGATGTCCGCCACGCCCGTGCCGCCGTAACCGCTACGGCGGATGGCCCGCGCAGCCACTTCCACGATGCGCTCGTGTGTCGCTTCTTTACGACTGGTGGCCGGAGATTTGGTGGATTTTGATTTCATGATGGTCATCATATATCATTTTTATGAAATGTGCGCATGCACTCAAAAACCAGGGCAGCGGTGCGATTTTGCAAATCGGGTTGCCACATCAGGTTGCCGATGCGGCCGCGCGCATCATCGAGATCGTGCATGCGATTGATGTGCTCGCGCACGATCCTCTGGTCGGCAGGTCGGTATCGAATGGCAAGCGTGAGTTGGTCATTGGACGAAGGGCGCACGGTTTCTTGGCGCTTTATCAGTACGTGGATCAAATTGACACTGTGTTTGTACCCGCTGTACGCAGCCAGCGCGAGGCGGGGTATGCTCGGACACAGGGCTGATTGTTGCGCGTGCAGGAGTAAGCGTCGCTTCAGGGCGGGCTGGAATCGGCCTCAATCGGCCATACCGAAACAAGAGGATTAAGAGACTAATGCAGCTACTACCCCATCAACAAAACGAGGATGCATTACGCGAGCTGGCTTGCGCTGGGCTCGACCTGCTAACGACGAATCAGTTCGAATTGCTTATAGAACGTTATGGTTACGCAACGGCGCTCGGAAGGGATCCGGTCGACGCAGTAAGGGGCGACTTGGCCCAAGCATTGTCGGAGGCATCAGGAAGTGAACTTCTAGCAGTGAGGTCGAGCGACGTGCCCGTAGCGTATTGCCAAGAGAATGCCTCGTCCCTTCGCGCTGCGATTGACTGTGAGGTGCCAACCCGAGGCGGCAGAAGTGTTTGGATTAGCTTCGTCGTTACCGCGACCGAAAGCGAGCAATTCTTTACCTTGGAAGACATTTGCGCCGAGCTCGGACCTGACTAACGCGAGCCGGACTATCGACTTTCCGGAAACTGGCGTGTCACGTTCAAATTCGATGGCGAAAACGCGGTAGATGTGGATTTAGAGGATCATCACTGATGAAATCATTGCGTAACCCGGCTCGACGCCCCACCCATCCGGGCGCAGTATTGCGCGAGGATATCTTGCCAGCACTGAAAATGACACAAACTGAGTTTGCTGAACTTATCGGTGTCAGTCGGCTGAGCGTTTCCGAACTCGTCCACGAGAAGCGCGCAATGTCGCCTGAAATGGCGGTGCGGATAGCGACTCTGCTACGCACCTCGCCTGAAAGTTGGTTGCGAATGCAGGAGGCTGTCGATCTGTGGGAGGTGCAGCAGGATCCTGCAAAATTGGCCGCAATCAAGCCGTTGAGCAAGACGCGCTTGGACGTCGCGGCATGAGGTGCCAAACCGAGGAAGCTGCACATCCAAGTAGCATTGTGAACGTTCGTGAACATTCGTGCGCAGACGGCGAACGATGCCGACCCATTCAAAGCGATTCGTCTTCCGGCCATCGCTGATCGACTGACAGCGGTAAGTCGTTAGGCCATCTGCGGCAAGGTGATTGTAACCAGAGCGGCGCGAACACGGTCAGGAATGGGGACTGAGCGATTGCTTTCGCGGTCTACATAGACATGGACGAAATGACCGACGGCAGCCGGCAGGGCGTCATCGTTGCGATACAGCGCCACCTGGTAACGCACGCTCGAGTTGCCCAGTTTCGTCACGCGAATGCCCGCATGGACCAGGTCAGGAAACGCGATCGACGTGAAATACGAACAGCCGCTGTCGACCACGTAGCCGACCACCGGGTCGTGATGAATGTCGAGCACGCCGCGCGCGATCAGGAACTGGTTCACCGCCGTGTCGAAATACGCGTAGTACTGCACGTTGTTGACATGCCCGTAGACGTCATTGTCCATCCAGCGCGTCGGAATGGCCAGAAAATGCGGAAACGCGGAGCGCGGCGTGTCGCGCATCTCAGTGCTTGATGTCGCCGGCGGCGATCAGGACCTCGACCGGCGTGTCGGTGGCGAACAGCTGCGCGCAGTCCACCTTGTCGAACTCGTAGTGCTTGCCGCAAAAATCGCAGTTGATGCCGAGCTGGCCCAGGTCCGCCAACGCCTCGTCGACTTCGCCGCGGCCCAGCATCTTGAGCATGTTGCCGACTTTTTCGCGCGTGCAGCTGCAATGAAAGCTCGGATGGGCCGGCTCGAACACGCGGATCGTCTCTTCCCAGAACAGCCGGTTCATCAAGGTCTGGATGTCGGTCGACAGCAGCTCTTCCTGCTTGAGCGTCGACGCCAGCATCACCGCGCGGTTCCACGTTTCCAGTTCTTCCGCCTCGCTGGCCTGTTCGATCTGGTCGAGCTTGCCGCTGTGGCGCGGCAGCTTTTGCAGCAGCAGCCCGCGCGAAACGGTCGCATCGGCGCCCAGCCACAGGCGCGTGTCGAGCTGTTCCGAGCGCAGCATGTAGTTTTCGATGACGGTGGCCATGTCGTCGCCGTCAAGCGGCACGATGCCCTGGTAGGGCTGCTGGCCGGGCATCTTCTCGAGCGGGTCGAGGGTGATCACGAAGCGGCCCTTGCCGTGCAGGTTGAGCAGGTCGGTCAGCGTGGCATCGTCGGTTACCACGGCGCCTTCGGCCAGCTTGGCGGTGGCGCGCAGGCGCAGGTCCGAGTCGCACTCGACCACCAGCAGGCGCACCGGCCCGTCGCCGTGGATCTGCATGATGATGGCGCCGTTGAACTTCAGGTTGGCCGACAGCAGCGCGGCCGCCGCCAGCATCTCGCCGAGCACGGTCTTGACCGGCGCCGGATAGTCGTGGCGCGACTGGATCTCGCGCCAGGTATCGGAAATTTCGACGAATTCGCCCTTCACGGCGGCGTTGTCGAAGATGAATTTCTGCAGGGTGTCCTGGCTAATGTCTTGGGTCATGTCTGGGGTCATAAATTATCCGATTTGTTTCAGTTCCGCCTGGTACAGCTTGCCGCGCTTGACGTAGCCGTCGGCGATCTCGCGCAGCTTGGCCACGTCCGC
>JARXKM010000304.1:0-4320 GCA_030272785.1 Pseudomonadota bacterium
ATGAAGGACGCCGGCCTGCCGTGCCTGAAGGAAGCGGCGATGGCCAAGCTGTTCGCCTCCGAGATGGCCGAGCGGGTGGTATCGGACGCGATGCAGGTGTTCGGCGGCTACGGCTACGTCAGCGACTTCCCGATCGAGCGCATCTACCGCGACGTGCGCGTGTGCCAGATCTACGAAGGCACCAGCGACATTCAGAAAATCCTGATCGCCCGCGCGCTGTAAGGAACGCCAAAAAACCGGGACAGACCCGGTTTTCCGCCGGGGCCGACGGGTAAATATCGCGCGAAAAACCGGGTCTGTCCCGGTTTTCGGGAGCTAGCTCTGACCCCGGTGGGGCTTGACGGTGAAATATTGCAAGATGAGCTAGTTTATCAATTACAATATTTGTCCCGTTCACTTTTCTCACCGCCATGAAAACTGCCGCCTGCCTGCTCGCCTTGTTCACTCTGTCGGGCGTGGCCCGCGCCGATGGGGCGGCCGGATTCATCGGCGAGCCCGGCTGCCTGGTCGCCAAGCCGGCCCTGGCCGCCAACGAGACGATCGCCTGGAAAGGCCCCTGCAAGGATGGCTATGCGGCCGGCACAGGGGTGCTCGAACGCAGCCGCCCCGGCGTACTGCTGGGCAGCGTGTGGGCCCGCTACGAGGTGACGATGGTGGAGGGCCGCTTCGACGGCGATGCGGTCATCAAGTACGAGAACGGCGACAGCTACAAGGGGCAGATCAAGAACGGCCTGCGCGACGGCAAGGGTTATACCGCCTCCGCCAACGGCGACCAGTACGAGGGCGAGTATCGGCACGACCGGCGCCACGGCAAGGGCGTCATGCTCAGGCACGACCAGTCGGAATACACCGGCGACTGGAAGGACGGCAAGTTCGACGGCATCGGCACGATGACGTTCGCGCTCGGCGGTCGCTACGACGGCGCCTGGAAGGCCGGCAGATTCGACGGCAAGGGCGTGTTGACCTACGCCGGCAGCGGCCAGCGGCTCGACGCCGATTTCGAAGACGGCAGGGTGCGCGGCACGCCGGCCGCCGTCAAGCCGGAGGAAACCCGCTACGCCATGCGCGGGGTCGCGCCGATGGTCGGCTCGAGCCTGAACCCGAAAACGGTGATGGGTTCGGTGCCGTTCGAGAAATCCTATGCCCAGCTCACGCCCGAGCAGCAAGCCATCGTCAAGCTGCCCTACATGGCGCTCGAGCCGGGCGACGAGCCGCCCTATCCCCTGCATGGCCCGAAGCCGATGTTCGAGTGGTTCAAGCAGGCCCAGGACAAGGTGCTGGTGGACGGTGATCTGCGCCTCGATGTGCTCGTCGGCAAGGACGGCAAGGTGCTGTCGGTGAAAACCATCACCGCGCCTACCCCGGAACTGGCGCAGTTTGCCGCCCAGGTGCTGGCCCGGGAAGTCTACAAGCCGGCCGTCTGCCGCGGCGCGCCGTGCGACATGGCGTATCCGTTCAACATGAAGTTCAGCACCCACATGCACTGATTCGCGCGGCGCGGGACATTTTCGCCGTCCTCGCTGTCCAACGGAGCGTGTGCATCCGTTGAGGAGACCAGGCGATGATCAGGCGTGCCAAACAGGCGCTGGTGGCAGCTATGGCAGCTGTGGCCACCGCCGCCGTGGCGCTGAGCCCGCATGCGGCGGCGCTGTCCTGCGGCGCCTTCGACGGCCGCGTATGCAACGGCAGCGCGTTCCAGTATGGCGGCCGCTTCGAGCCGCATGCCGGCGAGTTCGGCGGCTTCGGCGGCGCGGCGCGCTGCACCGTCACGCACACGCCGGTGGTGTTCGTGCATGGCAATGGCGACAACGCCACCAGCTGGGATGCGCCGCCGTTCCCGGTGCCCGGCTTCGCCACCGCGCCGCTGTCGGTGTACCAGCAGTTCAAGGCAGCCGGCTACCGCGACTGCGAACTGTTCGGCGTGACCTACCTGAGCGCGGACCAGCGCCGCGCGCCGCAGCAGGTGTATGGCGAGGAGTCTGCCTACGCCATCGTCGAGCGCTTCATCCAGGCGGTCAAGCGCCAGACCGGCCAGGCGCGGGTCGACATCGTCAGCCATTCGCTGGGCGTGTCGACGGCGATGGCGGCGCTGAGCTATTACGGCGACTGGGGCAGCGTGCGCCGCTTCGTCAATATCGCCGGCGCGCTGCATGGCCTCGATGCGTGCCGCCAAGTCGGCTACGCGAACCCGCTGGCGCCCACCTGCGGCGCGCAAAACCTGTTCGACCCGTGGGTGTTCGGCCTGTATCCGGATGCGGCGCCGGCGGGCATCAACGGCTGGACCGGCAGCAGCGCCTGGTACGCGCTGCCGAACGCGGCCGACAGCAATACCGGCGTGGCGTTCTACACCATCCACGCCGGCACCAACGACGAACTGATGTGCGTGACGACCTCCGACAGCGCCAGCTGCGGCTACAGTCCGCTTCTGCGCAATAGTTTCGGCAACGTCCGCGCGCAGCTGAACGTCGGCGCCGGCGCCAACGCCGCGCAGCTGGACTGGGACTGGCGCGACGGCCTGCCCTGGAACGTCGCCGGCGGCGACCGCGACGGCGTCGGCCACTTCCATGCGCGCAGCAACACCGGCCGTATCATCGCCAACATGCTGGGCACGCCATGCAGCGGCACCGCCTGCGCCAACGGTTATGTGTACGGCCCGGTCAGGTAGCGGGCCGGCGCCGGGGCGCGGCCCGGCATGCACAAGCCGGCACCGCACGCCGGGCGACCAGGCGTGCCACCAGCACCGCGGCGGCGGCGCTGGCGAGCAGGTGCTTGAGGGTGTGCCCGCTGACGACGCCGAGCGCGGCCAGCAGCGCATGGTCGTTCAGCTCGGCCAGCTTGGCGGCGCCGTACAGCAGCAGCGCGGCGCCGAACGCGACGCGGTCGCGCCACGGCGCGCGCGCTTGGGCCTGCCATAGCGGGATCAGGATCAGCGGCAAGCCTTGCAACAGCAGATATGGCCGCAGGTCGCCGGCGCCGCGCAGCGCCGTGGCATACCACCAGAACACGCTCAACACGCTCAGCACAGCCAGCGCGCCCAGCCACCGGGCGTCGCGGCGCGCGTCCGGCAATGGCTGGCTTTCGGCACGCACCGCCGCCAGCAGGCCGGCGCAAGCGAGCGCGATCGGCAGCCGGTCCCACACCAGGCGCGCATCGTCGGGCGCCAGGTGGTACAGGCTCGATCCGGCCGCGGTGAGCAGCAAGCCGGCGAGGAACAGCCGGTAGCCATGGCGCCCGGCATGGTGCGACGGCGCGGCCGGCGCCGGCCACAGGCGCAGCATGCCCCAGCCGCCGACCAGCGCAAAACCGAGGTTGGACCAGACATCGGCGCCGTGCGGCACGCCCAGCAGCGTGCTGCGGTCGGCGAACTGGTGGTAGTGGGCGAACTGGGGAATCGGGCCGTGCGCGAGCAGCAGCGCGCACGCCAGCAGGGTGATGAACAGGGGTAGGTGCACCAGCGAACGCTTCATGTCGCTCTCCGCGAAAGGTTGAATCAGCGGCGAGCTTGCCCGAACGGCGCTGCGGATGCTACGCTGGCCGGATTAGTCGCCGATTCCGACATCGCCGGCATCACATCTCGATACCAGGCCATCCATGAGCGAAGTGACCCAGCTGGTCGGCGCCGTCAAGCGCCACTTGAAACTGCAGGGCAAGACGTACCGCGATGTCGCCGCCGCGCTCGGCCTGTCCGAGCCGAGCGTCAAGCGCCTGTTCAGCAGCGGCCAGCTGTCGGTCGACCGGCTGGTCGAGGTATGCAACCTGCTCGGCTTCACCCTGGCCGAGCTGGCGCAGCAGGCCAGCGCCGGCGACCATCGCCTGCGCACCCTCAGCGCGGCGCAGGAAAAGGAGCTGATGTCCGATCCGCTGCTGCTGCTGGTGGCGGTGTGCGCGCTGAACCATTGGACCTTGCAGGACATGCTCGCCATTTATCAGCTGAGCGAGGCCGAATGCCTGCAGCGGCTGCTGCGGCTGGACCGCCTCAAGCTGATCGCCCTGCTGCCCGGGAACCGCATCCGGCTCAACGTCGCGCGCGATTTCGACTGGCTGGCGGACGGCCCGATCCGCCAGTATTTCCGCGCCCAGGGGCTGGTCGATTTTCTCGACAGCCGCTTCGCGCGGGCCGGCGAATCGCTCGATTTTTCGCACGCCATGCTGACCGACGCGGCCATCGACAAGCTGCACACCGAGCTGCGCCGGCTGCGCCTGGTGTTTGCCGAACTGCACGAGGAAAGTCTCGCCTCGCCGCTGGCCAAACGGCGCGGCAGCGGCCTGCTGCTGGCGCTGCGCGAATGGGAGCCGGCCGCCTTCACCAGATTGCGGCGC
>JARXKM010000304.1:4420-5732 GCA_030272785.1 Pseudomonadota bacterium
CAGCCCCTACTGCGTGATCAGGCTCACCTTGTCGAGCACGAACGAGGTCTGCAGCGAAAAGTCCTCGGTCATCGCAAACGACAGCGTCACCGTCTGGCCCTTGTAGGCGAGCAGGTTGAAGGTGCGGACCTGGTAGCCGGCCGCCTTGTTCAGGTTGGAGTAGGTCGCCAGCGTCGCCAGCACCGTGCCGGCCGGATTGCGCACCTGCACCATCATCCTGTCGTAGGCGATCGATGTGGTGGTCTCGGCGGTGTCGATGTGCAGCGCGAAGCTGAGGCTGGCGGCGCTCGCGTTGGCCGGTATCGTCACCGTCTGGGTGATCCCTTCGCTGGCCGTGTAGCCGTAGCCGCCCAGCCAGGCGAAGCGGGTGCCGTCGTAGGCGCGCTGGCCGGCGTAGCTGCCGATCACCCAGGTGCCGCCGGCCCAGCCGGTGGTGCCGGACTCGAAGCTGCCGTTGACGATGCGCTCGGTCGCGCTGCCCGACGACACCGTCAAGGTGGCGGTGGTGCTGGTGACGCTGGCCGGCGACGCCGCCGAATCGGTCACCCTGGCGCTGAAGCCGGCGCCGTTGTCGGCGCTCTGCGCGACCAGGCTGTAGCTGGGCGCGGTGGCGCCGGCGATGCTGGCGCCGTTGCGCAGCCATTGGTATTTGTACGGCGCCGTGCCGCCGGTGGCGGCGACTGCAAAATTGGCGGTCGCGCCGGCCGCCACGCTGACGCTGGCCGGGTTCGCGCTGATCGCCAGCGGGCCGCCGCCGCCGCCCGTCTCGTCGACGTCGGCGCCGACATTGATGGCCGCGTAGGCGCGCTGCACGGCAATCGCCTCGCGGCTGCCGACCCCGTACAGATCCTGGGCCGACTGCAGCACCTTGTTGCGCGCGTCGGCGTAGTTGGTCGAGGCGGTAAACTTCGTGGTGAGCGCGCGGAACCAGATGCGGTAAGCCTTGTCGGTGCCGATGCCGGTCATCGCCAGCGGTGTTTTGGTCAGGTAGGAACTGTAATAGTCGCTGCTGGCGTTGGCGTTCGAGCCCTGCGACAGGAAATAGAACATGCGGTTGTTCGGTCCGCTGCTGTAGTGCACGTCGAGATTGCCGATGCCGCTGCTCCAGGCATTTGGGCTGGCGCCGTCCTTGCTCGGCTTGTACAGCCAGCGCAGCGGCGTGCCGGTCTTGCTGATCTCGCGGCCCACCATCCAGTCGTTGCCGCTGTTGGGGATGGTGGCGCCGGTGCCGCCGGCGCGCGCGTACGCTTCGACCGCCTCGCCGCCGATGTCCGAGTTCGACTCGTTCAGGCCGCCCGATTCGCCCGAGTAC
>JARXKM010000305.1 GCA_030272785.1 Pseudomonadota bacterium
GGCCCGATCTGATTTTCTATGGCGGAATGAACGCCGTAGCCGGACCGATGCTGCGTCAAATGAAGCAGCTTGGAATGAGTACGAGAATGATGGGCGGCGACGGTATCTGCTCCGACGAAATCGCCAAGCTGGCGGGCGGTGCGATGGCAGACGACCAGGTCGTCTGCGCGGAAGCGGGCGGCGTCGAAGGCAGCGGCAGGGTCGCAATGGATCGCTTCAGGGCAGCCTACAAAAAGCGATTTGGCATTGATGTCCAGATCAATGCCCCGTATGCCTACGATGCGGTCATGGTGCTGGCCGATGCGATGGTGAAGGCCGGCTCCGCGGCACCGGCGAAGTATCTGCCGGCGGTCGCAAAGACTCACTACACGGGCGTCACCGGCGCCATCGCGTTCGACCAGTACGGCGACGTTCGGGATGGCACGCTGACGCTCTATACCTTCAAGGGCGGACACCGCACCGTGCTGGCGGTGACAAAATAGGACTTTCACTCGCTTGCTGCTCGCGACGGCGGCAGCGAGCCGATCGACAAAAGCATCGGCCTAAGCCTCGCTGTCTTCTGCGATGTCTTCCCAAATTCCGCTTAAGTCGACGCGGGCCCGAGGACGGACAATAACTGTCGGCAGTTACGCACCTCCTGCCGCCTTCGCCCCGCGCTTCTCCCGACCGGCACGCTTGATTTCATCAGGCTCCCACGCAACCGCTGGCCCGCTGTCGAGGCCATCTTGAATTCCTGACGAAGCTGGCCAAGCCTAACCGTTCGCACTTGGTCCTTCTCGGCCATCAGGCGCAAAGCTTCGCGGACCACCTCGCTCGCTGATGAGTATAAGCCGGACGTCACTTCTTGCCGCACCATTTCCTCCAGCTGTGACGTCAAGTTGATGTTCATGCCCATGGAATCTTCCCGACTACAATCCAAATTCGATCATCATTTTCTACTAATCTTAGACATATCTTGACATAAATGATTCAATAGTCCGTCCAACAGAAGTCGATCGACCCACGGCCAGCGCGCGATGCCACCGGGCGCATCCCACCATGCGCCCTTGTGACTCCGCCGGCAAACCCGTAAATTAGCGCGTATGCCTATTCAACAAACATCGCCCGCCCGGCCCGACCCACGCGCCGGGGCACAACGCCCGTTCGCAGTGGCGTCGCACCGATGATCGCCCGCTTGCTGCTTCCGCCAGGCGTGCAGGCATCCGCGCTGCCGCTGCTGCTCGCGCGCGCGCTGCGCGCCTTCGTGGACGGCTATGTCGCGGTCCTGTTGCCGGCGTATCTGCTCGCCCTGGGATTCGGGCCGTGGGAAGTGGGTGTGCTGGCGACGGCCACGCTGCTCGGGTCGGCGTGCGCGACGTTGGCCGTGGGCGCGTGGGGCCACCGCGTGCACCACCACCGCCTCATCTCGGGTGCTGCGGCCCTCATGGCCGCCACCGGCTTCAGCTTTGGCCTTGCCTCGACGTTCTGGCCACTGCTCGTCATTGCCTTCGTCGGCACACTCAACCCCAGTTCCGGCGACGTCAGCGTGTTCCTGCCACTCGAGCACGCGCGCCTGGCTGAGTGCGCGGAGGGCGATGCCCGCACCTCCCTGTTCGCCCGATACAGCCTTCTGGGGTCGCTCTCGGCCGCCCTCGGGGCCTTGGCGGCGGCGCTGCCATCCCACATTTCGGCCGCCACCGGACTGTCGGCGGTCGATGGTCTGCGCTGCATGTTCGGGCTGTATGGCCTGGTCGGCTGCGGCGTGTGGGCGCTTTACAGATCGCTGCCGCCCCCCCATGAGGCTGCGCCGCAGCAAAGGACTCCGCTGGGGACTTCGCGTCCCACCGTGGTGCGCCTGGCGGCGCTCTTCTCCGTCGACTCGTTCGCCGGCGGCCTCGTCGTCAACGCACTGCTGGCGCTCTGGCTGTTCAAGCGGTTCGACATGTCGGTGGCGTCGGCTGGCCAGTTCTTTTTCTGGTCGGGGCTGTGCGCCGCCGCGTCGCAACTCGCGGCCCCGCCGCTGTCGCGCAGGATCGGACTGGTCAATACGATGGTGTTCACGCACATACCAGCGAGCCTGTGCCTCATCGGCGCCGCCTTCGCGCCATCGATCTGGGCAGCCCTGGGACTGTTGATCGTCCGCGCGCTGCTGTCGTCGATGGATGTGCCGGCGCGCAGCGCCTTCGTCATGTCGGTGGTGACGCCGGCCGAGCGCGCGGCGGCGGCCAGTTTCACCGCCGTCCCCCGCAGCCTGGCGTCCGCCGCCGGGCCGGTCATCGGCGCCGGCCTGTTCGCCGCGGGCATGCTGGCCGCGCCGCTGGTGGCGTGCGGCGTGCTGAAGATCGCCTACGATTTGGCGATCTGGCGGTCGTTCAAGGACGTCAAGCCATCGCCATGATCGACAGCAAACCGCCGAGCGGGCTGCCCCTGCCCATGCGGGTCAAGTATCTTTTGTGGAGCGGCACATGAGGTTGGCGCCGATGATTTTTTGCCGCCAAAGGCCGACTTTGCTTGAGCGAGCTTCCGGAAGCTGTTGCTAACTGTAGCGGTTCGCGTTTGAAGTCGGCCGTGTTCGCATTTCACGCCGATTTCGGCTGGAATTGACTGCAAATGACGGTGGGCCGCGCTCACGCAATCTGCAAATGCGCTTGAAATCGACGGCGCAGTGCTCGTACTCCATCACCGCCGGCTCACGCTAACTGCAAATAGCGGCGCATCGGCAACCCCGCCGCCAGCATCCGCTCACGGACCTCGGCCGTTCGCTTGGGTTCGAGCTGGTTACTGAACATCGCCCGGATCTCAGCTCCCTTTGCATCAAACTGCTCGGTCATGTACTTGAACTGACGCCGCTGTGGTCGTCCACCACACTGATTGGCATCAAGGTCGGCACGCCCTTCGACGGGTCGATCCAATCGGGCTTGTCGATATGCTTGAGGTCAAACGGCGACATGTCGAATTGCCGGCAGTCGTTACTGCATTCGGCTTGGTAGCGTACAGCTGGCGGCTCGCGCAATAGGTGGGGCTGGTCCAGCCGCAACGGACAGGTAGCGATTGACAGTCGGGCGCCGAAGTAGGTCCTTGGGCGCCTTGACCAAGCCCTGCCCTGTCTCCTCGCCATGTTCCTCCCTCAGCCCGATTGCCCGTCCGGTGAAAAGGAGGCGGCCGGCCATATTGGCGGTGCGCAGCATTATGTATAACTTCCCCCTATATTTTAGTAGGGCTTTGGGCTACTTGATTACCCCTTGCCGTTTATGGTCAACAGTTTCAGGGACAAGAAAAATCCGGCCCACCGACGTCGCTTGGGGAGGCCGGAAAAACGCCCTTGATTAGCAGCCGATGCGAGCGCGTGCATCCGTGCGCCCGTCGTCCGGACTTCCGCGTCGGCTTTCGCACATCTGCCGCAGCGCTTTTTCAGGGACGCGCTAACGCCGGCAAAATCAAAGTCGTCAGCAATTTGTCGCTGAGTGGATGGGCGTCGCGGACTTGGAAATTCGTTGTCGTGATGACGACAACCGCGTCCTGCGCGGGCAACACGAACACCTTGTTCCCTCCCGAGCCCGCCATGCTGTAACTGGGGACATCGCCGCCGTCGACCCTGAACGATTGCAGCCACCACAGGTAGCCGTAGTCGTATTGGTCGCGCGCATGGGCATGCGGCGCAATCGAACGCCTGACCCAGTCGGCTGGAATGACCTGCTTGCCATCCAGGCGGCCGCCGTCGAGGTAGAGCTGGCCAAGTTTCATCAAGTCCACGCTGCGCAGCTGCAGACCGCCGCCCGTCATTGCCGTACCCTTCGGTTGCAACTGCCATTTCACCTTTTCGATGCCGAGCGGCTTGAACAAGCTGGCCGCCGCAAAGTCCGGCACGCTCTGGCCGGTAACCCTTTCAAGCAGCGGGCCAAGCAGAGCCACCCCTGCCGTGCAGTAGCTCCAGGCGCGGCCATACGGCGAATTTTCCGGACGCGGCTGCCATTCCGGAAAGCCCTTGATCGGCAGGTCGGCGGCGAAGCGGCTCCAGTCTTCGACCAGGTACATGCGTTCTTCGTTGCCACGAGATTGCTGGTTGTCGTCGTCGCATTCGAGCAAGGAACTCATCGTCAGGAAATCTTCGACCGTGATCTTGTCCTTGCGCGGGTCGGCAGAGGCCAGCGGTCGCAGCTCCGGGAAATACGGCAGTACCGGACTATCCAGGCGCAGCATCTTTCGCTCGACGGCCAGGCCCACCAGCATGCCGGTCACGGTTTTGGTGACGGAACGCGTATTGCGCAGGCCCTCGGCACCTTCCTTGTCGAAATAATGTTCGTAGACCACCTTGCCATGGCGGGCCACCACCACGCTGGTGATCTGCTTGAACGTGCCAGCCTCGATGGCGGTGGTGACAGCATCGAACTGGCCCGCGCGGGCGTTGGCGCCGGCAAGCAGGATCAAAGCGGCAGCGGGCAAATATCGCAACATGTTGTACTCCTGAAATGAAAAGCCCAGTCTAGCCAGCCGGCCGGGGCGTCGTCTTGGACGTTTGAAACATTCGCTGGCGATAGCTGGCCGGCGTCATGCCGTATTGGGCCTGGAAGGCGCGGTTCATGTGGCTCTGGTCGGCAAAGCCGACAGTGGCCGCCACCTCGGCCATGGCCAGCCCGCGGCGGCGCAACAGGCCGCTGGCTTGGTCGACGCGGCGCCAACGCAGCAATTCGCCCGGCGAACACCCCCAGGCTTGGCGGAACACGCGCGCCAGGTGCACCGGGTGCACGCCGAGCGCGGCGGCGAGATCGGCGATGCGCAGGTGGCTGTCGGCGGCCATGTCCATCACCGCATCGTAGGCCTGGTGCGCCCAGGGCGGCAACGTGCGCGGCGCGCTGGCGGCGTTACCTTGCAGGCTAGCCAGCACCTCCCAGGCGCCCGCCTCCAGCAACGCGACGTCGCCACCGCGGCCGATTTCACGGGCGACACGGAAAGCCGCGGCCACTCCAACCGGCGCAGCCAGGACGATGGCTTGCTGCGGGGCGTCGCGCAAGGCCTGCGCGCCTTCCAGCACGGCCGGATCGAGCGACAATGTGAGAAAACTGCCTCTACCATCAACGAAACGATCGCGGTGCGTGGTGCCGGCGGGATTGAACACCAGCGTGGGTGAGGCAGCGCGCACCGGCGCGTGCAGTGCGCTGGAAACATAGACCCCGGACAGCACCAGGACGAAATGCGCATCGTCATGCCGATGGGTGCACACTTCGTCCTCGCTGCGCGTGGCGGTCAGCCGCTGAATATCAAACACGCTGCCCCCCGCGCCATGGTGCGCGTCGCCGTAAAACTCGCCGGACTTGAACTGTATCGGATCTGCCATGCCGGCATGATACGTTTGGCCGGCGGCATATTTTTGCCATTGCCGACGAGTTGCGTCTGACGTGGGATGAGTGGTTGGCGCGCGGGTACGAGCGGCGTGCCGGGCAGAGCGGGTCTGTTCTCATGCTGGCAACGCACCGTCGACGGCCTCGACCGACACACAGGAAGCTACCGCGAATCCTGTCGTCTTCCCCTGCTGCAACATGCTACTGTGGTGTTGTCGGGGTCGCGTCTGGCAATCGGACAAGCGCTGAACCCATGCGGGAACCCGCCAGAAGGGGCAGAACTCTGAAACTAACATAGCGCTTGCACAGGCCATGTAAGCTAGCAAGTGCAACAGAGCGAATATTGAAGTAGCCTAACGAATAAGGTTAGATCGAGCGAGCGTAGCGACGCCTCGATCTGAACCG
>JARXKM010000032.1:0-26425 GCA_030272785.1 Pseudomonadota bacterium
AGTCCGGCACGCGGAAGTATTCGGTGAAGAAGCGCGCGCAGCCGTACAGCAAGGTAAACATCGCGCCGACCGCCAGGCGCGGGCGCGCCTTGCGCGAGAACAGCCACAGCAGCACGAACACCAGCAGGCCGTCGACCAGCATCTGGTACAGCGGCGACGGATGGCGCAATCCTTCGAGGAACACCGGCACCGGGTGCAGCGGGAAGTGGGTGTCGGGCCAGCGCATCGCCCACGGCAGGCTGGCGTCGGCGACGCGGCCGGGCAGCTCGGCGTTGATGAAGTTGCCCAGCCGGCCGGCGGCGTAGCCGAGCGGCACCAGCGGGGCGATGAAATCGTAGACGTCGAACAGGTTGCGCTTGGCCTTCCTGGCCCACAGCGCCATGGCGATGACGACGCCGATGAAGCCGCCGTGGAACGACATGCCGCCATGCCAGACCATGAAGATCTCCAGCGGATTGTCGAGGAAGAACTTGGGCGTGTAAAACAGCACCTCGCCCATGCGCCCGCCGATGATCACGCCGAGCATGCCGTAGAACAGCATGTCGTCGAGGTCCGCGTTTTTCCAGCCTTGGGCGGCGATGTGCGGCTGCTTGATGCGCACGCGGCCGAGCGCGATGAACAGGGCGAAGGCGAGCACGTACATCAAGCCATACCAGTGCACATGCACCGGGCCGATCGAAAATGCCACGGGGTCAGGCATCGGGTGGGTCAGCATAAAGTGTTCTTCCTCAGTAAATCCAAAAATCCCAGCAACACCGGCGAGCGGTTGTCGCGCCGCCAAGCCAGGCCGGTCTCGACCTGCGGGGAGTGGTCGCGCAGCGCCCGGTATTCTACGCCCGGACGCATCAGGTTCGATACCGATTGTGGCACAAGTGCCATGCCCATGCCGGCCGACACCAGGCTGACAATGGTCTGCATCTGGATCGCCTGCTGGCCGATCTCGGGGGTGACGCCGGCGCCGCGAAAGCAGGCCAGGATGGCGTCGTGCAGCGCCGGCGCGATCGGGCGCGGGAAAATGATCAGCGGCAGCGCCGGCACCTCGCGCAGCCAGACCGGGCCGGCGCCGCGCAGCGCCGCCAGGCCGGCCGGCACGGCCAGCACCAGCGGTTCGGCCAGCACCTTCAGGTAATCGAGCTCGGCGCGCGCCTTGTCGGGCAGCGGCGGGATCAACAGGCCGGCGTCGATGCGGCCGTGCAGCAGTTCGTCGACCTGCACGTCCGAGGTCGCCTCCAGCAGGCTGATCTGCACCTGCGGACATTGCGCGCGGTAGGTGCGCAGGAACGGCGGCAGCACGCTGTAATCGGCCGACGAGACGAACGCCAGCGCCAGCCGGCCCGCCTCGCCGGCGGCGGCGCGCCGCACCAGGTCGGGCAGCAGGGCTGCCTGCGCCAGCAGCCGGCGCGCCTCCGGCAGCAGCGCCGCGCCGGCCGGCGTCAGCGCCACGCTGCGGCGGCTGCGCAGGAACAGCGGCGCGCCGAGCACCTCCTCGAGCGCCAGGATGGTCTGCGACAGCGGTGGCTGGGTCATGTGCAGGCGCACCGCGGCGCGGCCGAAATGGAGTTCTTCGGCGACGGTGACGAAATAACGCAGTTGGCGCAAGTCCAGGTTCACAATATCCGTTTCATGCGTAATGAGTCCGACTGAGTGGTTTATCGACCTATAGCTCGGCACATCATATATTTGACTTGGCATGGCCGGCAAGGCATTCTCACAGCATCGTTCGAACAGGAGTGCACCATGGCCGACCAGCCCCGCTACAACCGCCGTTCCCGCAACATCACCGAAGGCGTCTCGCGCAGCCCGAACCGCTCGATGTATTACGCGATGGGCTACGAGACGGAAGACTTCGTCAAGCCGATGATCGGCGTCGCCAACGGCCACTCGACCATCACGCCGTGCAATTCGGGTCTGCAGAAGCTGGCCGACATCGCCATCTCGACCATCAAGCAATCCGGCGGCAATGCGCAGGTGTTCGGCACGCCGACCATCTCGGACGGCATGTCGATGGGCACCGAAGGGATGAAGTATTCGCTGATCTCGCGCGAAGTGATCGCCGACTGCATCGAGACGGCCGTCAACGGCCAGTGGATGGACGGCGTGGTGGTGATCGGCGGCTGCGACAAGAACATGCCGGGCGGGATGATCGCGCTGGCGCGCACCAACGTGCCGGGCATCTACGTGTACGGCGGCACCATCAAGCCGGGCAAGTGGAAGGGCAAGGACCTGACCATCGTGTCGGCGTTCGAGGCGGTCGGCGAATTTACCGCCGGGCGCATGTCGCAGGAAGACTTCGACGGCATCGAGCGCAACGCCTGTCCGTCGGCCGGCTCGTGCGGCGGCATGTACACCGCCAACACCATGTCGTCCTCGTTCGAGGCGCTCGGCATGGCGCTACCGTTCTCGTCGACGATGGCCAATCCGGACGACGAAAAGGTCGGCTCGGCGGCCGAATCGGCGCGCGTGCTGGTCGAGGCGGTCAAGCGCGACCTCAAGCCGCGCGACATCATCAACCGCAAGTCGATCGAGAACGCGGTGGCGCTGATCATGGCCACCGGCGGCTCGACCAACGCGGTGCTGCACTACCTGGCAATCGCGCACGCCGCCGAAGTCGAATGGACGCTCGACGATTTCGAACGGGTGCGCCTGCGCGTGCCGGTGATCTGCAACCTCAAGCCGTCCGGCCAGTACGTCGCCACCGACCTGCACCGGGCCGGCGGCATCCCGCAGGTGATGAAGCTGCTGCTCGACGCCGGGCTGCTGCATGGCGACTGCATCACCATCACCGGCCAGACCATCGCCGAGCAGCTGGCCGACATCCCGTCGGTGCCGGCGGCGGGGCAGGACGTGATCCGCAGCATCGACAAGGCGCTGTACGCGCAGGGCCACCTGGCCATCCTGAAGGGCAATCTGTCGCCGGAAGGCTGCGTGGCCAAGATATCCGGGCTGAAAAATCCGGTGATCACCGGGCCGGCGCGCGTGTTCGACGACGAATACGCGGCGATGGACGCGATTTTGGCCGATGGCATCCGGCCGGGCGACGTGCTGGTGCTGCGCTACCTGGGGCCGAAGGGCGGGCCGGGCATGCCGGAGATGCTGGCGCCGACGGCCGCGCTGATCGGCAAGGGGCTGGGCGAATCGGTCGGGCTGATCACCGACGGCCGCTTCTCGGGCGGCACCTGGGGCATGGTGGTGGGGCACGTGTCGCCCGAAGCGTTCGAGGGCGGGCTGATTGCGCTGGTCGAAGAAGGCGACTCGGTGACGATTGACGCGCGCCGGCTGCTGATCCAGCTGAACGTGGCCGACGATGAGCTGGCCCGTCGGCGCGCGCAGTGGAAGCGGCCGGCGCCGCGCTACACGCGAGGCGTGCTGGCCAAGTTCGCCGCGCTGACGTCGTCGGCCAGCAAAGGTGCCGTCACCGGATAAACGAAAAAACCGGCGACAAAAACCGGGACAGACCCGGTTTATCGCGAAAAACCGGGTCTGTCCCGGTTTATTGTCTGGTTATTTGCGCTTGTTGAACGCCTGCTTGATGCGGTCTTTGCGGCGCTGTTCGTCGACGTCGTGCTCCTTTTTCTTGTCGAGCCCAAGCATCTTTTCGATGAACTCGAACCAGATGAAGGCGACCGCCATCAGGCCGACTATCCACCACCACGACAGCTCGGCAAAGCGCCAGACTTCGAAATAGCGCAGCCCAACCAGTAGTGCAATGATGATGATCAGCGGCATGGCGAACTCCTTTTCGTCCCCTATCTTACAAACTTTTTGGTGCCGTGTGGCACTAATTCGTATGCGGCGCATCTGCTGTGGTCAACCGGACCCGCCGCCGGGCCGTTATGTAGTCATTCCGGCCGATTTGGCTTTGCGCAAAACGCGGTAGAATACATTTTTAGTTGTCACAACTTTGGAGAGATAGATGAAACGTTCACTGATGTTATGCATGGTGTTGTCGGCATTGGCCTCGACGAGTGCCATGGCAAACGCCGACTTGGCCAAAGCGAAAAATTGCATGGCCTGCCACGCGATCGCCACCAAACTGGTCGGTCCGGCATACAAGGATGTGGCAGCGAAATATGCGGGTCAGAAAGACGCCGAGGATAAACTGGTGGCGAAAGTCATGAAGGGCGGCTCGGGTACCTGGGGCGCCGTGCCGATGCCGGCCAACCCGCAGGTCACCGACGCCGAAGCGCGCACCCTGGTGAAATGGGTGCTGGCACAGAAATAAACGCAGGCTCGAACGCAAAAGCGCGCTGATTGTCGGTCAGCGCGCTTTTTTTATGCCCCGCAGCCGTGGCCGCGGGGCAGTATCGGTTTAGTGAATCACTTCGACCTTGATCTTCTTGCCGTCCTTGTAGGTAAACAAGGTCATCGCGCCGTCCTTGATGTCGCCGAACGCATCGAACTGGATCAGCCCGGTCACGCCCTGGTACTTGATCTTCTTCAGTTCCGGCAAGTATTTGGCAGGGTCGGCCGACTTGGCATTCTGCATCGCGGTCGCCATCACCATCACCGCGTCGTAGACGTTCGGCGCGTAGATCTGGATGTCGGCGTTGAATTTCTTCTTGTAGCGGACGACAAAGTCGGCCATGACTTTTTCTTGCGCCCCTTCGACGCCGCCGGCCTGCGCGCACATCACGTTGCTCTCGCCTATGCCGGCCCCGGCCAGGCCGATCAGGGCCTCGCTGCAGATGCCGTCGCCGCCCATGAACTTGGCATTGATGCCGAGCGCCTTCATTTGCTTGAGCATCGGGCCGCCCACCGAATCCATGCCGCCGAAGAAGATCAGGTCTGGCTTCTTCGCCTTGATCGAGGTGAGGATGGCGGTGAAATCGGTCGCGTTGGCGTTGGTGAATTCCTTGCCGACGATCTTGACGCCCGGAAACTTGGCCTTCGCGCCCTTGACGAATTCGTCCGCCACACCCTGCCCGTAGGCGGTGCGGTCGTCGATCACGGCGATGTTCTTGGCGTGCAGTTTGTCGACCGCATAGTGCCCCAGCGTGCCGCCCAGCTTGTTGTCATTGGCGACGACCCGGAAGGCGCCCTTGAAACCTTGCTTGGTATAGACAGGGATGGTCGACGATGGCGAAATCTGCGGAATGCCGGCATCGTTGTAGATGCGCGACGCCGGCACGGTGGTGCCCGAATTGAGGTGGCCGACCACGCCGTTGACCTTGGCATCGACCAGTTTCTGCGCCACCGCCGTGCCTTGCTTCGGATCGGCGGCATCGTCTTCGGTCAGCAATTGCAGGGTGACTTTCTTGCCGTTGATCATGAAGCCCTTGGCGTTCAACTCGTCGATCGCCATCTTCGCGCCGTTTTCGTTGTCCTTGCCCAAGTGGGCGCTGGCGCCCGAAATGGGGGCGACGTGGCCGATCTTGACGACCTCTTGCGCGCCGGCGCTGCCGGCAAAGGCCAGTGCGACGGCCAGTGGAATGAGCTTTGTTGTGAACTGCATGGACATTCTCCAATCGATTGTGGATAACAACAGCGCTCGTGACGCCGCATTCGGAATTTTTGCGTAGGGCAAAAGGTACAACAAATTGTCTGCTTCGCAAAGCGGTAAACGTGCCGGGACGCTGCCGGGTAGACGCACGCGGGTGCATCAGGCCCATCATTTTGTAAGCAGATGCAAGCCAGGGGAGGGTCGGCTCCGGGGTCTGACCCCGGGGGGCTCGGCGACCCTGTCAGGCCCCGGTGTGGTTAGCGGCAGCGCCCACAACGGCGGGTCGCGGGGCCCGGCGCCTCCGCCTGAGCCCGGTGCGGTTCACGCGATGCCTGCGACGTTTCAAACGCGACGCTTCAACCGCGACGCTACTTCTTCAGCGACTGCAGGTGCGTCAGCTCCTGCGCCACCGCGCGCACGACGATCTTCTCGATGGTCTGCTGCAGGCCGCGGCGGATTTCGTCGGTCAGGCCGGCCATCGCGTGCCGCAGCGCCTCTTCCATGCTGTCGCGCAGGCGCTGCTCGAGCACGAAATCGACCCGCCCCTGCAATTGCTGCAGGATGCGCTCGGCCAGCTGCCGTTCCAGCAGCGCCCATTCCGGCTCGCTCCAGCCATCGATGGCGCGCGCTTCGAGCGCGGCGGGCGCGCCATCGTCGGACGGCGCGCCCGGCTGATCCGGGAAAACTTCGGTCAATACCGGGATACTGGCGTCGAACGCCGGCGGATGGGTCATGATGAGCCTGCCACGAAGTGGGTCAAGGGATACGCTTGCTGCTTGTAGGCGACGTAGCGCTTGCGCCCCGCGGCGGCATCGTCGGCGTCGGTGGAGACGATCTCGAACACGCGCGCATACCGCTCGACGTGGGCCGGCATGCGCCGCGTCAGGTTCACCAGCATGTCGCCATGCGGCAGCGCCACCTGGTCGTCATCGGTGACGATGATCGGCGTCACCGACGCCAGCACATCGCCGGCCAGCACGTGCGGCAGGAAGTCGGTCTCGGAGACGTTCCACAGCGCCTCGTTGAGCGCCGCCGCCTGGGCTGCATCCTCCGTCAGCAGCACCAGCTTGCCGCCCGCCGCATAGGCCTTGCGGGCCAGCCGGCATGCGTAGCTGAGTTTGTCGGGGATGTTGGTATGGAAATCGACGCGGGTCATGGCGGTCCTCAGAACTGGAAACCGGGTGGCGCATCGGACGCTGGCTGCGGCGGGCGCGCCGGTTCGGCAGGCCGTTTTGGCATCGCGTCGCGCGCGGGCGGCGGCGCGACCGGCGCGGCCGGCGCCGCGGCCGGCTGGCGGTAAGCGGCAGGCAGCATGCGCTTGAGCGGGTAGGCAGCCTCGCTGAGCGCCGCATGCCAGGCGCCCGCTTCGAAGCCGATCTGCCGGGCGCCGCCGATCAGCAGCAGCGGCACCTGGCCGTCGCTGCCGGCCTCCTTGAGCATGCGCTGGTCGGCGTTCGAGGCGACGGTCTTTTCGGTAAACGGGATGCCGCGCTGCAGCAGCAGGGCTCGGCCCTCGTCGCACGCCGCGCACGCCGCACTCGAATACAGCACCACCGGACTGTTGCGGCTCGCCTCGGCCAGCGCGTAGGGCAGGGCCACGCCGTCTCCGGCGCCGGCGCCGGCCATCCGTTTCTGTTCAACCTTGCCGGCGGCGGCCGGCGGCGGCTGGTCGCTGAAGTGCACCACGCCTTTCGCGTCAGTCCACTTGAACATCTGCGCGCCGGCGCCGGCCGCGCACAGCAGTAATGCCAGCCCGAGCGGCAGGCCGCGTTTCAAACTTGCACTGAGAACGCGTTTCATACTGTCTCCTTCAAGAGCTCATGCCGCTATGGCGCAGCAAGGCGTCGATGCTCGGTTCGCGGCCACGGAAGGCCTTGAACGATTCGAGCGCCGAGCGTGCGCCGCCGACCGCCAGGATCTCTTGCTGGAAGCGCTTGCCGGTCTGTTCGGACAGGGCGCCGCCGCCGGCCGCCACCGCTTCCTCGAAGGCGGCGTAGGCGTCGGCGGACAGCACTTCGGCCCACTTGTAGCTATAGTAGCCTGCCGCGTAGCCGCCGGAGAAAATATGGCCGAACGAGTGCTGGAAGCGGTTGAAGGCGGGCGGCATCATCACCGAGAACTTCTCGCGCACTTCGTTGATCAGCTCTTGCACCGAGCGCGCGCTGGCCGGATCGTAGTCGTAGTGCAGGTGCATGTCGACCAGCGAGAACTCGACCTGGCGCAAGGTCTGCATGCCCGACTGGAAGTTCTTCGCCGCCAGCATCTTGTCGTACAGCGCGCGCGGCAGCGGCTCGCCCGTCTTCACGTGCGCCGTCATGTGCTGCAGCACTTCCCACTCCCAGCAGAAGTTTTCCATGAACTGCGAGGGCAGCTCGACCGCATCCCACTCGACGCCGGAAATGCCGGACACGGCGATCTCGTCGACCTGGGTCAGCATGTGGTGCAAGCCGTGGCCGAATTCGTGGAACAGCGTGGTCACTTCGTCGTGGGTAAACAGCGACGGCTGCAGCGCGCCGTCGACGCTGGCCGGCGGCGTGAAGTTGCAGGTCAGGTAGGCGACCGGGGTTTGCAGGGTGCCGCCGGTTTCCAGGCGGCGCCCGCGCGCGTCGTCCATCCAGGCGCCGCCGCCCTTGCCGGCGCGCGCGTACAGGTCGAGGTAGAACTGGCCGACCAGCTTGCCGTCGCGCTCGATGCGGTAGAAGCGCACGTCCGGATGCCAGACCGGCGCGCTGTCGGGCGCGATGGTCACGTCGAACAGCGACTGCACCAGGTGGAACAGGCCGTCGACCACTTTCGGCTCGGGAAAATACTCCTTCACTTCCTGCGCCGAAAACGCGTAGCGCTGCTCGCGCAGCTTCTCGGATGCGTACGCCAGGTCCCACGCCTCGAGCTGCCCGATGCCCAGTTCGTCGCGGGCGAAGGCGCGCAGTTCGGCCAGGTCCTTCTCGGCGTACGGACGGGCGCGGCGCGCCAGGTCTTCGAGGAATTCGATCACGTGCTCGGGACTTTGCGCCATTTTCGGCACCAGCGACACTTCGGCAAAATTGCGGTAGTCGAGCAGCTTCGCTTCTTCGTCGCGCAGCTTGAGCAAGGTGGCGATGTTGGCGGTGTTGTCCCACTTTTCCAGTTCGCTGAACACGCTGCCCATCTCGGACGCCTTGGTTGCGCTGGCGCGGTAGATCGTCTCGCGCAGGCTGCGTTTGTCGGCGAACTGCAGGATCGGGAAGTAGGACGGGAAGTGCAGCGTGAACTGGAAGCCGGCCTTGCCATCTTTTTCGGCGGCCGCGCGCGCGGCCTGCCTGGCGTCGTCGGGCAGGCCGGCCAGGTCGGCTTCATCGTCGACCAGCAGCTTGTAATCGTTGGTGGCGTCGAGCACGTTCTCGGAAAAGCGCGTCGACACGGCGGCGTGCTGTTCCTGGATGTCGGCGAAGCGGCCTTTCTTTTCCTCCGGCAGCTCGGCGCCGCCGAGGCGGAAGTCGCGCAGCGCGTTCTCGATGATCTTCTTGCGCGCCGGCGTCAGGTTGACATAGTCGGGATTGGCCTTGAGCGCCTTGTACTTGGCGAACAGCGCCTCGTTCTGCGCCAGGGCGGTCCAGAATTCGGTCACCTTCGGCTGGTTCTCGTTGTAGGCCGCGCGCAGCTCGGGCGTGTCGACGACGTTGTTGAGGTGGTTGACGACGCCCCAGGCGCGGCCCAGTTTTTCGGTGGCGTCTTCGAGCGGGATGACGAAATTTTCCCACGTCACGTGCGCGGACGGCGCTTCGAGCTCGGTGACGACCTCGCTGGCGTGGGCGATCAGCGCGTCGATCGCCGGCAGCACGTGCTCCGGCGTGATCTGGTCGAAACGCGGCAGGCCGGAGAAATCGAGCAGGGGATTGCTGGGGGTGGTCTGGGTGTTCATGGGCTCTCTTCCAATGTGGGTGCGGACGCGAACGAGGGTGGCGCCGGTGGCGCTGGTGGCGCCAAGGATCAGCGTTCGGCCGCTTCTACGGTATTCATCAGCAGCATGGTGATGGTCATCGGCCCGACGCCGCCCGGCACCGGTGTGATGTGCGCGGCGACCTCGCGCACGCCGGCGAAGTCGACGTCGCCGCACAGCTTGCCGTTGTCGTCGCGGTTCATGCCGACGTCGATGACGATGGCGCCCGGCTTGACCATGTCGGCCGTGAGCGTGTTGCGCCGGCCGACCGCGGCCACCACTACATCGGCCTGGCGGGTATGGTAGGCCAGGTTTGGTGTCGCGCTATGGCAGATGGTGACGGTGGCATTCGCTTGCAAGAGCAGCAGCGCCATCGGCTTGCCGACCGTGTTGCTGCGGCCGATGACGACCGCGTGCTTGCCGCGCAAGTCGACGCCGGTGCTGTCGATCAGCTTCATGCAGCCGTACGGCGTGCACGGCCGGAACCCGGCCAGCCCGGTCATCAGTTCGCCGGCCGACAGCACCGAGTAGCCGTCGACGTCCTTGGTGGTGGCAATCGCCTCGATCACCTTGTGCGGGTTGATGTGGCGCGGCAGCGGCATCTGCACCAGGATGCCGTGGATGGCGGCATCGGCGTTGAGCGCGGCGATGCGCTCGAGCAGCGCCGCCTCGCTCAGGTCGGCGTCGTATTTTTCGAGCACCGAGTGAAAGCCGACGTCGGCGCAGGCCTTGACCTTGTTGCGCACGTAGACCTGGCTGGCCGGGTCTTCGCCGACCAGGATCACAGCCAGTCCCGGCTGCTTGCCGCGGGCAGTAAGCGCGGCGGCACGCTGGCCGATCTCGGCGCGCAGTTGGTGGGAAAGGAGGACTCCATCGATCAGTTTGGCGGGCATGGTATCTAGCGAAAGGCAAGCGGAACCTCGATTATAAAGCCGCCGTCGCTATCGCGCGCCGTGCTTCGCCGTTCGTCCGCATATTCTCACCACGTTTCACCATGCCGGCGCCGCCGCGCTCACCGCGCTGATTGTTTCATGCCACATTATGAAATCGAATATCGTAATTTGAAATTTTCCAAAAGTGCTGGTAGAATCTGCACACACACTTTGGATATTGGTAAATAATCAGTAAAACCGGCGCCAGCGAACTGCGCAATTTCAATGCGCAGGGCGCCCATAACCAGGAGACGCACAGACATGTCAGCTCAACTCGACCAGTTGACGGCCCAAGCCGCCAACGATCCGGATACCCTCGAAACCAAGGAATGGCTCGAAGCACTCGAAGCCGTCATCGAAAACGAAGGTCCCGAGCGGGCCCACTACCTGATGGAGCGCCTGGTCGACCTGGCCCGCCGGCGCGGTGCCCACATCCCGTTTTCCAGCAACACCGCCTACGTCAACACCATCCCCACCCACCTCGAACAGCATTGCCCCGGCAATCTCGAATTCGAAGAGCGCCTGCGCTCGTGGATGCGCTGGAACGCGATGGCGATGGTGGTCAAGGCCAACCGCGCCGACGGCGACCTCGGCGGCCACATCTCGTCGTTCGCCTCGCTGGCGAACATGCTCGGCATCGGCTTCAACCACTTCTGGCGCGCGCCGACCGCCGACCACGGTGGCGACCTGCTGTACATCCAGGGCCACTCGTCGCCCGGCATCTACGCCCGCGCCTACCTCGAAGGCCGCCTGACCGAGGAACAGCTGCTCAACTTCCGCCGCGAAGTCGACGGCAAGGGCCTGTCGTCGTACCCGCACCCGAAACTGATGCCGAAGTTCTGGCAGTTCCCGACCGTGTCGATGGGCCTCGGCCCGCTGATGGCGATCTACCAGGCGCGCTTCCTCAAGTACCTGCATGCGCGCGGCATCGCCGACACCGAAAACCGCAAGGTCTGGGTATTCTGCGGCGACGGCGAGATGGACGAGCCGGAATCGATGGGCGCGATCGGCATGGCGGTGCGCGAACGTCTCGACAACCTGGTGATGGTCGTCAACTGCAACCTGCAGCGCCTTGACGGCCCGGTGCGCGGCAACGGCAAGATCATCCAGGAACTCGAAGCGGACTTCCGCGGCACCGGCTGGAACGTCGTCAAGGTCATCTGGGGCGAAGGCTGGGACGCCCTGCTGGCCAAGGACAAGGACGGCATCCTGCAGCGCGTGATGATGGAAACCGTCGACGGCGAATACCAGAATTACAAGGCCAAGGACGGCGCCTACGTGCGCAAGCACTTCTTCGGCAAGCACCCGGAGTTGCTCAAGATGGTCGCCAACATGACCGACGACGACATCTGGCGCCTGACCCGCGGCGGCCATGATCCGCACAAGGTCTACGCCGCGTTCAAGAATGCCCAGGACAACAAGGGCACGCCGACCGTGCTGCTGGTGAAGACCGTCAAGGGCTTCGGCATGGGCAAGTCGGGCGAAGCGCGCAACACCGCGCACCAGACCAAGAAGCTCGACGACGACGCGATCCGCGAAATGCGCGACCGTTTCGCCATCCCGATCCCGGACGACAAGCTGGCCGAGATCCCGTTCTTCAAGCCGTCCGACGACGCGCCGGAGATGAAATACCTGCACGAACGCCGCGCCGCACTCGGCGGCTACCTGCCGCAGCGCCGTCCGAAAGCGGACGAAGTGCTGGTCGTGCCCGAACTGTCGGCGTTCCACAACGTGCTCGATGCGACCGCCGAAGGGCGCGAGATCTCGACCACGCAGAGTTTCGTGCGCATCATCTCGACCCTGCTGCGCGACCCGAGCCTGGGCCAGCGCATCGTACCGATCCTGGTCGACGAATCGCGCACCTTCGGCATGGAAGGCCTGTTCCGCCAGATCGGCATCTTCAACCAGCAGGGCCAGTTGTACGAGCCGGTCGACAAGGACCAGGTGATGTACTACCGCGAAGACAAGGCCGGCCAGATCCTGCAAGAGGGGATCAACGAGGCGGGCGGCATGAGCTCGTGGATCGCCGCGGCGACTTCCTATTCGTCGAACAACCGCGTCATGATCCCGTTCTATACCTTCTACTCGATGTTCGGCATGCAGCGCATCGGCGACCTTGTATGGGCGGCCGGCGACATGCGCGCACGCGGCTTCCTGATGGGCGGCACGGCGGGGCGCACCACGCTCAACGGCGAAGGCCTGCAGCACGAAGACGGCCACAGTCATATTTTCGCCGCGACCATCCCGAACTGCATGCCATACGACCCGACCTTCGCCCATGAAGTGGCGGTGATCGTGCAGGACGGCCTGCGCCGCATGGTGACCAACCAGGAAGATGTGTTCTACTACATCACCCTGATGAACGAGAACTATCCGATGCCAGGCCTGCGCCAGGGTGCGGAAGAGGGCATCCTGAAGGGCATGTACCTGCTGCAGGAAGGTCCGGCCGAATCGAAGCTGCGCGTGCAGCTGATCGGTTCGGGCACCATCCTGCGCGAGTCGATCTTCGCCGCCGAACTGCTCAATAGCGACTGGGGCATCGCCGCCGACGTCTGGTCCGCACCGTCGCTGACGATGATCGCGCGCGACGGCGTCGACTGCGAGCGCTGGAACCTGGTCAACCCGACCGCCGAAGCGCGCGTGCCGTACGTTACCGGCCTGCTGCAGAACACCACCGGCCCGATCGTCTCGACGACCGACTACGTGCGCCTGTTCTCCGAGCAGATCCGCGCCTACATGCCGAAAGGGCGCAGCTTCACCGTGCTCGGCACCGACGGTTTCGGCCGCTCCGATTCGCGCGTCAAGCTGCGCGAGTTCTTCGAGGTGAACCGCTACTACGTCACGGTCGCCGCGCTGAAGGCGCTGGCCGACGACGGCGTGATCGCCCACTCGGTGGTGGCCGAAGCGGTGGCCAAGTACGGCCTCGATCCGAGCAAGCCGAATCCAGTAACCCAGTAAGCCAGTAAGCAATAGCCGATAGCAGATGCACCGTCGTCCTCGCGCAAGCGGGGACCCATGCCGAGTTGAGCGATCACGCTCGGTATGGATTGCCGCCTGCGCGGCAATGGCGGTCTTGAGGATAGTGGTTAATCGCGCTCTCTCGCAAAAACGAACAAGAACGGAGTCATGCTATGAGCATTGTGGAAGTCAAGGTCCCGGATATCGGCGACTTCAAGGAAGTGGAAGTGATCGAACTGATGGTCAAGCCGGGCGACACCATCAAGGTCGACCAGTCGCTGGTCACGGTCGAATCGGACAAGGCCAGCATGGAGATCCCGTCCAGCCACGCCGGCGTGGTCAAGGAACTCAGAATCAAGGTCGGCGACAAGGTGGCCGAAGGTTCGCTGGTGCTGATCCTCGAAACGGCGGACGCCGCCGCGCCGGCCGAAGCCGCACCCGTGGCCGCGGCGCCTGCAGCGGCGCCTCCTCCGGCCGCGGCTGCCCCTGCGGCCGCCCCCGCGGCAGCGGGCACCACCAGCATCGTCGAAGTCAAAGTGCCCGATATCGGCGACTTCAAGGAAGTCGAAGTGATCGACCTGATGGTCAAGGTTGGCGACACCATCAAGGTCGACCAGTCGCTGATCACCGTCGAATCGGACAAGGCCAGCATGGAGATCCCGTCGTCGCACGCCGGCGTGGTCAAGGAAATGAAGGTCAAGGTCGGTGACAAGGTCGCCGAAGGCTCGCTGGTGCTGCTGATCGAGACCACCTCGGCCGGCGCTCCCGCCGCACCAGCCGCATCAGCCTCACCAGCCGCCGCGACCGCCGCCGCACCGGCACCGGCAGCCGCACCGGCAGGTGCGCCCGCCGCCGCAGCCGCGCCAGCGGCCAGCGCTGCGCAGGTCGACGCGTCGAAGGCGCATGCCTCGCCGTCGATCCGCAAGTTCGCCCGCGAGCTCGGCGTGGACCTCGGCCGCGTCGGCGGCAGCGGTCCGAAAGGGCGCATTACGCAGGAAGATGTGCAGAAGTTCGTCAAGGGCGTGCTGGCCGAGGCGAGCGCACCGGCCGCCAAGCCGGCTGCCGGCGGCACCGGTGTCGGCCTCGACCTGTTGCCATGGCCTTCGCTCGACTTCAGCAAGTTCGGCCCGACCGAGCTGCTGCCGCTGTCGCGCATCAAGAAGATCAGCGGTCCCAACCTGCACCGCAACTGGGTGATGATCCCGCACGTGACGCAGTACGACAAGTCGGACGTCACCGACCTCGAACAGTTCCGCGTCGATTCGAACGCCGCGCTGGCCAAGGCCAAGTCGACCGTCAAGCTGACCATGCTGGCCTTCGTCATCAAGGCGAGCGTATCGGCACTGAAGAAATTCCCGGCCTTTAACTCGTCGTTGTCGGCCGACGGCGCCAGCCTGATCCTCAAGCAGTACTACAACATCGGCTTCGCGGCGGACACGCCGAACGGTCTGGTGGTGCCGGTACTGAAGGACGCCGACAAGAAATCGGTCTCGCAGATCGCCACCGAAATGGGCGAGCTGTCGGCCCAGGCGCGCGACGGCAAGCTCAAGCCTACCGACATGCAGGGCGCGACGTTTACGATTTCGTCGCTGGGCGGTATCGGCGGCACTTACTTCACGCCGATCATCAACGCGCCCGAAGTGGCGATCATGGGCTTGTCGAAGACCGCCATGGAGCCGGTGTGGGACGGCAAGGCGTTCCAGCCGCGCCTGATGCTGCCGCTGTCGCTGTCGTACGACCACCGCGTGATCGACGGCGCGATGGGCGCGCGCTTCACCGCCTACCTGGCCGATGTCCTGGCCGACCTGCGCAAAACCCTGTTGTGATTGGAGCGCACGATGAGCACAATTGAAGTAAAGGTCCCGAATATCGGCGACTTCAAGGAAGTCGAAGTGATCGAACTGATGGTCAAGCCGGGCGACACCATCAAGGTCGACCAGTCGCTGGTCACGGTCGAATCGGACAAGGCCAGCATGGAAATCCCGGCCAGCCACGCCGGCGTCGTCAAGGAACTGAAAGTGAAGGTCGGCGACAAGGTGGCCGAAGGCTCGCTGCTGCTGATCCTCGAGGAATCGGCCGGTGCCGCGGCGACGCCGGCGCCGGCCGCCGCCGCTGCTGCCCCTGCTGCCGCCGCACCGGTGGCTGCCGCTGCCGCACCGGCCGCCGCTCCCGCCGCGGGCGCCAGCTACGCCGGCAAGGTCGACGTCGAGTGCGAGATGATGGTGCTCGGCGCCGGTCCCGGCGGCTATTCGGCGGCCTTTCGCGCCGCCGACCTGGGCATGGACACGGTGCTCGTCGAGCGTTACCCGACGCTCGGCGGCGTGTGCCTGAACGTCGGCTGCATCCCGTCCAAGGCGCTGCTGCACGTGGCCGCGGTGATCGACGAATCGGCCTCGATGAGCAAGCACGGGATCACCTTCGCCAAGCCCGACGTCGACGTCGACCAGCTGCGCGGCTGGAAGGAAAAGGTCGTCTCCAAGATGACCGGCGGCCTGGCCGGCATGGCCAAGGCGCGCAAGGTCAATGTGGTGCAGGGCGTTGGCCAGTTCGTCGGCCCGAACCACATCGAAGTGACCGCCGGCGACGGCAGCAAGAAGGTGATCGGCTTCAAGAAGGCGATCATCGCGGCCGGTTCGTCGGTCGTCAAGCTGCCGTTCGTGCCGGAAGATCCGCGCATCGTCGACTCGACCGGCGCGCTCGAACTGCGCGCCATCCCGAAGAAGATGCTGGTCATCGGCGGCGGCATCATCGGCCTCGAAATGGCGCACGTCTATTCGACGCTCGGCGCGCGCATCGACGTCGTCGAAATGATGGACGGCCTGATGCAGGGCCCGGACCGCGACATGGTCAAGGTCTGGCAGAAGTTCAACGAGCATCGCTTCGACAAGATCATGACCAAGACCAGGACGGTCGGCGTGGAAGCGCTGCCCGAAGGGATCAAGGTCACGTTCGCGGCGGCCGAAGCGGGCGCCGCGGCGCCCGAGCCGCAGCTCTACGACATGGTGCTGGTGGCGGTCGGGCGCAGCCCGAACGGCGCCAAGATCGCCGCCGACAAGGCCGGCGTCACGGTGACCGAGCGCGGCTTCATCCCGGTCGACGGCCAGATGCGCACCAACGTGGCGCACATCTTCGCCATCGGCGACCTGGTCGGCCAGCCGATGCTGGCGCACAAGGCGGTGCATGAGGCGCACGTGGCGGCCGAAGCGGCGCATGGCGAGAAGGCGTACTTCGACGTCAAGGTGATTCCGTCGGTGGCCTACACCGATCCCGAAGTGGCATGGGTCGGCATCACCGAAGACGAGGCGAAGGCGAAGGGCATCAAGCTCGAAAAGGGCCATTTCCCGTGGGCTGCCAGCGGCCGCGCGGTCGCCAACGGCCGCGACGAAGGTTTCACCAAGCTGCTGTTCGACGCCGAGACCCATCGCATCGTCGGCGGCGGCATCGTCGGTACGCATGCCGGCGACATGATCGGCGAAATCGCGCTGGCCATCGAGATGGGCGCCGACGGCGTCGATATCGGCAAGACGATCCACCCGCATCCGACCCTGGGCGAATCGATCGGCATGGCCGCCGAAGTATACGAAGGCGTGTGCACCGATTTGCCGCCGCCGCGCAAGCGCTAGCGCCAGGCAACCGGCGACACAAGAACCGGGACTTTGCCCCGGTTCTCTTCGCGTTGAAAGAGTGAAGGCAAACACGACGAGGCAGTTTTTCTGCGCGGCGAAGGCCATCTGTTGCATCGGCAAGTAACCGTTCGGTTAAAATCTGGCAACATTCACAACAGCCGGCTGTCGACGCATCGGCTTCGCGCCGCCCATCTCGCCAGAACGTTCCTCGCGCGACCATGAAAATTGCACATCTTTACAAACCAGTCCTGGGACACAGCCACTTGCGCAACGCCGTTGTACTGCTGATGGGAATCGGCTTAAGCGACGCGGCCCATGCTGCGGGCCAGAACATCGAGCGCGGCATCGGCGCCGCAGCCGGCATCTTCGCCGGCATTTATGTGCACGAGCTGGGACATGCGACGGCATTTCGCGCTGCCGGCGCCGAGCAGGTCCGCATTCGTGTTCCCGGCCCGCAATGCGCGCTGCTGTGCGGCCAAACAGACGCCCAGTGGACCGGCGCACTCAGCCCGGCGACGCTGAGGGGTATCAGCGTCGCCGGCTTTTTGGCCAGCAACTTGGCCAGCGAGGTTGTGCTCCGCCACGAACCTGCCGCGCGATCCGGATTCGGGCAGGGCTTCGTGGCGACGAATCTGTATTCGAATGTCATGCATGTGGCGACTTATTACACAAGAGTGCGCGGGCGCAACGGTTATCGTGGAAACGATATCGATACGTTCGAGATGGCCGGAGGCAATCCGCACCTGCTCTCCGCCGGACTGGTCGCCTATTCTTTGTACGCCGTGCAGCGGGCGCGAAAGAAGGGCATTCCCATCGTGTTCGTGGGTGGGCATTTCTAGAACCGGACGATGAACCGGGCAGACGCTACGCGATTGGCGCCGCTTCGCCACATCTACCTGGGACTGACCCAGGGACTGACACTGGTGGGGGAGCGTCGACCGGCTCAGGCGCGCAACACGCCGCCGTAGAACAGGTCGAGCCGCTGCTCCAGTTCGCGTAGCACCTGCGCGCGCGACACATCCGGCGCGCCGAACAGCAGCTTGCTGTAATGATCGCCGCTGATGCAGTTCAGCAGATGCACCGGCAGAAAATCGAGCGCGACGTCGTCGTGCAGCTGCGCGCGGATGTCGGGGCGCGCGAAAAACCGCGCCAGCATGTCGCGCGTCTGCTTCGGCCCCGCGTCGAAGAAGGTCCGCGCCAGTTCCAGGTTGCCGGGTGCGTCGGCGATCACCATGCGCTGCATGCTGAGCGCTTCGGGCATGCTGACCAGGTCGAGGAAATGGACCGCGAAATCGCCGACGATCTGCTTGAACGGGCGCTGGTCCTGTTCCATGTCGTGAGTGTTGAAGAAGCGCTCGCGGTTGGCCACCAGCACCGCGTTGAGCAGGCCGGCCTTGCCGCCGAACTTGACGTAGATGGTGCGCACCGCCACGTGCGCCTCGCGCGCCAGCATTTCGAGACTGACGTTGCGGTAGCCGTGCCGCAGAAACAAGCTGCCGGCGGTATGGATGAGATCCTGCATGCGCGCCTCGCGCTCGCTGCTGCGCGGCCGGCCGGCACACTTGACGCTTATTGGAGTGGCTGATTCAGTAGTCATGACCGAAATGGTAGTCCAATTTTAAATGAAATGCAATCGTTTCATTTCTTGACTTCGCCGAATTTCTGTCCAATAATGCGCTACTACCCATTCATTTATCCGGAGCCGATCCATGTCAGTCACGCCCAACAAGCTCGAGCACAAGCCGCTAGTCGCCGTCGATCCCGCGGCCGCCCCCGCCGCCGCCGCCGCTGCCGCCGGCACGCCGCCGAACAAGCGCGTGATCGGCATCGTGGCCGTGATCGCCCTGATCGCGCTCGGCGTCGGCGGGCGCATGTGGTATCGCAGCCATTACTTCGTCGAGACCGAAAACGCCTATGTATCGGGCCACGTGACGCCGGTCTCGGCGCGCATCGCCGGCGTCGTCACGCGCGTGCTGGTCGACGACAACCAGCTGGTCAAGGCGGGCGACGTGCTGGCCGAACTCGATCCGGCCGACCAGCGCGTCAAGGTCGAACAGATCGAAGCGCAGATTGCCAGCGCCGAGCAGCAGGTGCTGCAGTCCGGCGCCACCATCGCCCAGGCCAAGGCGCAGGCCAGCGGCGCGCAGGCGCAAGTGGCGCAGTCGCAGGCGCAGCTGATGCGCACCAAGCAAGATGCGGAGCGCTACGGCCAGTTGTACAACACCCAGATGAAGGCGGTCTCGAAGGCTGAGCTGGACGCCGCCAACGCGGCGCGCGCCGGCGCCACCGCCGACCTGGCGGCCCGCCGCGACAACGTGCTGGCCGCCCAGGCGCAGATCGGCGCGGCCAACGCGGCGCGCGAAGTGCTCAAGGCGCAGGCCAAAGTGTTGCTGGCCCAGCTCAAGGACGCCAAGCAGCAGCTCGCTTACAACCAGCTGGTCGCGCCGGTCGCCGGCCGGGTCGGCAAGCGCAGCGTCGAAGTGGGCGCGCGCGTGCAGCCGGGCCAGCAGCTGGCCGCCATCGTGCAGGACGATATCTGGATCACCGCCAACTTCAAGGAAACCCAGCTGGCCGGCATCGTGCCGGGGCAGGCCGTGCACGTCGTCGTCGACGCCATGCCGGACCATCCCTTGACCGGGCGCGTCGACAGCTTCTCGCCGGCCTCCGGCAACCAGTTCGCGCTGCTGCCGGCCGATAACGCCACCGGCAACTTCACCAAGATCGTCCAGCGCGTGCCGGTCAAGATCGTGCTCGGCGCCGACCAGGTGCGCAAGCTGGGCGGACGGCTGGTGCCGGGCATGTCGGCGCTGGCCGAAATCGAACTCAATCAGAAACCCGCGCAACCGGCCGTCGCCGCTGCCCGCTAAGCGACCGCGATGAGCAGCACGACTCACACACCACGTGGCGCGCTGGTGCCCGCCGCGGCCGGCCAGAAGGTCGACCTGCGCACCTGGGTGGCGGTGGCCGCCGGCATGCTCGGCGCCTTCATGGCGGTGCTCGACATTCAGATCACCAACTCGTCGCTCAAAGATATCCTCGGCACCTTGTCGGCCACCCAGGAAGAGGGCTCGTGGATATCCACCGCCTACCTGTGCGCCGAAATCGTCGTCATCCCGCTCACCGCGCTGCTGGTGCGCGTGTTCGGCATGCGCGGCTACATGATGAGCACCACCGCGCTGTTCCTGGTGTTCTCGACCCTGTGCGGCGGCGCCTGGAGCCTGTCGTCGATGATCGTGTTCCGCATGATGCAAGGCTTCACCGGCGGCGCGCTCATTCCGATGGCGATGACGTTGGTGATGGCCAAGCTGCCGCCGTCGAAGCGGGCGATCGGCATGGCCATCTTCGGCCTGACCGCGACATTGGCGCCGACCATGGGGCCGACCCTGGGCGGCTACCTGTCCGAACTGTACGGCTGGCCGTCGATCTTCTACATCAACTGGGTGCCTGGCCTGCTGCTCATCTTCGGCGTCTGGTGGGGGCTGGACAAGGAAAAGGTCCACCTCGAGTTCCTCGCCAAGGCCGACTGGATCGGCATCGCGCTGATGGCCACCGGCCTGGGCAGCCTGACCATCTTCCTCGAAGAAGGCAATTCGAAGGACTGGTTCGACTCGAGCTTCATCATCACCTTCGCCGCGCTGGCGCTGTTCGGCATCGTCGGCTGGGTCGCCACCAGCCTCACGCGGGCCGAGCCGTTCGTCAACCTGCGCCTCTACGGCGAGCGCAACTTCCTGGTCGCCACGGTGCTGTCGGCCTGCGTCGGCATGGGCCTGTACGGCGCCTCGTTCCTGCTGCCGCTGTACCTCGGCCAGATCGCTTCCTACACGCCGATGCAGATCGGCGAAGTGATCATGTGGGCCGGCCTGCCGCAGCTATTCGTGATGCCGTTCGCCGCTGCGCTGTCGTCGAAAGTGGACAACCGCATCCTGTGTTCGATCGGCCTGGCGATGTTCGGCATCTCATGCCTGATGAATTCGAACCTCGACGCCACCACCGGCTACGACCAGCTGTTCTGGTCGCAGATCGTGCGCGCGCTGGGCCAGCCGTTCATCATGCTGACGTTGTCGAACTTCGCCATGCAGGGCATCGCGCCGAAGGACATGTCGTCCGCCTCGAGCCTGTTCAACATGACGCGCAACCTGGGCGGCTCGGTCGGCATCGCGCTGCTGGCGACGGCGCTCACCAACCGCGAGCACTTCCACTCGGCGCGGCTGGGCGAATCGATCTCCAGCTACGCCGCGCCGACCCAGCAGCGGCTCGAGCAGCTGACTTCGGCCTTCGTCGCCAACGGCATCGACCCGGTCAGCGCCGCCAACCAGGCGCTCGCCGCGCTCGACCGGGTGGTGCGACGCGAGTCGTACATCATGGCCTACAACGACGGCTTCGTGATCATGGGCTTCGTCCTGATCGGCTGCATCGTCGTGCTCTGGTTCGCCAACAAGGTCAAGTCGCCATCGGGCGGCGGCGGCGGCGGCCACTAAACACTTATTTTGACGGGAATGACGATGCAAAAATCCTTAATTCGCAGCGCGCTGGCGCTGGCGGTGCTGGCGCTGGCCGGTTGCGCCACCGTCGGCAGCGATTTCGCCGAGCCGGCAGCGGCGCAGGTCGGTGCCTACCGCCACGCCGACGCCGCGCGTCTCGACAGCGCGCGCCTGCCGGCCGACTGGTGGAGCGTGTTCAACGATCCGGCCCTGAACGCGCTCGAGCAGCGCGCGGTGCGCGACAACCCGGGCGTGAAGGCCAGCGCCCAGCGCCTGCTGCAGGCGCAGGCCCAGCTCGGCGTGTTCCGTGCCGCGCAGGCGCCCGCCGTCAGCCTGGCCGGCTCGGCGGCCAACTCGCGCACCTCGGCCGAAACGTCGCAGGCGCTCGCGCTGGGCGGACGCGCGATCAAGGGCAACAACTTCGCGCTGGGCGCCTCGCTGTCGTACGAGCTTGACCTGTGGGGCCGCGTGCGGCGCGTGGTCGAAGCGGCCGACGCGCAGGCGCTCGCCGCGCAGGACGACCGCGACGGCGTGATCCTGCTGCTGTCATCCCAGGTGGCGGCAAACTACTGGCAGTTGCGCGGGCTGGACGCCGAAATGGCGATCCTCAAAAGCGCCCTCGGCACCCGTCGCGAGTCGGAACAGCTGGTCGAGGCGCGCTTCAACGGCGGCCTGTCGAATGAGCTGGACCTGTCGCGTGCGCGCATCGAACGCGCCAACGCCGAAGCCGACCTGCACGAGGTGCAGCGCCAGCGCAACCTGCTCGAACACAGCCTGGCCACGCTGGCCGGCGTGTCGCCGTCGGCACCGCTGATCGCCGCCCTCGGCAGCGCGGAATTGCCGGCGCCGCCGGCGATTCCGGTCGGCCTGCCTGCGAGCCTGCTGGCGCAGCGGCCCGACCTGGCCGCCAGCGTGGCGCTGCTGCGCGCGGCCAATGCGCAAGTGGGCGTGGCCGAAGGCGCGTTCTACCCGTCGCTCAGCCTGACCGGCAATTTCGGCTTCGCCTCCGAGAGCCTGCGCAACCTCGCCGACGGCGGCGCGCGCCAGTTCTCGGTCGGCCCGCTGGCGCTGTCGCTGCCGATCTTCGACGGCGGCCGCAACAAGGCCAACCTGGCGATGTCGAAAGCGCGCTACGACGAGGCGCTGGCCAACCATGAGACGCGCCTGCTGACGGCGCTGCGCGAAGTGGAAGACGCCCTGTCGGACGTGCAGGAACGCCAGCTGCAGGGCGAGGCGCAGGCGCTGTCGCAGAAAGCGGCGGCGCGCGCCTACCTGGTGGCGCAGGCGCGCTACGAGCGCGGCGTGTCGAACTATCTCGACGTCACCGACGCGCAGCGCAATTCGCTCGGCGCCGACCGCGCCGCCGTGCAGATCCGCACCCAGCGCCTGCTGGCGTCGGTGGCGGTGGCGCGTTCGCTGGGCGCCGGCTGGACGCCGCAAGCGCCGCTGGCGACCATCGCGCAGGCGCCAAAGTAAGGCGCCGCCGCCGCTGCGGAAAATGGGGGCCCTGCAAAGGGGGCGCCGAGCCGGAGGGCCCCATTTTCGCGTCGGCGGCGCGTGCTTGATCTCTGCCGGCGAAGGATTACAATGCATCGGTCGCATTTTTCTCTTTCAAAGGACCTATGAAGACTCTGCTCGTTCCGCTCATCCTGATGGTGGGCGTCGGCGCCGGCGCCGCGGGCGCCGCCGACGCCGGCAAACCGGCCGCCGCCCCGGTCGCCGCCACCGCCTCCCAGCTCGACACCATGGCCAGGCGCTTCGCGCCGGTCGACCTGACCGCCGACACGAGCAAGCTGTCGTCCGGCGACAAGGCCGCCATCGTCAAGCTGATCGAGGCGGCGAAGATCGTCGACACCTTGCAGCTGCGCCAGCGCTGGGCGGACAACGAGGCCCTGTGGGCCGCGCTGAACAAAGATCAGTCGGCGTTGGGCAAGGCGCGCCAGCGCTACTTCTGGCTCAACAAGGGGCCGTGGTCCATCATCGACGGCAACGCGTCGTTCATGCCGGCCGAGTACGCGGGCATCAAGATCCCGGCCACCAAGCCTGACGGCGCCAATTTCTATCCGGCCGGCGCCTCGAAGCAAGCCATCGAAGCGTGGATCAACGCGCTGCCGGCGGCGGACAAGGAACAGGCGCAGTGGTTCTACACCACCATCCGCGGCGGCGCCGACGGCAAGTTCAAGACGGTGAAATATGCGGACGAGTACAAGGGCGACCTGGAGAAGCTGGCCAGGCTGCTGCGCGAGGCGGCCACGGCGACCGACAACGCCTCGCTGAAGAAATTCCTCAACCTGCGCGCCGACGCCTTCCTGTCGAACGACTACCTGGCGTCCGACTTCGCGTGGATGGATCTCGATTCGCCGGTCGACGTGACGATCGGACCGTACGAGACCTACAACGACGAGCTGTTCGGCTACAAGGCCGCGTTCGAGGCCTATGTCAACGTGCGCGACCAGCAGGAAACCCGGAAGCTCGACTTCTTCGGCAAGCACATGCAGGAGCTGGAAGACAACCTGCCGCTCGAGCCGCAGTACCGCAATCCGAAAGTCGGGGCGCTGGCGCCGATGGTGGTGGTCAACCAGGTGTACGGCGCCGGCGACGGCAACATGGGCGTGCAGACGGCCGCCTACAACCTGCCCAACGACGAGCGCATCATCAGCCAGCGCGGCTCCAAGCGCGTGATGCTCAAGAACGTGCAGCAGGCGAAATTCAGGTCGACCTTGACGCCGATCGCCAGGCTGGTGCTGCGTCCGGAAGCGCAGAAGGACCTCGATTTCGACTCCTTCTTCACGCACATCCTGGCGCATGAAATCACCCACGGCCTGGGCCCGCACATCACCCGCAACGGCGGCACGGCGTCGACCCCGCGCCAGGACCTGAAGGACACCTATTCGACCATCGAGGAGGCCAAGGCCGACGTGACGGGGCTGTGGGCGCTGTCGCACATGATGGAGAAGGGCCAGCTGAAGGATACGCTGGGGCAGGGCGAAGCGGCCGAGCACAAGCTGTACAACACGTTCCTGGCGTCGGGCTTTCGTACGCTCCATTTCGGCCTGACCGATTCGCACGCGCGCGGCATGGCGATCCAGGTCAACTACCTGCTCGACAAGGGCGGTTTCGTGTCGCACGGCGACGGCACGTTCTCGGTCGACTTCAAGAAGATCAAGCAGGCGGTGATGGACCTCGACCGCGAGTTCCTCACCATCGAGGCGACCGGCGACTACGCGCGTGCCAAGGCGCTGATGACCAAGTACGTGGTGATCCGGCCGGACGTGCAGAAGGCGCTCGACAAGATGAAGCGGTCGGTGCCGAATGACATCCGGCCGGCCTTCGCCACCGCGGCCGCGCTGAGCGCCGCCAAGCCGGCCAACTAGGCGCGCTGCATCGCACCGGGGCCGCTGCCGCGCGCGTTGCAGCGGCCTTGTCAGGTCGGCGCGACGTTGCCATGTTTTCCACACAGAAATATATTTCAGGCGAACGGGGTATCGCCGGCTAAAGAACGGTCGATAGGCATGTATGGACTTCGGAGAATCCCATCATGCTCAAGCGCCTGTTGTTCGCCTCGCTGTACTGGTTGTCGCCCCTGTCGTCGGCCCATGCCGCAGCCAGCCTGACCGACCAGGAAACCCGCTGGCTGCGCGCCGCCGCGCCCGTGCTGGCCTATGCGCAACGCCTCAAGCTGCCGATCGACATCATCGTCCAGCCGACCTCCGGCCCCGCCGACGTGCCGTTCGCCATGGGCTTCGACGGCCAGCGCTGCAAGCTGGTGCTGTCGATGCGCGGCAATCCGGATGCCGAAGCACTCCTCGAGAAGGTGCCTGAAGCCGAACGCGGCCTGCTGATCGAAGCGATGACGGCGCACGAGATCGGCCACTGCTGGCGCTACGCGCACGGCGTCTGGCACGCGCTGCCGGCCGGCTTCGTCGACCCCGGCGCCGACCCGGCCGACGGCAATCCGGCGCTCGCCGCAGTGAAGGCGATGCGCGACAGCCGCCGCGAGGAGGGCTTTGCCGACCTGGTGGCGCTGGCCTGGACGGCGCGCCACCATCGGCAGCGCTACGAGCAGGTGTATGCCTGGCTGGCCGCGCTGCGCGCCGAGCAGCCGGTCGCGCGCAACGCCCACGACACGCGCGCCTGGGTGCGGCTGGCGCCGGACGCCGCCGCCTTCGGCCAGGCGGCGACGCCGTTCGACGATGTCGCCGTGCTGTGGCGCCAGGGCGTGCTGGCGGACGATTGAGGCCGCAGGAAGTTGCCTCGATGGTTTTTTCGGCAAGGGTTCGTTGACGCACAGAGCCGCGGTGGCGTTCGAGCGTTAAATACTGGTATCGACACCACTCTTCCAGGAACGATCATGAAGACCTTTATCGCCACGCTGCTGGCCACCGCCGTGGGCGCCAGTTTCGCCGCCGCCCCCACCGCCGCGCTCAATCACGATCCAGCGACGTACCATAACCTGACCCAGAAAATGACGGCCGACTACAAGGTGGCCATTGCGAAGTGCGCCGGCATGAGCGGCAATGCAAAAACGGTCTGCACGGAAGAAGCGAAAGCGGTCCGCGCGCGCTCCGAAGCGGACGCGATCGCCCAGTACAACAATACGCCGGTCGGCCGCGCCAAGGCGCGCACCGCGGTGGCCGATGCCGATTTCGCGCTGGCCAAGGCGAAGTGTGGCGACATGAGCGGCGCCGACAAGGACGCCTGCATCGCCAACGCGGCCTCGGTGCACACCGCCGCCGTGGCCGAGGCCAAGGCTGACCACGTCGTCGCCGGCGCCGCCGGTCCGGCTGCCGCCATGCGCGACGACGCCAAGGCGGCCGCGGTCGACAAGTGCGCGCAGATCGCCGGCCAGCCGAAAACCGGCTGCCTGGTGGACAGCCGCACGGCTGTTACCGGCACGGGCACCATTGCGGCCGGCAGCGCCGCCACGGTGATCGACAAGACCAAGGACATGGCGGCAACCGTGGCCGACAAAACCCGCAACACCGCCGCCGCTGTCGCCGCCAAGACCGAGCGTGCCACCGAGAAGGTGGAAGACAAGAGCGCCGCAGCGACCCGCAAGTCCGGCGCGG
>JARXKM010000032.1:26525-28263 GCA_030272785.1 Pseudomonadota bacterium
GCCACCGAGAAGGTGGAAGACAAGAGCGCCGCAGCGACCCGCAAGTCCGGCGCGGTGGTGGCCGACTCGCTGATCACGACCAAGGTCAAGGCCGATATCTTCAAGGAGCCCGAGCTCAAATCGATGGCGATCCACGTTGAAACCGAGCACGGCGTCGTCATGCTGAGCGGATTCGTCGATTCGAAAGCGGACGCCGACAAGGCGGTGCAGGTCGCCAAGAGCGTGGACGGGGTCGCCAGCGTCAAAAGCGCGATCAAAATCAAATGAGCGCGCACCCTGCCAGCCGTGCCGCGCAGCACGCCGCTGCACGCCGATTGCCACCGAGTGCAACGCGATGGCGCGGTGCGTTGCATCGTCCCGCCATTTCCCTATCGGCCAAGGCAGCAGAGTATAATTTTCCGGTGAACAGACTAGAAACCTTCGGGCTCATCGCCGCCCAGGCCGAGCGTGGCGAGCTGACCTTTCCGACCAGCGTGAACGCCGCGCTGCGGCTGCAACTGGCGCTGGACAATCCCGACTGTCACATCGAAGACGCGATCAAGCTGGTGCTGGGCGAACCGCAGCTGGCGGCGCGCACTGTCGCGCTGGCCAATTCGGCCGCCTTCAACCGCAACGGCGAAGCGACGGTGACGAACGTGCGCGCGGCCGTCATGCGGATCGGCTATCGCAACCTGCAGATGCTGGTGGCCAGCCTGGTGGTGCGCCAGTTCGGCAGCCGCATCGTCGACCCGCAGCTGCGCAGCAAGGCCGAGCAGTTGTGGGAGCACACCGGCCATGTCGCCGCGCTGGCGCAGGTGTTCGCGCGCCGCGTCACCTTCGTCGATCCCGACACTGCCTGGTTCGCCGCGATCGTCCACGAAGTTGGCGGGTTCTATTTGCTCTCGCGCGCCGACGAGTTCCCCGGCCTGCTCGACGCCGATCCGGAGAACTGGGCCCAGCTGTGCGAAGAAGTGGTCAGCCGCGAAGTGATGAAAAAGCTGTCGATTCCCGACACCGTGATGGACGCGATCCAGAACCTGCGCTGCGGCCTGATGGAGATGCCACCGAGCACCTTGCTCGACACCCTGCTGCTGGCCAACAAGTTTGCACCAGTGCAGTCGCCGCTCTCGCCGGTGGCGCCGCCGCCGGTGCTGCATGCCGACAGCGCGCTCGACTTCGTGCTCGACCAGGCCACGCTCGACAGCATCTTGCAGGAAGCGGCCGAGCAGTTCCAACTGTTGAACACCGCGCTGCTGGTCTAGTCCGCGCCGCCTGTAACCCCGGGGGTCAGTGCCGGCATCCTGACACGAGCCCGGCATTGGCGCCCTGACTGCACCTTGATATCGTCCCAAGCGGACCATCCGCCATCGATGCCATCCGCTGGGCGCGGCCATGAAAAATGCCAGGAAACCGGATGGTACCGGCGCCCTGGCACGTTGACACTGCGGTTGTGTCTACCAGTGGAACAACCTGAACAAGGCGCGCAGCAACTTCATTATGTCGTCCCAGGAATCGACCATCGCAGGCAGTTGCAAGATGAAATCAAGCATGTGGCATCTCCATCGGTTGGGGAGTGCGGCGGCGCCACCGCACGGGGTTCAACTCTACGGTTATTATCGCGATGTCAATTTGCGAAATATTAATTTCTTGAAAAATGTGCCGCCGGGTGTCGCGCCGCGATACCCGGACCGCTGCACCGCTCAGTCGGCGCCGCGCGCCATGATGCCGAACGACATGCCGGCCAAATCCACGAACGGGG
>JARXKM010000306.1 GCA_030272785.1 Pseudomonadota bacterium
GTTCGCCCACCTGCCGATGCCGCGCATGACCAACACCTACATGCTGGGCGGCGACAAGGACCCCGAAGAAATCATCGCCTCGGTCAAGAACGGCCTGTACGCGGTCAATTTCGGCGGCGGCCAGGTCGACATCACCAACGGCAAGTTCGTCTTCTCGGCCAGCGAAGCGTACATGATCGAAAACGGCAAGGTCACCTATCCGGTCAAGGGCGCCACCCTGATCGGCAACGGCCCTGACGTGCTCAACCGGGTGTCGATGATCGGCAACGACATGCGGCTCGACTCGGGCGTCGGCGTGTGCGGCAAGGAAGGCCAGAGCGTGCCGGTCGGCGTTGGCCAGCCGACTCTGCGCATCGAGGACGTGACCGTCGGCGGCACCGCCTGAGCCGCGGTGCGGGCCAGGCAATCAGCGGAAACCTCAGCGCGATCCGAAGATGCGATCCGAAGATGCGATCCAGCGAGACCAGGATCGCATTGCTGGTACGCGGCGCCGGAGCTGACCAGCGGACCTAGTTTGCTCAACTCGATGGCGCCAAATTCAGTCGGCGTCAGAAAATAATCGTTGCCCTCGACGCGCAGGAGCGGGAAAAGGTCTGGCGGCACGTCGATGACCCAACGAGGCAGCGAAGCGACGCTGCGCAGGGACACAACGATGCGGGTGCGAAGGCTGCTCAGCCGGTTGTTCCGCACGTCGATAAGGAAGGCATGACGGCGTTGGTCTTGGCAAGGCTTCGATAAATATCGAACCGCGCCATGTCAAAACAAGCGATATTCTTCTAACGCGACGCCCTCGACATCGATAAGTTCGTTGTAGGCGTTCACGAACGCAGCATTTTCCGCGTGCCGTTCTGGCCACTGCGGTGCAGCAGTGGTGGCCATTTTTTGCGGCGTGGCGGGGCATCCGCTGCCCTGCTGCGGCTGACCCGTTCGGACGATTGTTCGACGCATGTTTTTCTCCTGAAGATCGACAATTTCGCAGCAACTATAGCGCTTTCATGGCAGCGCACGCCAACGCCGGCACTTGCTTGTCACGGCGCAGCGCAGCGAGCGCCCGGCATCCCGGACGCTTGCTGCTGCGCCGGCCGGGCTCAGAACGTGTGGCGCAGCCCCGCGCTGAAGTAGCGGCCCAGCGCGCCGCTGTAGTCGAGCGGGTTGTACGAGGTCGCGCCGTACGTCAGCGGATCGAGCGGCGCCACCTTGTCGAACACGTTCTGGATGGTGCCGAACAGCTCGGTCTTGGGCGTGAGCGTCCAGCGCGCGGTCAGGTCGAGCGTGGTGAACGAGGCGATGCGGCAGCCGTTGGGGGCGTCGCGGCCGTCGGCGAAATGCACCGCGCAGCCGTCCGGATCGTTCTTGAACAGCGTGTCCTTCAGCGGCGCGCGGTAGTTCACCGTGGCCGACACGCGCCACGGCGCCAGGTCCCAGGTGGCGCCCAGGTTGACCCGGTCGTCCGGCGTGCCGATGCAGTTGGTGACGTCGCAGTTGCCGTGGGTGCCGGCGAAATCGCGCTCGCTGCCATCCTGCTCGGTGCGTATCCACTTGAACAGGTGGGTCCACTTGGCGTCCATCGCCAGGGTGCCGCGGCCGCTGCCGAGCTTGAGCACGGTGCGCCCGTCCAGGTCGAGCCCGCGCACCTTGGTCTGCGCCGAATTGACGTACCTGGCCAGCACCGCCGTGATGGCGCCCGGGTCGCCCGGGATGGTGGTGGCGGTGGACGGATCGCGCGCGACGTGGCCGGCCGCGATGGCTGCGTCGGTCTGTTCCTGGTTGATCTCGTCGCTGCGCTTGATCTGCCAGAAGTCGAGCGAAATGCTGGTGCGCGGCAGCGGATCCCACACCGCGCCGACCGACCAGTTCTTCGAACGTTCCGGACTGAGCGCCGGGTTGGGCGAGGTGATGATGGCGATCGAGGCCGGGTTGCAGGCGGCCGCCACGCCCAGCGCGCAGCGCAGCGGGTCGGCCGCGGTGGAGAACGCGGCCAGCCCGCCGACGCCGTTTTCGGCCGCGCTGGGGGCGCGGAAACCCTTGGCGAAGGTGCTGCGCAGCGCCAGTTCGCGCAGCGGCGTCCACTTGATGCCGACCTTCGGCGTGTACGAGTTGCCGACGTCGGAGAAGTGGTCGTAGCGCATCGCGCCCGACAGCTCGACCGAACTGACGACCGGCGCCAGCAGCTCGCCGTACAGCGCGCCGACGTCGCGCTTGCCGGAGTACGCCGAGTAGCCGAGGCCGATGATGTTGCCCGTCTCGGTGCCGCTGGTCGGGTTCAGCTCGGTGCGCTCGTGGCGGAATTCGGCGCCCAGCGCCACCCCCATCGGCCCGCCCGGCAGCTGGCCGAACTGGCGCGAGCCTTTGGCGTCGATCTGGGTGATGCGCGTCTCGGCGGTGTTGGAAATGGTTGGCGACAGCGCCGCGTAAATGGCCGGCGAATTGAGTCCGGCGTTTTCGGCGATGCGCCAGATGCTGCCCGGCGGCAGCGCGCGGTAGGCCGGTTTCAGGTTGGCCGCCGCCACGTTCGCCGCCGACGGGTTGAGCAGCGCGAAGGTGACGTCGCGCTGCAGGAAGCCGGTGCGGGCGTTGCGCACGTGGTTGGCCGAATACAGCAGCGCGCTGTCGATGTCCCAGTCGTGCACGGTGCCCTTGATGCCGAGGACCACGCGGCCGAACTTCGAACCGATGGCGCTGGTGCGCGGGCCGACGTCGGTGGCGAGGTAGCGCAGCCGCGCGGCGGTGCCGAAATACGGATTGTCGGGATGGGCGGCGCCGAGCGCGATGGCGGCGTTGCTGACCGGGCCACCGGGGAAGCCGACCGACGCGCTCACCGTCGACGGGGTGGTGAAGGACATCGATTCGGTCCAGTAGTAGTTCGCCTCCGCGTACGCCTGCATCGCGGGCGCGATCTGCGCGGTGCCGCGGCCGAACAGGTTCCACGAATTTTGGCGCGGCTGGATCTGCTGGTATTGCTGCTGGGCGTCGGTCAGGCAGCCGCCGCCCGGGTCGCCCTGCGGGTGGCTGGTGAAGTTGGCGCAGGCGGCCGCCGGGAACAGCCGCGTGAAGCCGACCCCGGCCGGGTTGCCGCGGTTGTAGTAGTCGAGCGTGGTGGGATTGCGCACGTTGCCGTTGACGGCGCTGCCGGCGGCGTTGTTGGAGGTGATGGCGCCGGTGCCGCCGAGCGCTTCCTGGGCCGAGAAGCCGCGGTCGCGCAGGTCGGCGCGGCCGATCTGGTCGCGGTCGTCGCGGTCGCGGTTCCACACCTCGCGCTTGCCGCCGTACTCGAGGCTGAAAAGCAGGTTGTATTTGTCGGTGTCGAGATTGCCGGAGCCATGGGTGATCGCCACGCGCGCGTCGCGCCCGTCCCAGTAGCCGGACTTGCCGTAGGTGGTCTTGAAGGTGGTGCCCTGGAAATCTTTGCGCAAGATGACGTTGACGACCCCGGCGATGGCGTCCGAGCCGTAGATGGCGGAGGCGCCATCCTTGAGGATTTCGACCCGCTCGACCGCTTCGGCCGGGATGATGTTGAGGTCGGAAAACACCTTCTGGCCGTCGTCGGCCAGGCCGTACGGCGCCACCCGCCGGCCGTTGATCAGCACCAGCGTCGAGGCCGAGCCGAGCCCGCGCAGCGAGATGCCGGAAGCGCCCTGGGCGAAGCCGGCGCCGAAGCTGGTCGGCACCGAGCCCTGGTTGTCGACCGCCAGCGTCTGCAGCAGTTCGGCGACGGTGGTGCGGCCCGATTTTTCGATGTCGGCGCGGTTCAGGGTCTGCACCGCCGAGGCGGTTTCGGCCTGCGCGCGGCGGATGTTCGACCCGGTGATTTCGACCCGCGCGACCGGTTGCTGGGACGGCGGAGGCGGCTGGTCCTGGGCCTGCGCGGCCTGGGCCAGCAAGCCGAGGCCGGCGGCGGCGCCGCCGGCGAACAGGCGGCGCATTGAACGGGACAGGATAGTTTCTCTCATGGCGAACTCCAAGGCAATGCGTGAACGTTGATCCAGTCCAACGAATCCACGGACCAGGCGTGTGCGAGGTCAAGTCCACGCGCGCGGATCGGGCTGGGGTGTCAGATGTCAGAGTCTGGCATCGGGCCGCCGATGCGGCTGACGTAGATCAATCGTCGCCCGCTTCGTGCCGCCGGTGTGGGGTTGTCGCAACCGGATGGCGGCGCCGGCGCGCCGCAGTCGACATCGCAGTCGACGTCGCAGTCGACGTCGCAGTCGACGTAAAAGCGCTTGCCAAGGGGCGACCGTTGTTGCTATAGTCGTTGAAACGATTTCGGATCTTGCCATGCACCACGTCGCATTCTTTCGCCGCCACTTTTATTTTAGCGATTCCAGCCCCGAGGCGGTGGAGTAGCGGCAGGTTCACGCGACAGCAGAACCAGATCCAGCAAACTTTCCAGAAACCGCCAGCGATGGCGGTTTTTTTTTGCCCCGACACCAGCAAACCGAGCAAACCGAGCAACCGAGCAACCCAGCAACCTTTGAAAACGGAGAACCGCATGCCCCGCACCGACGATTTACGCATCCGCGAAATGAAGGAATTGACGCCGCCGTCGCACCTGATCCGCGAGTTCGCCTGCAGCGACGCGGCCGAGCAGACCGCCGCCGGCGCGCGCGTGGCGCTGCACCGCATCCTGCACGGCCAGGACGACCGCCTGATGGTGGTGATTGGGCCGTGCTCGATCCACGACACCAAGGCCGCCATGGAATACGCGCGCCGTCTGGCCGCTGAGCGGGTGCGCTACGCCGGCGACCTCGAGATCGTCATGCGGGTGTATTTCGAGAAGCCGCGCACCACGGTCGGCTGGAAGGGCCTGATCAACGACCCCTACATGGACAACAGCTTTCGCATCAACGACGGCCTGCGCATGGCGCGCGAGCTGCTGCGCGACATCAACGAGCTGGGGCTGCCGGCGGGCACCGAGTTCCTCGACGTGATCAGCCCGCAATACATCGCCGACCTGATCAGCTGGGGGGCGATTGGCGCGCGCACCACCGAGTCGCAGGTGCACCGCGAGCTCGCTTCCGGCCTGTCGTGCCCGGTCGGCTTCAAGAACGGCACCGACGGCAACATCAAGATCGCCGTCGAGGCGATCAAGGCGGCGTCGCAGCCGCACCATTTCCTCTCCGTCACCAAGGGCGGCCACTCGGCCATCGTGTCGACCAACGGCAACGAGGACTGCCACATCATCCTGCGCGGCGGCAAGGCGCCGAACTACGATGCGGCCAGCGTCGAGGACGCCTGCCGGCAGATCGCCGCGCAAGGCCTGGCGGCGCGCCTGATGATCGACGCCTCGCATGCGAACAGCTCGAAGAAGCCGGACAACCAGGTGCCGGTATGCGCCGACATCGGCGCCCAGGTGGCGGGCGGCGACGGCCGCATCGTCGGCGTGATGGTCGAATCGAACCTGGTGGGCGGGCGCCAGGACCTGGTGCCGGGCAAGGAACTGGTGTACGGCCAGTCGGTCACCGACGGCTGCATCGACTGGGAGCAGAGCCTGGCGGTGCTCGACGGCTTGGCCGCGGCGGTGCGCCAGCGCCGCCTGCGCCAGGAGTGAGCGGGGCGGCACGACGATAAAAAAAGGGCGCTGATTTCTCAGCGCCCTTTTCACGTCAGCTCAGCGAGCCGTCGGCAGTCCTTAGAACTGGTAACGGGCGCCGATCTTC
>JARXKM010000307.1 GCA_030272785.1 Pseudomonadota bacterium
CGCAGCCACTGGTGCGGTTTCGTGTAGAGGAAGGAAATCATCGGCATGCGGCCATGATAACGCCAGCGGCGCAATTGCTGTCATTGCCGTCATTGCCGCCTGCGCGGGCGGTCAATTGCGGCGCGCTTCCTGCACGCCGTTCACTTCGGCGATCGCCGAGAGCGCCTTCTGCAGCTGCGCGGTGGAGCCGATTTCGGCCGTAAACGTCATGCGCGCCTGCCCCTTCGCGCTTTGCGTGTTGACGCCGATGACGTTGATCTTCTCGCGCGAGAACACCTCGGAGATGTCGCGCAGCAGGCCCTGGCGGTCGCCCGCGAGGATGAACACGTCGACCGGATACACCGTGTCCTGGCCGGCGCGGCCCCAGTCGGTGTGGATCACCCGCTCGGGCGCCTTCGAGCGCATCTCGGCGAAGCTCTTGCAGGTGGCGCGGTGGATCGAGACGCCCTTGCCGCGCGTGACGAAGCCGACGATGCCGTCCGGCGGCGCCGGCTTGCAGCACTTGGCCAGCACCGTCAGCAGCCCGTCGGTGCCGACCACCAGCACGCCCGACTTGGCGCCCTGCTCGACGCTCGAGGCGCGGCTCTTGCCGAGCACCACCGCGTCCTCCGGCTCGGCCGCTTCGCCGGTATCGTGCAGCGCCTGCTCGACGTGGCGCAGGCTGAATTCTTCCTTGCCGACCGCGCCGAACAGGTCGTCGACCTTCGAAAAACCGAGCTTGTGCGCCAGCGCTTCCAGGTTGACCGCCGTCTTGCCCTCGCGCTGCAGGGTTTTTTCCACCAGCGCGCGGCCGTGCGAGAGCGTCTCCGCCAGGTCGATCGCGTGGAACCAGGCGCGCACCTTGGCGCGCGTGCGGGTGCTGACCGTGTATTCGGCACTGAGCCAGTCGCGCGACGGCCCGGCGGTGCCTGGCGCGCCCTTGGCGGTGATGATCTCGCAGGTCTGGCCGTTGCGCAGCGGCGTATTGAGCGGCACCATCACGCCGTCGACGCGCGCGCCGCGGCAGCGGTGTCCGACCTCGCTGTGCAGGTGGTAGGCGAAGTCGATCGGCGTCGCCCCCACCGGCAGCTCAAGCACGCGCGCCTGCGGCGTCAGCACGAAGATGCGGTCGTCGAGGGTGGCCGACTTGAGCTTTTCGACCCATTCGCGCTGGATGTCCTCCTGGCCGACGACGGCGTCGGCGACGTCGCTCTTCCACGCCAGCAGCTGGCGCAGCCAGGCGATCTTCTCGTCGTACTTCTGGCCCTTGAAGTTCGAACCGCCCTCCTCCTTGTAGCGCCAGTGCGCGGCGATGCCGTACTCGGCGAAGTTGTGCATCTCCTGGGTGCGGATCTGCACTTCGAGCGGGCGGCCGTCGTCGGCGGTGACGACCGTGTGCAGCGACTGGTAGCCGTTCGGCTTCGGGCGCGAGATATAGTCGTCGAACTCTTTCGGGATCGGCGTCCAGATGTTGTGGATCAGGCCGAGCACCGCGTAGCACGTCTTGTCGTCGGCGACGATGACGCGAAACGCGCGCACGTCGTACAGCTCGTCGAAATCGAGCTCCTTGCCGCGCATCTTGTTCCAGATGCTGTAGATGTGCTTGGGCCGGCCGAACACCTCGGCCTTGATGCCGGCCGCCGCCAGCTCGTTCTCGAGCCGCGTGATGGCCGACTGCACGAAGCCTTCGCGCATCATGCGCTTTTCTTCGAGCATCTTGGCGATGCGCTTGTAGGTGTCCGGCTCGAGGAAGCGGAACGACAGGTCCTCGAGTTCCCACTTGAGCTGCCAGATGCCGAGCCGGTTCGCCAGCGGCGCGTACAGGTCCATCGTCTCGCGGCCGTAGTCGCGCGTCATGTCGTTGAACAGCTTCATGTCGGCGAAGTAGCGCAAGGTCGTCGCGCACGAGGCGAGGCGCACCAGCACCACGCGCATGTCGGTGGCCATCGCCAGCAGCATCTTGCGCAGCGTTTCGATCTGCGCCACCGCGGCCTGGGCGGCGCCCTTGCCGCGCCCGACCGGCTGCGCACTGCCGTGACCGACCGTCATGTCGCGCAGGCGGATCAGCTGGCGCACGCCCGACACCAGGTCGGTCGCTTCCTTGCCGAAGCGCGTCTCGAGCCCGGCCGCGGCGCCCGGATCGATCACCGTCAGTTCGAACAGCAGGCCGGCGATGCGCGTTTCGGCGTCGCTGCGCAGGAATGCCAGGGTGCTGGCGACGCCGATCGAGAACGCCAGCGCGCCCTGGCCGGAGCTGCACAGCTTGTCCTGATAGGCCTCGCTCGCGTACGCCAGCGCCGCTTCGACGCGCGCGCTGTCCTCAGGTCCCAGGCCCTGCACGAGTTCGGCGATAGCGCTGCCGAGCGCGGCGATGGCAACCATCGGTGCCTAGCGCAAGGCAGCGGTGACGACGATCTCGACCAGGCAGGCCGGATTGGCCAGCTTCGCTTCGACCGTCGCGCGCGGCGGCGTGTGGCCGCTGGCGACCCACTCGTCCCAGACCTCGTTCATGCCGGCGAAATGGGCCATGTCGGCGATGAAGATCTGGCACATCAAAATGCAGCTCTTGTCGCTGCCGGCTTCGGCCAGCAGGCGGTCGACGTGGCCGAGCACTTCGCGGCTCTGGCCGACGATGTCGGCGCCGGTGTCGTCGGCGATCTGGCCGGCCAGGTACACGGTGTCGTTGTGGATCGCTACTTCGGACAGGCGCTTGCCTACGTGCAGTCGGGTGATTTCCATGGTATTCAACAGCCTTTGTCGGAGTTAGCCGACCAGGAACTTGCGTGCAATCGCAATCTGGTCGGCGTTGATGAAGGTCGGCGCGTGGCCGGTATCGGGGATTTCGACCAGCTGCGGATGCGGGCCGCGCGCCAGCATCTGCTGCGCCGTCGCGCGCGAGAGCAGGTCGGAATTGGCGCCGCGCACCAGCAGGGTCGGGCAGCGGATCGCATCGTAGGCGGCCCACAGCGCCGCCTCGTCGGCCTTGGCGCTCGCCTCGGTGGCGCCGCGCAGCGGTTCGGCCAGGCCCATGTCGTAGTGGCGCACCCACTGGCCGTCGGCGCCCTCGCGCAGCACGTCGGCGGCCAGCTTGTGCCACTGCTGGTCGGTGTGGGTGCCGAACGAGGCCGACACCTCGCGCACGAACTGCGCGCCTTCGTCGAAACTGGCGAAGCGCAGGTCCTGGCCGATGTAGTCGCCGATGCGCTGCAGCGCGACCGGGTCGAGCGTCGGGCCGATGTCGTTGAGTACCAGCTTGCCGATCGGGTTGTCAGGCAGCGACGCCAGCGCCATGCCGATCAGGCCGCCCATCGAGGTGCCGAACCAGTCGACCGTGGCGGCGTCGGCATCGGCGTTGGCGGTGACGCGTGCGATCAGGGTCACCATGTCGCTGACGTACTGGGGAATCCGGTACAGCTGCGGATTGCGCAGGCGTCCGGAGCGGCCGCGGCCGACGACGTCGGGGCAGACCACGCGGTACTGGTCCGACAGCGCCTGCGCCAGCGCGTCGAAGTCGTCGCCCACGCGGGTGACGCCGTGCACGCACACCAGCACGCGCGGGTTGGCCGGGTCGCCCCACTCCTTGTACGCCATGCGGTGCAGGCCGGCTGGCGAAATGCATTGTACTGAGGTGATTCTTGCTGCGGTCATGCCGGCTCCCAGATTCGACGGTGTGCTTCAATTTTTGCCTACAACCGACATTTTACCGGGCGTTGCGATTAAAATCTTGTTCACGTGCAGGCGCTCGCGCCCGCCGCCCTTCCAGCCCTCCATTTTTTCACTAAGGAAACAATGAAAAGCACTATGTTAAGCGGCAAGACTGCACTCGTCACCGGATCGACTTCCGGCATCGGCCTCGGGATTGCCCGCGCGCTCGCCGAACAGGGCGCCAACATCGTGTTCAACGGCTTCGGCGACGCCCAGCAGATCGAGCAGCTGCACACCGGCATCGGCAGCGAGTTCGGCGTGCGCACCGCGTACCACAACGCGGACATGTCCAAACCGGCCGAGATCGCCGCGCTGATGGCGTTCGCCGCCGAGCAATTCGGCGGTGTCGACGTGCTCGTCAACAATGCCGGCATCCAGCACGTGGCCAACATCGAAGACTTCCCGGCCGACAAATGGGACGCCATCATCGCCATCAACCTGACGTCGGCCTTCCACACCTCGCGCCTGGCGCTGCCGGGCATGAAGCAGAACAACTGGGGCCGCATCATCAACCTGGCGTCGGTGCACGGCCTGGTCGGATCAAAGCAGAAGTCCGCCTACGTGGCGGCCAAGCACGGCCTGGTCGGCTTCACCAAGGTCACTGCGCTGGAAACGGCGCACACCGGCATCACCTGCAACGCCATCTGTCCGGGCTGGGTGCTCACGCCGCTGGTGCAAAAGCAGGTCGACGACCGCGCCGCCAAGGACGGCATCGGCAACGACGCGGCCAAGAAGGCGCTGCTGTCGGAGAAGCAGCCGTCGGGCGAATTCGTCACGCCCGAGGAACTGGGCGCGCTGGCGGTGTTCTTCTGCAGCCCGGCCGGCAACCAGGTGCGCGGCGTGGCGTGGAACATGGACGGCGGCTGGACCGCGCAGTAAGGTCCGGCAAAGGCGCGCGCGGGCGGCGGCGCTGTCAGCGCGCGAACGTCTCGCAGCCGTCCACCTCGAACTTGAGCGCGACCGCCAGGCTGGAATCGGAATAGCGGGTGATCAGCAGTGCCTGTTGACTGTGGTACGTCGCGCCCCTGGGCTGGTCGATGAAGCACACTTCGAGGTCTTCGATGCCGTCGTTGTTGATGTCGGCGCGGCGCAGGATGCGGATGGCGTAATACCAGTCCGGTCTATCGAATTCGACCAGGTCTTCGCTCACCTTTGTTGGCAACTCGCCGAGCGACGCGAAGGTGCGCTGCGCCGGCGAACGGCGCGGACCGAGCGAGCTGCGGATCGAGGCCACATCGAAATTGGCGACCAGGAAGCGGCCAAGATCGCGGACGGGGAAGTAGGACTTCACATCGGCGGCAGCGGCGCCGGCGCCGGTGCAGAGCGCGGCAATCAGCAGCGTGGAGCGAAACAGGTGCATCGAGAGCCCATTCATGTCAGAAGACACCGATGGTAGCAGCCGGCGGGTGCTGCGAAATGCGCACATTGTCACCATGCCGCGTCAGCGCAGGAATTTGCTGACCTTCGCCTCCAGAAGGGTGACCAGTTCGGGCTGCATGAACACATAGTTGTCCGGAATATCCAGGCAGATCACCTGCTTGCCGTTCAGGTGCGCGCGAAAGCGTTGCCTGAGGCGGGCAAGGTGCGCCTTCTCCATGACGAAGATCACCGTGGCCCAGTCGATCTGTTCCGGCGACAGAGGCACCGAGGCGTCGCCGCCCAGCCCGGCCGAGTCGGTCTCGACACCGGGCCAATGGGAAAACACCTGTTCTGCGGTGGGACTGCGCAGGCGGTTCTGACTGCAAATAAAGAGCGCTCTTTTCATGCTGCCATCGTACCTACTGACGCCGGATTTGTCTTGGGCTATGATTGCCGCTCTCGACAATGGAAGGATCACGATGCGCTCACTGCTGCTTTCGCTCTCGCTGCTCGCTCCGCTGGCCCACGGCGCCGCGCCGCACCCCGTGCTGCTCACCGCCGATCGGGTCTGGACCGGCGACGGC
>JARXKM010000308.1 GCA_030272785.1 Pseudomonadota bacterium
GGTGACGAAGAAGGTGCCGTCGCGCGCAGCCAGCCGTTCCAGCGGCGCCGTGTGCGCGGCCAGCCGCGCGACGCTGCCGTCGACCAGGTCGCCGGTGATGGCGATGGCGTCCGGCTCGAGCGCGTTGACCCGGCTGACGATCGCGTTCAGGTAGCCGCGCTTGATGGTCGGGCCGACGTGGATGTCGGAGATCTGCACGATCGAGTAGCCATGGAAGGCGTCCGGCAGCCCGGCTATCGGCACCTCGACTTCGACCACCCGCGCCAGCCGGCGCGCATTGACCAGGCCGACCAGGCTGACCGCCACTGCCATCAGCGGCACGCCAAACGCGCTGGCACGCACGAACGCGCCGCCGCCGGCGCCGACGCCGACCGCCGCCATGATCAGCAGGGCGCCGTCGCGCAGCACCGTCAGCACCAGCAGCGAGGAGAACAATCCCATCGCCAGCAGCGCCGCCCAGGTCAGTTGTTCAGCCCAGCGCAGGCGCTTCAGGCTGGCCGTCGACAGTCCGGCTGGCACCAGCAGCGCCGACGCCGCCAGCAAGCCGATGGCCAGGGCGGCACCGGTGCCGCCGAGTGCCATGGCGGGGATCAGCCGCAGGCCGATATACAGATGCAGCAGCGCGCACAGGGTCGCGACGATGAGCAGGGCGCGACGGGGCATGACAAGTTCCAGGACCAGGTGATAACCGGTAGCAGATGGGGCGGCGACGCTGAACTTCAAGCGTCAACCAGGTAAATGTTACAGGCTGCGCATGAGATGTAAGAGTCTGTATTAACCGTGGCGCGCGATTTTGCAGCCGATATAGTGATGACATGCCCAGCGCTTTACAGATCATTCCGATCCGGCTTGAGGCAAGAGGAAACGCCATGTTGAACAAAAAATGCTTAGGTGCGGTGATGCTGGCCGCTACGGTCGTCTCATCGACGGCAATGGCTGACGATCGCGGTGCGAATACCGCTGTCGGCGCGCTCATCGGCGCCGCGATTGGCCACAACACTGGCGGGCGCAATGGGGCGATCGTCGGCGGCGTGCTCGGTGCGGCTGTGGGCAATTCGATCAGCACCAACGATCGCAACTACGACAATCGCAACGGCTATTACGACAACAATCGCAACGGCTATTACGACAACAACCGCAACACCTATTACGAAAACAACCGCAACAGCTACTACGACAATCGCAGCAGCGGCTATGTCGACACGCGTGCCACCTATTACGACAACCGCGACAGCTATTACGACAACCGCGACACCTATTACCAGCCGGCGCCGGTGTATGTACAAGAATCGCGTCCGGTGTATTACCAGCCGCAGCCGACTTACTACTACAGCCAGCCCTCGGCAGTGGTGTACGTAGGCGGCCATGGTGGCTACTATGACGGCTATCGCGGCGGCCATCACGGCTACGGCCATCGCCGTTAAGCGCACCGCCACGTAGTAAACAAAAGGCGCCATCCGGGCAAGCGGACGGCGCCTTTTTCTTCGTTTGCCATCTCCACGCACACGCTTTATTCAAAATGACTATGTCATTTTGACCTTGCGCGAGCCCATTTGGTTCGCCTCCTCGACCACTATTCGGGTACAGCTTGACCTCACTCAGCGTGGGTTCGCGCCCGCGCCGCTGTCGCGGGAGGACGGTCATTCGTCGCCTTTTGCGCCGCCCCCCGCTAGGCATCGCTGACGGCACTCGCCGCCAAGTGGACTATCGGGGGAAGCATGCTGGAAGCGGGCGCAATCATCACACTCGAGGCGGGCAGCTACCGCTTGCGCGAGCCGCTGGCCGTCGCCGCCTACGGTGTCGTCTGGAGCGCCGATGCCCTGCCGGCCGGCGCGCCCGTCGCCCTCAAGCTGATCAACCGCCCGCAGATGGAGCGCGCCCACCCGGACCAGCGTGAGCGCTGGACCGCCAGCGCACACAAGGAAATCGCATTTTTGCGCTCGCTCGAACCGTGGGACGAGCGCCACATCGTGCGCCTGCTCGACAGCGGCGTCCATGCAGGCTTGCCGGTGCTGGCGCTCGAACTGCTCGACGGCGACCTGGCCAAGCATCTCGCGCGCGAGCGCGCCGCCGGCCGCGCGCTCGACCTGCACCAGGTGCTCGACTGGCTGGCCCAGGTCAATCAGGCGCTCGCCAAGGTGCACCAGTACGGCTGGCGCTACCTCGACCTGAAACCGTCCAACCTGCTGCTCGATGCGCGCCGCGGCAGCGTCAAGCTGGCCGATTTCGGCACCAACCGCTTGCTCGGCGAGCGCGCCGCGCACGGCTATGCCGGCACCGCCAATTGGCAGGCGCCGGAACAGTTCTTCCCGCGCGCCGGCGACGCCTACCTGACCGACGCGCGCAGCGACTACTTCGCCCTCGGCGCGCTGTTCTACTACCTGGTCTGCGGCGGCCTGCCGCTGCGCTTTTGCAGCGATTGCGGCCAGGCCTACCGCGACAACCAGGCCGGCGCCGCCGCGCTGCTGCGCGAACGCCATGGCGGCGCTATTCCGCCGACCTTGCGCGACGACGAGGCGGCCCTGTTCGTGCAGCGGCTCGCAGCGAGCGCCGCGCCCGACGCGACCTGGTGCCCGGCCGGCGCCGCCGTCGCCGCCGGCGGCGCCGAGGCGCTGGCCCTGTTGCGCAGCCTGTTGAGCATCGCGCCCGAGGCCCGGCCGCCACATGCAATCGCCATCAGCCGCATGATCGCGGCGATCCGCGCGGCCATCCGCGCAGCGCGCCCGCTGACGGCGCCGGCACCATGGAGCTACGCATGAAGCGCGCGCCTTCGCTGGTCGCCGGCCTGCTCGCGCTGCTGTGCGTGCTGCAGCTGACGGCGCTGTGGCGCGCACCCGCGGCCTGGTCGCCGGCGCTGATCTCGATCGCGCTCAAACCGGGCGTATCGCTCGCCCTCGGGCAGCTGGAACTGGCCGCGCCGCTGGCCGACAAGCGTCACCTCGGGCTGCGCCGCGACCAGTCGGGCCGCTGGTTCGTCCGCAACCTGAGTGGCACGCGCCAACTGCTGCTGCAAAGCGAAGGCGTCGAACGGCGCACCGGCACCATCGCGCTCGTCAAAGGGCAGCAGTTCCGGGTCGGCGCGGCGCTGTTTACCGTCGACGATGCCGACGCGCGCGCGCTGACCTTCTCGAGCGGCGCACAGCACTGGCGCTACGACGGCGCCACGTTGCTACGCGACGGCAGCGCGCAGCCGCCCTGCCCCGACACGCGCCTGGCGGTCCGCTTCGGCGCCGCCTGGAACCGGCTGGTGCCGCAGGTGATGACGATGGCGCGTCCGCTCACTTTTGGCGGCAACCTGTATTGCGACAACCGGCTCGGCCTGGCGCACACCGACGCCGCCAGCGCCAGCATCGCCCGCACCAAGGGACAGCTCGTGCTGAGCGGGGGCGCCGGCGCGCCGCTGGTGATGTCGGGCGCCGCCGGCCCGTTCGACCTGGCCCAGCGCGAAGAGCCGCTCGAAGGCGTGAGCGCACTGGTGGCCGGCCACACCCGCCTGGCCGTGCGCGTGCAGGGCGATTGGCTCGAGCTGCGGCCGATCAGCCACGTCGCGCTGTTCGCCGACGCGCGCCAGGCGCTGCCGGCGCAAGTGCAATGGCAATGGCGCCAGCGCCAGCCATGGGCACTGCCGGCCGGCCCGGCGTGGTGGCTGGCGCTGACATTGTGCTGCACGCTGGCGGTGGCCGGCGCACTGGCCTGGCAGCGCGGCCGCTGGCCGTTCGTGCGCGACGCCGGCGCCGGCGCGCGCTCGGCCAGCGTCGGCACCGCGCTGCTGGCCATCGCGGGGCTGACGGCGCTGGTGCTGCAGCGCGGCGGCACGGCGCCCGGCATCGGCTACTCGATCCTGCTCGGTTGCGCGGCGCTGTGGTGCTGCCTGCTGCTGCCGGGACGCCTAACCCTGGTGACGGCGGCCGGCACCCTGCTGCTGGCGGTCGGCCTGCTGGCCCAGCTCGACCTCGGCCTGGGCGCGATGGAATCGTCCTGGCTGCGCCACTACCAGAAAACCACGGCGCTGCTGGCGATCGGCCTGGGCATCGGCGCCCACTTGCGCCTGCGGGCGCGGGCGGGCGGCGCCGTGATGCCGCAAGGCCGCCTCGAATGGCTGCTCGCCGCGCTGGCCGGCGCCGCCCTCGGCGCCTTGCTGCTGCAGGTGATGCTGGGCGACGAGACCGGCGTGTTCGACCTGCAGCCGGTGGAGTTTGCCAAGCTCGCTCTGACCACCCTGACCGCCCACTGCCTGGCCGTTGGCCTGGGCTGGGACGCCGCGCTGCCGGCGCACACTCGGCCGCTGCTGCGCTGGTGCCGGCTGGCCGCGCCGGCGCTGCTGTTCCTGGCGCTGCTCGGCCTCGCGCTGGTGCAGGTGGACGACTACTCGCCGCTGATCCTGCTGATCGTGTGGGCCATGTCGATGGCGTTCGCCTGGTCGATCGCGGCGCGCCGGCCCGGCGCCAGCGCGGCCATCGTCGGCGCCGCCTGCATGGCGGCCGGCGCCATCGCCTGGCTGCGCTACGCCGGTGCCGGCGAAGTGGCCACCTGGACGTTCTACGCCGACCGTTTCCTGGTGTGGCTCGATCCGGCCAGCCATCCGCACACCGGCCAGCAACTGCTGCTGGGCGCGCGCGCCATCGCCGACGGCGCCTGGTGGGGCTCGGACCAGCTGCTCGGCCTCACCTCGCTGGGCCAGCCGGCCGGCGCCGCGCTGCACATCCCGCAGGTGCAGGACGACTTCGCGCCGTCGTTCTTCCTCAATCGCCACGGCCTGCTCGGCGCGCTGGCGTTATGGCTGCTGCAGGCGCTGTTCCTGGTCGGCGTGCTGCAGACGGCGGCCCGCGCATACGCGGCCGGCTGCGCGGCGCGCGACTTCCGCCAGGCCTGGATGGGGCGCTTTCGCTGCTTCGCGCTGTGCGGCGGCGCCGCCTTCGTGCTCGGCCACCTGCTGCTGTCGTGGGGCACCAACCTGGCGATCTTTCCGATCATGGGCCAGCCCATGAGCTTCCTGTCGGCCGGCGGCAGCCACCTGCTGTTTTTCATCTGCCCCCTGCTAGCGTTCAGTGCCATCAGCGCCCAATCATTCGAGGAGAATCAATCATGCCGGTCTATGTCCAACACGAAGTGCTAGGCAAGGTGCCCGATGTTTTCAATGCCGAAGCGCTGTGGCAGGCGCCGGGGCTGGCGCTGTTCGCACGCAAGCCGCTGCTGCGCGACCTGCTCGAGCGCTCGCCGCGCGAGCACCGCGGCCGCGCCGCCACGCGCTGTTTCTCGCACGTCACCTTGATGCTGCCGCAGGACGACGTCGACGACGACCGCCACCTCACGCGCGGCGCCCGCGTGCGCGACCTGGCGCAGTCGCTCGCCGCGCTGCACCAGAAGGACTTCGGCGACCTGCTCGGCGGCGACCAGGTGCGCTATGACGTCGTCGGCGCCGATGCGCTCGAAGCGGGCCAGGTCGAGGTCAAGTTCGGCCATGCTGTATACCTGCCGGCGGCCGACGAGAAAATCCTCTACAGCGTCAGCACCTCGCGCGACAGCGCCATCTGGAAGCCGGTCTGCCCGATCTACCCGAACCAGCGGCTCGCGCTGATCGGCCACGACGACCAGTCGGCCAGCC
>JARXKM010000309.1:0-1943 GCA_030272785.1 Pseudomonadota bacterium
CGCCAACCCCGACACCGCCGGCGCGCCCGGCGCCGATGCAGCAGGCGGCGCCGCCGCCGCCATCGCCACCAGCGGCCACCAGCGGCGCGCCGGCGATGAATTCGGCGCGCGCGGCCATCAACGCCGCCCTCGAGGCGGCGCGCTCGGCCAGCCGCGGCCAGAACGTGTCGCCAAAGCGCCCGACCGCGATGTCGAACCAGGCAGCGGCGGCCGCCGCCGCCCCGGCAGCCGCGCCGCCGCCGGAACCGGAGCCTGCCGCCGTACCCGCGCCTACTCCCGCTCCCGCTGCTGCTGTCGCCGCAGTCCCCGCCGCCGCCGCGTCCGCGCCGCCGCCGTGGGACCTGCCTGGCGCGCCGGCGAGCGCCGCGTCGATGGCGCCGCCCGATGACGACGACGGTCCGCCATCGTGGGTGACCGAGTTCTCTGACGACACCGCGCTGGCGCAGCAAGCACCGGCCGCACCGGCCGCCGCCGCCGCCACCGCGCCCGCGCGTGCGCCGGCCGCGCCGCGCCTTCCCTACGTGATCACGCCGGTGCCCGAGATCGACTGGGACGGCAACTGGCCGGCGCTGGCCGCCACGCTGGCCTTGCGCGGCGTGTCGCAGCAGTTGGCGATGCAGACCGAACTGGTCGCCTGCAGCAGCGATGGCCACCAGAGCACCTTCCGGCTGCGCGCGCCGATCGATACCTTGCGTGCCAGCGGCAACACCGAGAAGCTGGCGGCGGCGCTGCAGGACCGCTTTCCGAGCACGCGCGTGGCCGTCGAGATCGATCTCGGACCGGTCTGGTACACCGCCAGCGTCGAGGCGCAGGCCTACCGCGAACAATGCATGCAGCAGGCCGAGGCGACCGTCGCCGGCGACCCGTTCGTGCAGGCGATGGGCCGCCAGCTGGGCGCGTTCGTGGTGCAGGGCTCGGTGCGCCCGCCCGCCAGCGCCGCCTGAGCGGCCCGGCGCAATGTTATCCCCTATAATTTGTCTACTATTGAGATTTCGGAGAACACCATCATGATGAAGAATCAGCTCGCGGGCCTGATGAAGCAGGCCCAGAACATGCAGGACAACATGAAGAAGGCGCAGGAGCAGCTGGCGCTGGTCGAAGTCGAAGGCCAGTCCGGCGCCGGCCTGGTGAAGGTGGTCATGACGTGCAAGAACGACGTCAAGCGCGTGACGATCGATCCGTCGCTGCTGGCCGACGACAAGGACATGCTCGAAGACCTGGTCGCCGCCGCCTTCAACGACGCGGTGCGCAAGGCGGAGGCCACCTCGGCCGAGAAAATGAGCGGCATGACCGCCGGCATGGCGCTGCCGCCCGGCTTCAAGATGCCGTTCTGATTCACCGATGTCGAAGTCGCTCGAGTTCCTGACCGAGGCCTTGCGCCGGCTGCCCGGCGTCGGTCCGAAGTCGGCGCAGCGGATGGCGTTTCACCTGCTGCAGCACGACCGCGAGGGCGCGGCGATGCTCTCGCGCGCGCTGTACCAGGCGGTCGACACGGTGCATCACTGCGCCATGTGCAATACCTTCGCCGAGACCGACGTGTGCGACCTGTGCCAGGACGACGCGCGCGAGCGCAGCTTGCTGTGCGTCGTCGAAACCCCGGCCGACCAGATGATGATCGAGCAGACCCTCACTTACAAGGGCCTGTACTTCGTGCTGATGGGGCGCCTGTCGCCGCTCGACGGCATCGGCCCGAAGGACATCCACCTTGAAAAGCTGCTCGGGCGCGCCGCCGACGGCGTCGTCGGCGAGGTGGTCCTGGCGACCAATTTCACCAACGAGGGCGAGGCGACCGCGCACTACATCAGCGAGATGCTCAAGGCGCGCGGGCTGCGCGTGTCGCGCCTGGCGCGCGGCGTGCCGGTCGGCGGCGAGCTCGAATACGTCGACGCCGGCACCATCGCCCGCGCGATGCTCGACCGGCGCGCCACCTGATGGCCGCGCCT
>JARXKM010000309.1:2043-5557 GCA_030272785.1 Pseudomonadota bacterium
GGCGCGCTGGCCGGCATCAAGGTGCTCGAACTGGGCACCCTGATCGCCGGGCCGTTCTGCGCGCGCATGCTGGCCGAATTCGGCGCCGACGTCATCAAGATCGAAACCCCCAACGGCGGCGACCCGCTGCGCCAGTGGCGCGTGCTCAAGGACGGCACCTCGCTGTGGTGGTCGGTCCAGGCGCGCAACAAGAAGTCGCTGACGTTGAACTTGAAGGACGCGCGCGGGCGCGCCATCGCCAGGCGTCTCGCGCTCGAAGCGGACATCATTATCGAGAACTACCGTCCCGGCGTGCTGGAAAAATGGGGCATCGGCTACCAGCAGCTGGCGCTCGAGAATCCGGCCACTATCATGGTGCGCCTGTCCGGCTTCGGCCAGACCGGCCCGATGAAGGACCAGCCGGGCTTCGGCGCGATCGGCGAATCTATGGGCGGGCTGCGCTACGTGTCCGGCTATCCGGACCGCCCGCCGGTGCGGGTGGGCGTGTCGATCGGCGACTCGGTGGCCGCGCTGCACGGCGTGATCGGCGCGATGATGGCGCTGCGCCACCGCGACGCCACCGGCGGGCGCGCCGCCGGCCAGGGCCAGATGGTCGACGTCGCGCTGTACGAGTCGGTGTTCAACCTGATGGAGTCGCTGGTGCCCGAGTTCGACCAGGCCGGCGTGGTGCGCGAGCGCACCGGCGGCGCCTTGCCGGGCATCGTGCCGTCGAATACCTACACCACCGGCGACGGCGAGAGCATCGTCATCGCCGGCAATGGCGATGCCATCTTCAAGCGCCTGATGCTGGCGATCGGGCGCATCGACATGGCCGGCGACGCCAGCCTGGCGCGCAACGACGGCCGCGTGCCGCGCACCGCCGACATCGACGCGGCGATCCAGGCCTGGTGCGACGGCCAGCGGATCGACGCCGCGCTGGCCACCTTGCAGGCGGCCGACGTCCCGGCCGGCAAGATCTATTCGGTGCGCGACATGATGGACGATCCGCAGTTTCTCGCGCGCGGCATGTTCGAGCAGCACCAGTTTGCCGATGGCACGCCGGTCAAGCTGCCGGCGGTGTCGCCGAAGCTGTCGGCCACCCCGGGCGCCACGCGCTGGCTCGGCCCGGCGCTGGGCGCGCACAGCGACGAGGTGCTCGAGCAACTCGGCTACACCAAGGATGAGGTCGCTGTCTTGCGGCGCGACGGCGTGATCTAAGGCGCGCGCCGGATCCGTTTGCGTGCGCGCAAACCGACGCGCTGCTGTGCTGCTATCGTGGGCTCACTCACGATAGGGTCTCACATGCACCTGGTCGACATCACCATGTTCTACGCCGCGGAAGGCGGTGGCGTCAGCACCTACCTGAACGCCAAGGCACGCTGGCTGGCGCGGCGCAGCCGCATCGGCCACACCATCGTCAGCTCGAACGTCCACGGCGGCGGCCGCGCGCCGGCGCTGGCCGAAATCCCCGCCATGCGCGTGCCCGGCATCCACGGCTACCGGGTGCCGCGTTCGGTGGCCGCGCCGGCGCGCATCCTGTGCGCGCTGCAACCTGACCTGGTCGAGGTGGGTGACGCCGGCCATTGCGCCTGGGCGGCCCTGCGCACCAAGCGCGCGCTCGGCATCCCGGCGGTGGCGTTCTACCACTCCGACCTGCCGCGCCTGATGGCCAACCGCTTCGGCGAGCTGGCGATGGACGCCAGCCGCCACTACCTGGCGCGCCTGTACCGCCAGTTCGACATGGTGCTGGCGCCGAGCCGGCTGATGGTGCAGCAATTGAGCGCGATGGGCATCGCCGGCGCGGTCCACCAGCCGCTCGGCATCGACGTCGAGGTGTTTCGCCCGCAGCGCCGCATCGACACCCTGCGCCAGCACCTGCACCTGCCGGCCGACACCCGCCTGCTGGTGTACGCGGGCCGCTTCACGGTCGAAAAAAAGCTCGACGTGCTGATCGAGGCGGTGCGCAAGCTGGGCCGGCCCTACCACCTGGTGCTGGTGGGCGGCGGCGCGGTATTGCCGCGCTTTCCGCAGATCAGCCATATCCCGTTCAAGCGCGACCAGCGCGTGCTGGCGCGGCTGCTGGCCAGCTGCGACCTGATGGTCCACCCGGGCGACTGCGAAACGTTCGGCCTGATCGCGCTCGAGGCGATGGCGTGCGGCCTGCCGGTAGTGGCGACCGGCGGCGGCGTGGCCGAGCTGGTCGACGAGCACACCGGCCTGCTGGTGCGCCCGAACAGCGCCGACAGCCTGGCCGAGGGCATCGCCGCCATGTTCGCGCGCGACCTGGCGGTGCTGGGCGCGAACGCGCGCCGCAAGGCGCAGGAGCAGTACGACTGGAACCTGATCATGCCGCAATTGCTGAACCGCTACGGCGGCCTGCTGGCCAAGGCCCAGCGCGCCGAATTCGATGCCGACCGCGTCTGCGCCGCCGACTGAGGCGAAGGCGCTGTGCGTCTCGATCCACGACGTCGCGCCGGCCACCTGGCAAGACTGCCTGCGCCTGCACGCGGCGCTGCGGGCGGTGGCCGACATTCCGCTGACGTGGCTGGTGGTGCCGCGCTACCACGGCCACGCGCCGCCCGCGCCGGCGATGGAGTGCAGGCTCGAGGCGCTGCTCGCACAGGGACACGAGCTGGCGCTGCACGGCTACACCCATCTCGACAGCGCCGCGCCGTCGCCGGGCTGGCGCAGCCGCTTCGTGCGCCGCGTGTACACCCAAGGGGAGGGCGAGTTCGCCGCCATCGGCGTCGCCGAGGCGCGCGCGCGCCTCGCGCTCGGGCAGCGCTGGTTTGCCGCGCGCGGCTGGCCGCTGCACGGCTTCGTCGCGCCAGCCTGGCTGCTGGGCGAGGGCGCCTGGCAGGCACTACGGGAGGCACCGTTCGCCTACACCACTACGCTGACGCACTTCCACTGGCTGCAGGTCCTGCAGGCCAACCTGCGGACCACGCTGCAGACCACCGCGCTGCGCCCGCTGTGCTCGCCGTCGCTGGTGTACGGCGCGCGCAATGGCACCGGCCGGCTGCTCACGCCGCCGCTGGCGCGGGCGATGGCGGCCTGGCTGGCGCCGGCACCGCTGGTACGGCTGAGCCTGCATCCGCGCGACGCCCGCCATCCGGCCCTGCTGCGCCATGCCCAGCAGTTGGTGGCGCGCCTGCTGGCCACGCGCCGCGCCTGCACCAAGGAAGCGTTCGCGCGCCGCTTCAGCGCCGCCCAGCCGCCGCCGCCGTGATCGTGCCGCCGCCTACCAGCCCGGTCCCCACCTGCCGCCACCCCAGTAGCCATGGCCGAAGCCGCCGGAGATGCGGGCCGAGTAGCCGTAGCGTTCGATGTCGTCCTTGGTGCTCAGTTGCAGCAGGCAGTTGCGCCACTGGTCGGTATTGGCGGCATAGCCGAGCCGGATGCAGGCGGGGCCGTACTCGACCATGATGCGGTCCATGTCGGCCTGGTTCCTGGCGGCGCGCTCCTGCGGCGTGGTGCAGCCGGCGAGCAGCAGCGCGCCGGCGGCGGCGATCATTAGCGGTCTTAACCTTAACGC
>JARXKM010000310.1 GCA_030272785.1 Pseudomonadota bacterium
CAGTGGCACTATTGCATTCTCGACAAAGGGCAGGCATCCTACAACCCTTAACAATTGCCGCCGTAAGAATAACAGATCTCAATGACCGCAAACGCTGCGTTCCTGTCATTCGATATGGTCGCCATCAGACGAATCCCCTTGGGAGGCGACCACCTCCAGTTCATCGACAAGCTCGAACTCCCGGTGCCCTGGGCGACAAAGCACGGGAAGATTTTGTTGGTCGGCTGATTGCACAACACGATCCAAAAAATCGTGCAGGAAATGCGCAAAATCAGGCCGCGGAAAACTCTGATGGTGGCGGGCGGACTTTATCTCGTTTTCTACGACCGCGCCTGGCTCACGCAGTCTGATCCACCACCCACATCGAATCCGCAAGTATGTCCTTGCGACGCCGCTGATCAAAGGTGCTGTGGATTTCGGTACCAGATGGCGCGCCGAGGGACGCAAGGTTTGCATGCAGAAGCGCGATTGCGGAAATCAGATCCGTGACATCGACGTCGATCCTGGTGAACGCGACCGGACGAATCCCGGTTGCGAGTGCCTCACCGAGCGAGTCGCCCCACCCTGCAACCGAGCCGACGCCGTTTTCTTTCAACAGCCGATCGATGTTGTCCTCAAATTCGCGCGACTGATCGTGCACGTGTTTCGCAATCGGGACTTTGAGATACAGGAAGTTCATGGCATGGCGCTTCGCTATCCATCAACGGCCGGGCAAAGCGCCGGACCACGATACGGGATGCATTTGATGATAGCGCAATTTACTGTTGGCAACGAGCAATTCCGCGTGGCGTGTTGGTCAAATAACGATGACCAATCCGGTCAAGTCAGCGGTTCCGTCGCAGCGTAATCAGCGCTATCCCGCCCAGTATCGCCGCGGAGGCGATCAACAGCCGCAGTGTAATCGCCTCGCTCAGGAACAAGGCGCCGCCCACGGCCGCGATCACTGGAACGCTCAGCTGCACCGTCGCCGCGCTGGTCGCCTTCAAGCCGCGCAGCGCGGTGTACCAGATCGCGTACCCTACTCCCGATGCCAAGCCGCCGGAAGCGACCGCGTACATGATGCCGTACCCATCGAGCGACACGCGCGATAACATGATGAGGCTCAGCGCAGCCGCAAACGGCACCGCCCGGACGAAATTGCCCGCGGTGATCTGGGTTGGATTGGCAGCACCTTTGGCGCGCAGCGAATAGATGCCCCATGCGATACCGGCGGCGATCATCAACATCGACGCGGTCAGCGGCGGCGCCGATAACCCCGGCAGCAAGAGGCCGAACAGGCCGCCAAACGCCAGCATTAATCCCGCCAATTGCAGGCCCTTCAAGCGCTCGCCCTTCCATAAACCATAGCTGATCATGGTTGTCTGCACCGCGCCGAACAGCAGCAATGTCCCGGTCGCCGCGGCCAGGCTGACATACGCAAACGAAAAGCCGGCCGCATATGCAAACAGCGCCAACGCGGAAGTCCAGCTGCCGGCGCCGCCGATCCTTTCGCCTTTGGATTGGATGATCAGCCACAGCACAATCGCACCGGACAGCAGGCGGATCGATGTGAAACTGGCGGCGTCGATCGCGGTGTGCGCCAACGCCACCCGGCATAGCAGGGAATTGCCGGCAAAGGCGATCATCGCCAGCGTTGTCAGCGCGACGGTTTTTCTATGCGACACAGCGCACCGCCGCTTGGTAGTAAAGGCACTCGGGATCGCGCTCGCTCTCCTTGAAGCACGTGTACGCCATCTTGATCACATGGTCGTCATTCGATGCCACCGCCCGCTCGAATACCGCCGGCCAGTCAGGCGCGATCTTCGGCGCATCGATGGGAATCGATCGCACCACGCCGGCCGATACGTAGGCGGCGCACAGCGCCGTCCACATCGCTACGAGCAGCTGATCGCCGATCTGTGCCGGCAGCTGCGCCAGCACGATCCGTGCGGCGTGGGCGCCCGTCACCATATGCAGCACGGTGAAGTCCGCCTTCTGCCAATACAGCTGTATCGACACGCGCGCCATATCGTTTAGCAAAGCGCCGGCGGGCGGTGCCTGCATCGCGCTCTGAAATTCCGGATCCACGGCGATCGCCCTTAGCCGGCCAGTAATCGAACCGGATGGCCAGCCTTTGCGCAGGAGATGTTCTGGAATGCCGACAAGGCCCTCGCCCACCGACTCGGCAGGCCTTCGCCCATTCCAATCGACTTCAATCGGCAAGCTCGTTGCCACATACGCCGCCAGTCCCGCAGCGATTTCGCCGCAATGCCCAGCCTCGATCCCATATGCGAGCCGGATGATGGCGTGGAAGGCGCCGGTGGCGGGTGCGCATGGCGCCCGGCTCATGACGTCGGCGATCATCGCCGTGACGCCGTTGCGCGCGATCCGATCATGGAAATACGCTTGCAGCGATCCGAAAGCGGCCGCATCGCCAACATGCGCAAGCCAATCGTCCCCGGCAATCGCCACGCCGCGCGGCGTTTCGCTGATCGCGTATTTTTCCACCCACTGCGCGAAAAAGGCGCGCAGTCGATCCGGCGTCGCGCCCATGCGCGCGAGCGCGACGAGCACCATCGGGCAGTGGTTCGTGGTGCCGCGCGCATCGAGGGCGAAGCGCGCGTTGGCGTCCAGCAGTTGCAACAAGGTGCTTTCGGCGATATCCATACGGAGCGGGCTAGTGGCATCCCGCATAGTGCGCGGAAACCTTGCCAGCTTAGCACAAGAATTTCCGCCCGCCGGGCAACCACTTACGGCGCGGTGGAGAACTCTTCGAACGCCGCCATCGCATTCGCCGAATACATCAGCGACGGTCCGCCGCCCATGTAGATCGCCATGCCCAATGCCTCTTCGAGTTCGGCCTTGGTGGTGCCAAGCTTGACCAGTGTCTGCACATGAAAGCCGATGCACGCATCGCAATGGGCGGCCACGCCCAAGGTCAGCGCGATCAATTCCTTGGTTTTCTGGTCGAGCGCGCCGGCACGTGACGCCGCCTTCGCCAAGTCGCCAAAGCCTTTCATCAGGTCCGGCATGTCGGTGCGCAACGTCGCAAGTTGTTTCGATACGGCCTGGGTCAACTCCCGGTAGCCTGGCTGGGTAGCGCTCATGATGGCTATCGCTTCGCGGCGCAGGTGCGTACACCAAACGGCCAATAAGCCGGGCAAAAACGGAACACGCCGGTCAGCAGCGGGACCAGGCCTATCCATCCCCAAGGGCCAATCGCGCCCATCAGCGTGGCGGCGATCAGCGTCAGTCCCACCACGATACGAATCGTACGATCGATACTACCTACGTTGGCTTGCATAATGCTCTCCTCTCAAGAAAAAATTCAGGCGCCGGCGGACGCATGGCGCGACAACGCCTGCTCGAGCTCGCCGATGCGGCGCAACAAGGTCATGGCGAGCGCGACGCCGTTGCTGTCGAGCTCGAAATCGTCGCGCAGCCGGCGCGCCTGCCGCACCGTCACCACGTGCAGCAAGTGAAAGCAGCGCGGCTGCGCGACGGCATCGGCAGGCCAGATCACTCCGCTCACGACCAGGTTGTCGACTTCCTCGCGCGACAGGCCGGACACGTCGACCAGGTGATCGATCGTGCACACGTCGCCCTCGTCGAGCCAGATTGCCTGGGTCATTTGCAAGCTCATGCTGCCTCCCCATGGGCGAATTGCGGCCGCGGTTCGAAGTCGGATGCGTCGGCCAGTTGCTGGTACAAGGCCCGCTCGGCCTCACTGACCTTGGCGGGCACGGTGATGACGATGACCGCATGCAACGCCCCGCTGCCGCCATCGGCCGCGCGCAGGCCGCGCTTGGCCAGGCGCAATTGCTGCCCGGCAGTCGAGCCGGGCTTGACGTTGAGCTCGACCGGGCCGTCCAGCGTCGGCACGCGGATCACCGCGCCGAGCACCGCTTCCCACGGCGCCAAGGTCAGGTCCATGTACAGGTCGCGCCCGCTGATGCGGTACAGGGGATGCGGCGTCAGCGCCAGCGCCACGTACAGGTCGCCCGGTGGGCCGCCATGCGTACCGGGGCCGCCCTTCGCCCCCAGGCGCAGGCGCTGGCCGTCAACGGCGCCAGCCGGCACGGTGATGCGGAAGGTGCGGCTGACGCGATGCGGCAGGCCGTGCGCGTCGATCTCGGGGATCTGCGCGCGCACCTCGATCTCGCCGCCGCGGTGGATCTGTTCGAGCGACACGGCGGCGCTGATTTCGAAATCCTGGCCGCGCGCCGCGGCCGGCCGGCGCCCTTGCCTGCCCTGCTTAGCCTGGCCGAACGCGGCGAACAGATCGGCCAGGTCGACGTCGTCGTAGCCCGCGCCGCCGGCGGCGAAATTGTCCTGCCAGCCCGGCGGCGGTGCAAAATCCTGGCCGGTCTGCGGCTTGCCGAGCTGGTCGTAGGCGAGGCGCTTTTCCGCGTCTTTCAGCACCGCGTACGCCTCGCCGATTTCCTGGAAACGTTCCTTGCCGAGCGGGTCCTTCGAAATATCGGGATGGAACTGGTGCGCCAGCTTGCGATAAGCTTGCTTGATCTCGCTGGCGCTGGCCGCGCGCTCAACGCCCATGATCTGGTAGTAGTCTTTGAATTTCACGCTGGCCTTTTATTAATTTTCATCCAGTCTACGAACCCGAGCGGAGGAAAACGTTGATGTGCATCAAAAATCGCCGGCGCAGCAAACCGCGCGCCGACGCTTTAATTTGATGTGCATCATTAATTTTTCGCCACGCGCGTGCAATGCTGCGTGGCATTGATAATGCCCCTTGCCAAGCCCCAAACGATGATGACCGAGAAAATCCGCACGCTACTTGCCGAAATGAATGCCCTGGAAGACGAGCTGGCGACGACCCTGCGCGAACAGCAAAGCAAGATGTTCTTCCTGATCGACGGCAAGCGGATCGAATTCGAACGCACGGTGCGCGAAGAGCATCGCAAGCTCAAGACGAACCTGTTTCATTGGCTGGTGACGTATCGGCCACAGAATCTGCTGACCGGCCCGATCATCTACGGCATGGCCATTCCGTTGCTGCTGGTCGACCTGTGCATCAGCTTTTACCAGGCGACGTGCTTTCCGATTTACGGCATCGTCAAGGTGCGGCGCGCCAATTACTTCATTTTCGACCGCCAGCATCTCGCCTACCTGAACATCATCGAAAAATTTCATTGCACGTATTGCGCGTACGGCACGGGATTGATAGCCTACTGCTCCGAAATCATCTCGCGCACCGAACAGTATTTTTGTCCGATCAAGCATGCGCGCAAAATGCTCGGCAACCATCAGCGGTATGCAGGATTCCTCGAATTCGGCGACGCGCCCGATTACGAAACAAAACTTGAAGAATACCGGCTTGCCCTCGGCAGGACGGACTAAGTACTTTCACCTTTCAGGAGCTACACCATGCGCCAAGAGAAACTGACGACCAAGCTACAAGAAGCGCTGTCCGACGCGCAAAGCCTGGCGGTAGGAAACGACAATCAATACATCGAGCCGGTCCACTTGCTCGTCGCCCTGCTCAACCAGGACGACGGCGCCGCGCGCTCGCTGCTGCAGCGCGCCGGCGTCAACGTCGGCTCGCTCA
>JARXKM010000033.1:0-25221 GCA_030272785.1 Pseudomonadota bacterium
GGTGCCTTCGCCACCACAACCAGGTGCGAAACCCCGCTTGCCGTCCTTGTTGTTCTTCGTCGATGGTGGCGCGGTGATCAGCGTCGCGTCGACGCTGGTCGCTTCGCCCGTTATCACGCCGTTCGGCTTCATCTCCACGAGCTGGTTGGCATAGGGATGGCCGGGCACGCCTTGCGCCGCTGAACCAGAATTACCTCGGCATGCGCGCTCGATAAGGCAGATCAGTCAAGCGTCACCCCCATCAAACCAATCACAACGTCGTTGGCCAACGTACGCAACTCCACACTCCTCAACGCCTTGGTGGGATCGAGAGGCATCTCAAGCACGGTGGCCGAGCCGCCGTCAATCTTTCCAAGCAAGGCCTGCGGGAACGCCGCCGGATCCAGCACTCTCACCTTGGCCGTCTTTAGGTCGACCCGCACCGGCAACCGCCCGCAATACGGGAACTGATAGTCGTCGATGAAGTAGTCCTTTTCGATCGGCCACCAGGTTTCGGGATTGCGCAAGGCCAGGCGGGCGCGCGTACCGTCCGCGTACGTGATGACCACCTCGCCGTTGTCGATCCGGCTCTGCATGAAGTTGCTGGAGCCGGCCATCAGCAGATAAATGCGTCCGGCCCTGCCTTGTAGCGGCACAGTGGCCTGTTTCGGATAATTGTCCCACTGTGAGGTGAACAGCACATTGGCCACGCCCGAAGCCGCCGGTGTAGCGAAGCTCAGGCCGTTCGGCAGGCGCAGCGTGCCGCCCTGCGAACGCATGCCGGAATCGTCGATCACGGTCATGGCGTCGACATGCCCGGCCCAGGCGCCGATTCCTTGCGACGGCAGCGACAGCGACACATACGGTGAGCGCGGCGCCAGATACTTGCCTGGCTTGAACAGCTCGGTGACGCGGTCGTTGAACCACGCTTTCAGGTCGACATGGCGCGACCGCACCGGCGCAGCTCTGGTCCAGGACGCCGCTTCCAGCGTACACGCGGCGCGCGCCACCGCCCGTGGCTCGCTTGCGGCCTGCAACCATGTGAAGTCCCCCTGGCGGCGGCGCTGGAAGCCGTCACGCGCGGGGGGCTTGGGGATGACCGGCGCATGCGCGCTGATTGGCTGGCCACGCCACTCGATCGCGACCTCACGCTTGCGGCCAAACGGCAGTTCGACGCGCAGGCGCGACGCGAATACTTCGTCGGGACTCACGGTCCAGCGCACCGGCTTACCGTCGGCCAGCACCGACACCACCCGGTCCCTGGCCGCCGGCAACTCCAGCACCAGGCGCTCGAACTTCGCCGCCGGCTGTCCAACCGTCCAGCGTTCGCGCTGGCCGTCGCGCCGGAATGCCAGCGTCACGCTCGGATGCGTCAAGCTCGCATGACTCCACTCGCGCGGGAAACCAGGACGCACCAATAACTGCCTGGCGAGGGCATCCGGGCGCACGCCGAACAGTCCTTCCACCAAGGTGCGCGCCATCACGCCTGAGCCGTCGGCAAAGTCGCGCTGGGCTTCGCCGCGGTAGACATCGAGGTAGTTCATGCTCCCGATGTTCCCCGGCGAGATGCCCATATACAGACTGGCCAGCAGCGCGCCCTTGGTCAGCTCGAACGCGCTGTCGCTGCGCCCGGCCTGCCACGACGCCAGCGCAGTGTGCAGCACTTCGCCCATCACCACGTTATTGATGGACCAGGAATACGGCATCCAGTTGGTACTCGGCAGCACGTGGTATGGGCGGTCGGCGGGCACCCCTGGCCCGTGGATCGGGATCGGCCGCAGGTGCCGTTCAAGGTCCAGCGCCATGCGCGCGCCCTCCAGACGGCTCGGCACCCCTGAATCGAGCGTGTGATAGTAGGTCCACAGACCATAGCTGGGGTGCAGCAACTGGCCTCCGAGCAGGTCACGGTATTCGGCAAATCCGCCCTGCTCCGGCATCCACAGGTAGCTGCGCATGGCGCGGCCGATCCGCTCGGCTTCGTTTTGGTAAGGCTTGGGGTCCTTGCCGATCAGCGCCGCGATGCGCGCCGCCATGTGGTTGTGCCAAGCGTTATAGGCGCTGGTATGGGCAGTGCCGCCACCGCTGTAGTACAGGTCGTCGCTGGCCCAGATCGCGGCATAGCCTTCGTACAGCGGCAGCTTGTCGGGGCCGTACTCGCGGCGGAACAGGCGCCGCTCCCAAGCCAGGTGGCGCTCCAGCACCGGCCATACTGCGCGGGCGTAATCGATATCTCCGGTCCACAGCAGGTGGCGCAGCATCACGTCGATGAACACGAGGTTCATGTCGTAATGCGATTTGCTCATGTCGCCATTGGTGTGCAGCCCGGTTTCGTTGCGCGCCAGGTTGGCCTTCTCGTCGGCCGCAGCCAGGCGCTCCGGCACCGTCGCGGTATTCTGGCGTGCCGTCCATTCGTTCAGGTTGCGGCGCGCGCGCTCGTGCCAGCCCAGTGCATCGAGCGCGTACGGCCCGCGCCAGCCCAGCAGTTTGGTGCGCCAGGCGATCGCCCCATGCATGTTGGCGCCCTGCTCTTCGTCCCATACGGCGTCAACGGCGACATTGAGCGCGCCCATGGCAGCGTTCAGGTAGGGATCGGGCGTATCGATGCGCACCCGGCCGCGCAGCTGTTCGAAGTGTTTGAGTGCATCGGCAAAGCGCTGGGCCAGTTCGCCCGGCTGGAAGACTTGCGCGCGGGCGTTCCCGGGCGCAGGTTCGGCGTCAATAGTGCTGCCCGCCTCGCGGTACACGGCCAGCTCGGCGGCCTTCTTGCTGCTGGTGACCTGGAACGCCAGGTCGACCGTTTGTCCGTTCAGCGGCAGCCTGCCCACCGCCACATGGCCCTCGCTGCCAGCATCGGCGCTAAGCAATCCCGGCAGGTCGTCCCACTTCGCGGCATCGGCCCGGCGCAGCACCAGGGGCTGGGCCGCCGTTGCGGTGATGACCGCCCGGTCATTACTGACCTCAAGACCATGCTCGTGCAGGTCGACGATGCTGCCAAGCGCATCCGCCGGCGTGAACTGGAAATACTGGCTGATCGGCACCGCCTCGGTCCCGATGTCGCCGCCACGGCGGCCGCGCGCTCCGTTACCGGGAGCAAAGGCAAACACCAGCTCGGCCGAATCAGGCAGGGACTGGCCGCTCACCCGGAGGGCGAGGCCTTCGACGGGCGCGTAGGCAACGGCGACGAGATAAATGCGGCCGCCAGCGCCCAACAGCGGATCGCTGATCTCGTAGTGCAGCTCGCCGGGACGGTATCGCGTGACGATGCTGCGCGCCTGGTGCAGCCAGACAGTGCCCGCCGGGGTTTTGACGCCGAGGCGGACATTGCCGCCGCGGCCGGGCAGGTACAGCGAAAATTCCGGACGGTCGCCGCCATCGACGCGAAAGCCCGTATTGCCGCCATACAGAGGCCGGTTGAAGAACTCGCCGCCGTTTTCGATGACGAAGTCTTCCCCTTGGGGGCGATAGCGCAACGGCCGCGCCACCTGCCCGGCCAAATTCGGGCGCGCAACCTCAACTCCTGGCTTGTACGGTTCGGCGTCGGCGGCGGCGGCGGCGCGTGCAGCCAGTATCCCGAGCGCCAGTAGCGACACAGCGAGCAGGTGGTGCGGGCGTTGGTCACGCATTATTCGTCCTGCGGTCGAGGTTCCGGTACATACTATAAAGAAAAGAGTGTTGCTGACCGCAGCACATGGAGAAATTCTCATTGGCGTGAGTGATTGGCCAATAAACCTGAAAATCCTGAGGAAGAAGCTGTCGTGCTCGTCTTAATCACCAGGGACGCATGAATGAGCGAGCATATGAACACTGAAGTAGTTGACTGGCTGACGATAAATTTTCTGCCCCACGAGGCCGAACTGCGCAGGATGCTGCGCCGCGTCTGTACCGGTCCGGCCGAAATCGACGACGTGGTCCAGGAAACCTGCTACCGGATCCTTTCAATGGCAACCCTGGACCAGGTGCGCGATCCAAAGCCGTTTGTCTTCCGCTCGGCGAAAAACATTGTCCTCGACCGCATCAAGCGCGACTCGGTCGTCAAAATAGAAGCCGTGGCCAACCTCGAAGACCTGGAAATTGCCGACACATCCCCCTCACCGGAGCGTATCGTCTTTGCCCGCTCCGAGCTGAAATGGGTGATCGGGCTGGTCGCCAACCTGCCCGATCGGTGCAAATCCGTTTTCCTGGCGCGCAAAATACATGGCCTGTCGCAGCAAGAGACCGCACAAACGCTCGGCCTTACCGATGGTGTCGTCGAACATGAAATGATGAAGGGTATGCGACTGATGTCGGACATGATTGCCACGTATGGCGTAAATCAGGAAACCGGCGACATCAAATTCACCGCCAAAAAACGTGCAGATAAAATAAGCAATGTCAAAGATTGATAATGAAGCCTTCGCATGGGTCGCGCGCAAGTTGGCGCGCGGCCTGGACGACTCCGAACACGGGGAATTCGACGCCTGGTATGCAGCCGATTCGCGACACAAAGGCGCTTATGCACGCGCCATGGCGATTTGTAACGCAATAAATTTCGCGACGGCGCCGCAATCGTTTACACCGGAACGCTACGCAGTGAGCGAACCACGCACACGATCCCGGCGCGGGCTCTTGATGTATGGCGGCGCCGCTGCCTGCCTCGCGGCCAGCGTGGGAACCATGAGCTTTTTTGCCCTGCGCGAAGATAAGGTACTGACCACCGGGAAGGGCGAGTTTCGCATAGTACCCCTTCAGGATAAGTCGATTGCCACGATCAATAGCGCTACCCAGATCGAAGTTCAATTTACCGCGAAGCGCCGCATGATAAATCTGCGCCAGGGCGAAGCCTGGTTTGAAGTAGCCAAGGACAAGTCCAAACCGTTTATCGTCGTGGCCGGCGACGCCCGCATCCGTGCGGTTGGCACTGCATTCTCGGTGCGGCGCTTTGCAAATGGCACGGAAGTGCTGGTAACCGAAGGAACAGTCGAGGTCTGGAGCGGCGACCAGACAGCGCAGCGGCGCCAGTTGAAGGCGGGAGAACGCGCATTCCTGGCGCGCGAAGCAAGCGTGATTTCCGTCACCCGCCAGCCGGTTGAAATTAACAGGAAATTGGCATGGCGAGAGGGCAAACTGATCCTGACGAACCAGACCTTGAATGATGCAGTGGCCGACTTCAACCGTTATAGCCCGAGAACGATTGTCATCGCGGACGCGGCGTTGAGGGACAAGCGCTTGTTTGGACAATACAAACTGGATGCCCCCGAGTTGTTTGCCAAGGATGTCAGCACGGTGCTGGGCGTCCCGATTGTCATTACCGCCGACACGATTTTCATCGGCCAGGCCGAACGCAAGGCCCCGGGCGGGATGTGATGTTCAAACGCTGACAGTATTTTGATCGCCACGCGTTCAGCCGGCCGCGGCGAATTTCTTGAGGCCGGTGCGGATTTTTATGCTTTTCACATATTTTAGGGAAACATGGCGCCGCGCGGCCGCGGCGCACTTGAGGCACAAGCCTTCGTCGCCAGTCTTTAGTATTAACGGGGCAGCATAGTCCTGACAAAAATCAGATTCGAGGAGACGTGCATGATTTTAATGCACCAATGCGTTAATGCGGCCAAAATCATTTTGACCGTCAGCATGGCAGCTCATGCGGCCACGTCAACTGCCGAGGAATTGGCGCGGCCATTCAATCTGCCTGCAGGCGCCGCGACGGATTCGATCCCGGAGTTTGCGCGACAGGCTGGCATCAATATATTGACTTCGGCGGATATCCTGGACGGCGTGCGCACCAATACACTGACAGGCGTGTTTATCATTTCCGAGGCGGTCGACCGGCTGCTGATGTGCACCAATCTGATCGGCCGGATTGGCGCCAGCGGCGCCGTGGTGATTTTAAGGCGTACGCCTGTGTCATCTGGGAACGTCACCCACGGCGCGACAACACCCGAAGGGGCAAAGACGAAAAATAATCTCCCCGGCCAGCGCGAGGCTGCATGCGTTGCCGGGCCGGCCGCCGTCATGATGATGGGCGCACCGCGGCCCGACGCGCAGGCGCAGGCTGGCGCGCCAGAACCGGCGGCATCGAACGGCACGGCCAGCGATGTGCTGCCGCAGGTGATCGTGGCAGGCACGCGCGCATCGCAGCAATCGAGTATCGCGCGCAAAAAGAACGCTGCCACCGCAATCGATTCAATCGTCGCGGACGACGTCGGCTCGCTGCCGGACCGCAATATCGGCGAAGCGATCTCGCGCATGGCCGGCATTGCGCTCGACCGCGGCGACTTCGGCGAAGGGGTCAGCGTCGCTGTGCGCGGGAATGGCCCGGAGTTGACGCGCGTCGAACTCGACGGGCAAGCCGTGCAATCGGCCGGCGGGTCCGACATGAATGGCGGCGGCGACGGCCGCGCCGTCGAGTTCCGCCAGCTGTCGTCCGACCTGATCAAGAGTGTGGACGTGGTCAAAGGGTCTACCGCCGACATGACCGAAGGCTCGCTCGGCGGCGGCATCGTCATCAAGACCCGCACCGGCCTGGACTTCAAGAAGCCGTTCGCCTCGCTGCGCCTCGGGGCGAGCCAGCATTCGCTGAACAAAAAATGGGAGCCGGACGCGAATCTGATCCTGTCGAACAAATATCTTGACGGCCGGCTCGGCCTGCTGCTCAACGCATCCACAGCCACCCTGCTCAACGAGGGCCACTCGGCTCAGAGCGCAGGCAACGCGAACCAGGGCTACTTCCGCCTTTACGACTTCGACAAGTCGCCGCAGAAGACGTTTACGTTCCAGCCCGGCACGGTCAACCAGTCCGATTTGGCGGCAATCAATCCGTTGCTGCAGTCGCCGCTGATCGGCGGCGGCTTCTTCAACTCGGGCAGCCCGATCGATATCGTCACCAGGTCGGCGGCGGCCACCAGCAAGGCAGACTGCGGCGCCGCTTTCCCAGAGCTTCCCACCGCCCAGTTAGACAAGATTGCGGCGGCGGCGCGCACGGCGGCACAAACCCAGCGCACCAACGAACTGACCACCTGCCTGAACCAGTGGAACGACTATACGCCGTCCAGCCCGCGCTACCTGGTCAAGCGTGAAATCGACCGCCGCCGCAACCTCGACCTGCGCGCCGACTTCAAGGTCAACAACGCGCTGACGGTCTACGCCAAGGGCAGCTACAACCAGCGCCATGACGATATCAACCAGCTTGCCTACGGCGTGGGCAACCTGGCAATCAGCGCTGGCCAGCCGAACACACTGCCCGGTTCGGTCGTCGTCGATGCTGCCCACCACCTCACCGAGTACACCTTTCAGGATGGCGCCGCCAGGACCGACCAGTTGCACGACATCGGGATCAGCACCGCCAGGTATTTCCAGCTCGGCGGCAGCTTCAAGCGCGGCGCTCTGAGCGCCGAATTCTTCGTCGGCGACGCGCAATCCGACTTCCGGCGCGGCGCCAGGCGCCTGAGCTTGACCGACTATTACGGTCCAGCGACCGCAAGGCTGCTGCCGAGCGGCCTGTGGGGCTATACCTTCCCGGGCGTCGATCCGGTCAAGGAGCAAAGCTTCGACCGCTACGCCAAGCTCTATCCGAACGGTGCGAGCGCCGCAGTGAAACCCGGGCCCTACAATGTCATCGCGATCCCGGCCTACACGGTCGAGCAGCAACAGGCCGTGACCTCATCACCGAACGTGACGTGGGAGCCGCAGATCCGCGAAAGCGGCGAGCGCACCGCCAGGCTCGACCTCGCTTACGCCCTGCCGGCGTCGATCCCTTTCCTCAAGCGCATCAAGTCGGGCGTCAACCTGCGCGACACCGGCAGCAACAGCTGGACCATCAACAACGGCGGCTACAACCTGCGCGATCCAGTAGGAAGCTTCGGCCAGCCCGGTTACGCGGCGCCGCTGGTGCTGCCGTCGCCAACCTTGCGCAGTACGCTGTACGGATGCCAGGACACCCCCGGTTCGCTGGCGCCCGGCGGCAACAAGTGCCAGTACGGCCTGGTCATGAAGGACAATACGCGCCAGGCCTTCGACAGTACGGCGATCATGACGATGCCGCAGTTCCTCGACCTGATCAAGCAGAGCATGGTCCTGAAGGCCACCGCCACCCAGTTCTTCAGCGGCGCCAAGGACCGTCCGGCAGGACTGATGGACAACTGGACCCAGATCGACGTCGAAAAGGTGTTCGCCCTGGCCGGGATCCCGAACGCTAACTTCGACTGCGTCAAGCGCTGCACGGCGAGCGACGGCAAGGTCTACGACCAGCCTTATGCGCAGCTCAAGGAACGCACCTCGGCGTTTTACCTGATGGGCGACTTTGGGCTCGATCGCGTGCCGTTTACCGACCGCGCCCTGCCCTTCGGCCTGGAACTGGACGGTAACGTCGGCGTGCGCTACGTGCGCACCAGGGTCAACGGCACCGGCATGATGAGCTTTACGGCAATCACCAAGACCGACTCGTATGACCGCTTCAATCCGGATGCTCCCGGCGGCACGGTCACCACCAAAGTGTCGCAAGCGACGCGGACCGAAGCGACCGCCAACGATGTGCTGCCGAGCCTGAACCTGGCGACGTGGCTGGTGCCGGACCGGTTCGTGACGCGCTACAGCGTGGCCAAAACGGTGGCCCGTCCACCGGTGTCGCGCCTGCTGCCATCGGGCTCTTGCACCTTCGACGAGCGGCGCGAGGACGAGAACGAGGTTTTCCAAAAGTGCTCCGGCACGATCGGCAATCCCTTGCTGCAGGCGCAGAAGAACGTCAACCAGAACCTCTCCTTCGAGTACTACCCGAACCGGGACACCATGTTTTCCATCGCCGGCTTCAAACAGGACGGCAAGGTCGGCCCCGCGATCGCGCAAGGAGTGTCGAAGACCCCGCTGTTCGCCGGCACCGGCATGGTCGATCCGTCGACCGGCATTCCACTGGCTGGCGTACTGTTCGACTACTCGAGCTGGATGAACGGAGCGGCCATCAGCCGCACTGGCCTTGAAGTGAGCACCAAGACCGCGTTCACCTTCCTGCCTTCGCTGCTGCGTCATACCGGCTTCGATGCGAACTATAGCAAGCAGCATTCGAAGGCGACCAACGACAACATCGTCGACCTGCTGACGGGCAACCGGCTGGCGCCGGCGCGCGAGTCGAAATTCACGTACAACTGGGCGCTCTGGTACGACGATGGCAAGGTCGCCGCACGCGTGGCGGTGCAGGCGGTCGCCTCTTATTTCAATTGCATCGCATCCTGCAACGCGGCAGGCGTGAACAACTATCCGAGTGCGGCGCCGGTGCGGGTCGGTTTCCCGTACAACCCGGGTTCGCCGAACTTCAAGGATGCGACCCGCTACATCGACGCCAAGCTGTCGTACAAGTGGCGGCCGAACATCGAGTTCTTCATTGAAGGGCGCAACCTGACCAACGCGACCACGTCGAACAGCCAGGGGCAGTACGCCCCGTTTGCCGATGGGACGCCCAACCTGCTCGACCTCAACTACTCGGGACGCCGGATCATGATCGGCGCGACTTTCCGCACCATGTAATCGACCAAGGGAAAAACCATGCAACACGTACTTGCTTTACCGCGCCTGCGCTTCGCACTCGCGGCCGTCCTCCTGCTCGCTGCCGGCAAAGGCAGTGCGGCCGACTTCAACGCCGCCAACTACGGCGCCAAGGGTGACGGCGTGACGAAAAACACCGCCGCGATCCAGGGCGCCATCGACGCCGCCGGCAAACAAGGCGGTACCGTGGTGCTGCCGGCCGGCACCTACCTGACCGGTTCGCTCTTTGTTAAATCGGGCGTCACGCTCAGGCTCGACAAGGACGTGACGCTGCTCGGCTCGCGGAACATCGACGACTACCCGATGATGCCGACCCGGATCGCTGGTATCGAACTGACCTGGCCGGCGGCGCTGGTCAACGTCTATAAGCAGAAGAACGCGGCGATCGTCGGTCAGGGCACGATCGACGGCGACGGCAAGGTGTTCTGGGACGCCTACTGGTCGCTGCGCAAGCAGTACGAACCGCGCGGCCTGCGCTGGGCCTCGGACTACGATGCGCGCCGCCCGCGCCTGGTGCAGGTGTTCGATTCGTCCGCCGTCAAAGTCGGTGGCGGACTGCTGCTGCGCCGCGCTGGCTTCTGGACCGTGCATGTGTGCTACTCGGAGGACGTGGCCGTTGACGGTCTGACGATACGCAACAATGAGGAAGGCCGAGGGCCGTCGACTGACGGCATCGACATCGATTCCTCGCGCAAGGTGCTGGTGGCGAACGCGGACATTTCGGTAAACGACGACGCAGTGGTGCTCAAGGCCGGGCGCGATGCCGATGGCCTGCGGGTGAACCGGCCAACCGAGGATGTGGTGGTGCGCGACGTCATCGTGCGCGATTCCAAGGGCGGCATCGTGTTCGGCAGCGAGACCTCGGGCGGCTTCCGCAACATCGAAGCCTACAACCTGACGTTCGACGCAAAGACACCGGTCGGCATCCTGTTCAAGTCCGCCCACACGCGCGGCGGCTGGGGCGAGAACCTGCGCATTCACGACGTCACCATGACCGGCGTTCCAGTGGTCATGCGGATTAACATGAACTGGAATCCGGCCTACAGCTACGCCAAGATTCCTGATGGTGAAACCAACGTGCCGGCCCACTGGAAGGTGATGACCACGCAGGTGCCGAAGGACAAAGGCATTGCCCACTTCCGTGACGTGAAAATCTGGAACATCAAGGCCACCGGCGCCAAAACCGCGTTCGAAGTGGCCGGCTTCGCCGAGGCGCCGCTACAGCGCTTCGAATTCGATGGCATCGACATCGAAGCGAACAGCGGCGGCTACCTGACCGATGCGCTGGACTGGCGGTTTTCCAACACCACTCTGCGCCTGCCGGCGGACGCGCCGCTCGAAGTGGGCGCGGCCAGCCGCATCAAAGGTCTGCCGGCGGGGACGTTCGTGGTCCGCCCGCAAGACAAGAAAGGCTGATCGCCCATGCATCCTGCTGACTTTGCCAAGCTTACTCTGCTGCTGTCGTTCGCAGCTACCGGCGTGCATGCCGCCGCCTCCGCCAACGCGCCGATCGACCGCCAGGCGGTCGTCGCCCGCCACAATCCACACTTCACTGCGATCGATCCGATGTCGCCGCTAAGCGTTGGCAACGGACGCTTTGCCTTCACAGCCGACGTCACGGGCCTGCAGACTTTGCCCGGCCTCTACCAGGCAACCGGCACGCCGACCGAAACCCAGGCGCGCTGGTCGTGGCACGAGAACCCCAATCCGAACGGCTTCAAACTATCGGACGCCAATCGCGATTACACCGCCCACGGCCGCACGGTCGGCTATCCGACCAACACCAAGACCGCGGCCGGACAATGGCTGCGCGAGAACCCGCACCTGCAGCCCCTGCCGCAGATCGGCTTCGTGCTGGCCGGCACGGGTGCGCGCCCGCTGACCAGTGCCGACCTGACCGGCATCGACCAGCGCCTGGACCTGTGGAAGGGCCAGCTGCACAGCCACGTTACGCTGCTGGGGCAAGGGGTCAGCGTCAGCAGCGCCGTCAGCCCGGACAGCGACACGCTGGCGCTGCGGATCCGCTCGCCGCTGCTGGCCAGCGGCCGGCTCGCCGTGCGCATCGCCCTGCCGCTCGGATACCAGATGGGGGATCATCACAATCCGGCGATGGACTGGTCGAATCCCGACGCGCACCTGAGCACGGTGCTGGCGCAGACCGGCCGCAAGCTGGTGGTGGAACACGTTCGCGACGGCTCACGCTATGCCATGACGCTGGCCGCCGCCGCGCCGCTGAACATCGCGCGGCGCGGCGCCCACGCGTTCGAGATCACCCCGAGGTCGGGCGATACGCTGGAGCTGACCGTGTCGTTCGTCAAGGAAGGCACGGCGCCGGCCCAGGACAGCAATCGCGTCTTCGCCGCCAGCAGCGCCCACTGGGACAAGTATTGGCGCAGCGGCGCGGCCATCGACTTCAGCGGCAGCACCGACCCGCGCGCGCAAGAACTGGAGCGGCGCGTGGTGCTGTCGCAGTATCTCGTCGCGCTCCAGCTGGGCGGCGACATGCCGGCCTCGGAAAGCGGACTCACGACTTCCACCTGGTATGGCAAGCACCACGCCGAAATGGTCTGGTGGCATACCGCCCACTTCGCCCTGTGGGGCCGGCCTGAGTTCACCGCCCGCACGCTCGGCTGGTACCAGCGCACGCTGCCGGTGGCGCGCGCCATCGCGTTTGACCGCGGCCTGCAAGGGGCGCGCTGGATGAAGATGACCGGACCGGGCGGACGCGAGAGCCCCGGCGGCAATCCCATGATTATCTGGAACCAGCCGCACCCGATCCACCTGGCCGAGCTGCTGTACCGGGCCGACCCCTCGCCTGCCACACTGGCCAGGTACAAGGAGCTCGTATTCGACACCGCGCAGGCCATGGCGTCGATGCTGCACTGGGATGCGGACGGCAAACGCTATGTGCTTGGGCCGCCGCTGTGGATCGCCCAGGAAATCTATGACCAGTCCACCAGCATCAACCCGACCTACGAGTTGAGCTACTGGGCACGCGGCCTGGAAATCGCGCAGCAGTGGCGCGAACGGCTTGGCATGCCACGCGATCCGGACTGGGAACAGCGGCGCACGCACCTGTCGGCCCTGCCGCAAAAAGACGGCAAGTACGTCGCGCTGGAATCGCATCCGGACACCTGGGACAACGTCGACAGCCGCCACGACCACCCTTCGTTCCTGATGGCGCTGGGCCAGCTGCCGGGCGACGGCGTCGACCGCGCGGTGATGCGGCGCACGCTCGACGCGGTGCTCGCCAGGTGGGACTGGAAAACCAAGATCTGGGGCTGGGATTACCCGATGATCGCCATGACGGCGGCGCGGCTGGACGCGCCGCAGCTGGCGGTCGACGTGCTGCTGAAAGCGGACGGGCCGAACAACGCTTACACCCGTGCCGGGCACAACCCAAACACCAGACTGCCGGTCTACCTGCCGGGCAATGGCGCGCTGCTCGCCGCGGTCGCCATGATGGCCGGCGGGTGGGATGGCGCGCCGGCGCGTAATGCACCAGGCTTCCCGACCGACGGCAGTTGGGTAGTGCGTACCGAAGGATTCATGCCACTGCCATGACCGATGACCGCCATAGCAGCGCAGACAAACGCGTATCACCTACCCATGCGCGTACCACATACAAGCGAGACCACATGACCGACCAAACCAATTTGCATCGCCGTGACTTCCTGTGCGGCGCCGGGGCGCTGGCAGCTGCCGCCGCCGTCCCTTTCGCCGCTGCCCAGCCGGACGCCGATCCCTGGCAACGCGCGCGACAAATCATCGAGCGCTGCTCCAGGCCTCTCGACTTCCGCAACGAGGATTTCCCGGTCACCGGCTTCGGCGCGAAGCCGTGCCAACTGGTCGGGGCCAAGTCCACCTGGCGCCGCGAACAGTGGGACGTAAAGACACCGGCGCCGGGATCGCACGACTGCCACCCGGCCATCGCAGCGGCCATCGCAGCCTGTCACGAGGCGGGCGGCGGCCGCGTCCTGATCCCGGCCGGGAGCTGGTACTGCAAGGGCCCGGTGGTGCTGCGCTCGAACGTGCACGTGCACCTGGCCTCGGGCGCGCAAATCTACTTCAGCGCCAACCCGCTTGACTATGCCAAAGACGGCGACATCGACTGCGGCGCGCGCGGCAAGTTGGTCCTCTCGCGCTGGCAGGGCAACGACGTGTTGAATTATTCGCCGCTGGTGTATGCCTTCAACCAGTCCAACATCGCACTGACGGGCGCGGACTGGACCAGCGTACTGAATGGGCAAGCGGGCGTACCCTTCGAATCCGGCGACAGCTCATGGTGGGGCTGGGTTGACCGCAAGGGCGACCAGGTATCCGCCGGAACCGTCAATCCGCTCAACCTGCCGCTCGAGGCCGCAGCGCCCGGCTTGAACCCGGCGCTGCGCAAACAGATCCAGGGCGAGCACCCGCGCTGGAATGGCGACACGCGCTACCTGCCGGCGCTGTCCGAAGCCGGGTTGCCGGTGGCGCGGCGCGCTTTCGGCATCGGCCACTACCTGCGGCCCTGCCTGATCGAACTGGTCGGCTGCAGCGACGTGCTGCTCGATGGCTACCAGGCGACCGCGTCGCCGTTCTGGATCCACCATCCCGTCAACTGCCGCAATGTGCGCATCAGCAATGTCAACATGGAGAGCATCGGCCCGAACAACGATGGCGTCGATCCGGAGTCGTGCGACACGGTGCTGGTAGACGGCTGCACGTTCAACACCGGGGACGACTGCATCGCGATCAAGTCGGGCAAGAACCGTGACACGCAGTACGGCCCGACGCGCAACGTGGTGATCCAGAACTGCATCATGAACAGTGGCCACGGCGGCATCACGCTGGGCAGCGAAATGGCCGCCGGGATCGAGCACGTGTACGCCCAGAAAATCGAATTCCGCAATGCCCACTGGGCCACTGATCCGCTTGGCACCGCAATCCGCCTGAAGACCAACATGAACCGCGGCGGCTTCCTGCGCCACCTGTACGTGCGTGATGTCGTGCTGCCGAACGGCGTCGACGCGCGCGAGCGGCGCGGCAAGCAGGATCCGGCCAACCCCTTGGCGGGCCTGGCGACCGGCGGCGGCGCAATCGTCACGATCGATTGCAACTACGCCGCCGGCGACGATGGCGTGCGCAGCCGGCCGCCAAGCGTGTCGGACGTGCACATCTCGAACCTGGTCGCGGGGACGGTGAAGATGGCGGATGGCGCCTATTCGTGCTATCAGGCGGTGCTCATTCTCGGTCCGGTCGCGTCCAGCTTCAACGGGGCGGCCGGTACCGCGATCCTGCCGGTGACGAATATCACGATCACCGATTGCGACTTCGGCACGGTGCGAAACAGCAGCGTGCCGGTGTTTCTTCACAACGCACAGCACATTGTTTTGAAAAATGTGAAGATTAACGGCAAGGCGATCAACCAGACGCTATCAGGTTAGACGCACTTGGGTCAGCGTATCAAGATAGACGCCGCCTGAGGTCGTCCAGCAACCATCGCCCGGCAGGCCCGAGCGTGCGGCTACGCTGATGCGCCGCGTAAATCGTCAGCCCATCGGGGGGCGTTGGATCGTGCTCGATATGCAGCGCAACCAGGCTCCCGATAGCGATCAATCGAGATACGAGATGGTCGGGCATGCGGCACCATCCGAAGCCGCCCAGCAGGAAGTCCAGGCGCCGGCCGAGATCCACGAAGCGCCAAAGTCTTACGCTTGCAAGCCCAAAGTTTTCACTACCGGCATTGACAGGGTCTGACAGCACAAGCTGGACATAAGGCTCCAGATCGGTCGGCGTCGCCGGACGTCCCAGCGAAGCAAGCGGATGCCCCGACGCCACCACCGCCTGCATGCCGACACGCAGCAGCGGATAGGCGGCAATGTCGTCTGGAATGGAAGGAAGCAGCAAGCAGATCCCGATGGCGGCCGGGTCACTTCGCAGGCGTCTCAATGAACCGCCCAGACCTTCTGTCGAAAAGCTGACCGGTAGATTTGGAAAAGTCCGGCTCAGCGCGGACAGGCTGTCGATTAATGGCGCCGTCGGCACCAGAGGATCGATCGCAATGACAAGCTCGGGTTCCAAGCCCGAGCGCGTCCCCATTGCCACGCCCTCGAATCGGGCAGCGCTCGCCAGGACCGATCGCGCCTGCTCGACCAGAACCTTGCCAGTCTCGGTCAAGCGAGGGCGGTGGCCAATGCGGTCAAACAGCAACACGCCTTGCACATCCTCAAGCGTCCCTATGGTCTGGCTGATGGCGGATTGCACGCGGCCAAGTTTTCGACCGGCGGCAGAAAAGCTCCCCGTATCTGCGATCGTTACCAGCACACGTAACTGATCAAGCGTCAGGCTTCCAATCAAAATATCTCCTCCATGCGCACCCCATCACAATTTCCGATGGATTACATCACATTTTAATCTCTCCCGGAAACAAATTCGCGGCGATATATTGTAGGCACACAAGCAGCCTGATCGACAGGCTGGCTTCAGGCGTTTCCCACGGTGCTATTTTTAAGGATTATTGTCATGACTAAGCTTTTGGTAATCGAGACCAGCCCTCGTGGCAAACACTCCGTGTCGCGCAACATGACGCGTCGTTTCATGCACGACTGGCTTGCCGCCCACCCTGATGGCGAAGTGATCGAACGCGATCTCATGGATGCCGGGCTTCAGTTTGTCAACGCTGCCTGGTTGCACGCCTACTTCACCCCTGCAGAACAGCATTCTCCCGAGATGGCGAACGAGTTACAGCTCTCGAACGAACTCGTGGCGGAATTGCTCGCCGCCGATCACATTGTCATTGCAACGCCGGTCTACAACTACAATGTGCCGGCAGTGCTCAAGGCATGGATCGACCATGTCGTTCGCAAGGGCCTGACGCTGGGCTTCGATGGACGCGGCCTTGTGACTGGCAAAAGGGCAACCGTATTGATCGCGTCGGGTGGCATCTATACCGAGGGATCGCCCATCCAGAATCGCGACATCGCAACCCAATATCTGCGCCTCGTACTCGGCGTGATCGGGATCAGCGACGTGACATTTGTTGCCGGTGGTGGGGCCAAAGCGGTTGATTTAGGCGAGCAAACCATGGAACGCTTTGTGGAAAAGCTCGGCGCGGATATCGAACGGGCTGCGGGCGTTCGATGATCGACGCGTCAGGCAGCTTGACGGCCTTCCCGCTGCCCAGCTTTGTACTCAGAGCGACGGCAAGATGCCTTCGACCCTGACTTTCCAGCCGACTTTCGGGAAGCCGGGGGCGGAACCGGTGTGCCCATCCCAACCGCCCGCCATCAGGGCGACAGCCATCAGCAGAGCGCCGTTCGAGGGGAAATAGGTTTCCGCCGCCCGCTGGTAGCCTGTCCCGTCCGGCCCGGCCTCAAGCTGGGCCCCCGCCCCGGTCGCCGCCGGCACAAAGGCCGCGGCATGGGCGTCGAGGTGCACGCGCGGCGTCATGCCGCTGTTGCCGAACTTGTTGTTTTTGGCGTCGAAAAACAGCCAGCCGATGGCCTCTTCCGGCGCGCCCAGCCTTGTTGCGGTCATGGCCATCATCGGGTAATCCCAGCCCCAGGTCTGGCGCAGGTCCCAGTCGCGCCTGATGCGATCGAGCGTACGGCGCATGGTCGGTTTGTCGACGCCGCGGCCCGGCAGCCAGCCCAGCGGCATCAGCAGGGACATGTGGTCGCGGTTCTGGCAGGTTTCGTCGATCGCATTCGACTTGCAGCTGCCTTGCGCCTTGTCCCAGAAGCCGGGCTCGGAGCGCACCGGCAGGTACAGGCCGTCCTTCTGCGGCAGCGCCGGCCACTTGGCCAGAACAGAATCCCAGTCGGCGCGGCGGGGCTTGCCCGCGCGCTCGCGCCAGGCCTGCGCCGTCTCGATGCCCCAGCGGTAGTAGGCAAGCTCGAAGGCCGGATCGACAGTGCCCAGGGGAGGAAAATTCTCCTGTACCGGGATGATGGGCGGGCCGAGGCGGACCTTGCCGCTGTGCTCATCGAGGGTCGCGAATGAGGCCAGCAGGGCCGCGCTTTCCTCCACCAGTTCGCCGAAGGCCGCCAGCACGCGCGCGCCGCCGCTGCCACCATTGGCCCGGTAGAGCAACTCGCTCATGTAGATCGGGTGCGGTTGCTGCCACATGATGAAGGGCGAGACCTTGGACGGGCTGTCGACGCCATCCGGGCCGATCATCTTGGGCCACCACGCGCCCTTGAGGCCCTGCTCGATCGCGCGCTCCTTCGCCTTCGGCAGGAACCCGACGTACCAGCCGAGACCTTTCTCCAGCAGCTGCGGCCGGCCCCACAGGGCGAAGTGCGCCGCGTGCCACGGGTGCATTTCCAGATGCGACTTGCCGTTCCAGCTATTCGAGAACAGGCCTTCCTCCTGCGGCGCGAAGCTGCCTGCGGCGTTCACCGCCATCAGGTATTGCGACAGCACGACCCGGCGTTCCAGTTCCCCGGCGCGTGGATCAAGCGAACCCGAAAAATCGACCATGCCGCCGTTCGACCAGTAGTCGACCCAGTGGCGGCTTGCGGCCGCCGCCGCCGCCGTCGGACTGGGCAGGGAGGCGCCGGGTTCCTGCGAAAATTGCGCCATGACGGTCAGGGTCCTCGCTTTCGTTCCGACCCGGTAGGCATGGACCTCCGTCTTTTCGATCGCCGCGCCCGGCGCGGCGACGGCCGCGTGATACGTCGTGGTGTCGATCTGGCGCTTCAGACGCACCTCCCCGGCCTTGCGCGACAGCTCGGTCGTGGTGTGGCCGGCGGGCTCAGTCCAGCTTGAGGGGTCGGGATTGAGCGCTCTCGACACGCCGGGGAAGCGCACGCAGACGCCCAGGCGCCCCTGGGCCAGCAGGGCGGAAGTCACCTCGGCCATCACCGTGTCATGATCTGGCAGGACGCGGGTGATGACGGTCACCGCTTCGCCGTCATAGTCGAAGCGGCTGGTCAGTGTCCCCGTCCACAGGTCGAGCGTCTGGCGCGTGTCCTTGATGTCGGCGAAGCGCGCGGACGAACCGTCCTTCGCGCGCAGGTCCAGCGCCACGCGGCCCAGCGAGAAACGGTGTGGATTTTCGCGGATCCATGCCACCGCCGGGTTCTTCGCGGCATCGGCCCAATCGTTGATATAGCCATAGCGGCGGCTGTGGCCACCCACCTCGATGTCGACCTGGGTGTCGCGCACCGTATAGCCGTGCGGATTGGGGAAGCTGTGCCAGGCCCACTGCGCCTCAGTCATCAGCGGTGCGATCTCGCTGTAGGGTTCGGTGAAGGTCTGAAGTCCGGTGATGTCCGCCGTGAAACCGATATTCCCATTGCCCAGCATCAGCGGGGAGGACGGATCGACCCGGCTCAGGACCGGATTGTGCCGGCTTACCAGCGCTTTGCGGTCAATGCGCTCTCGTGGGTCGACGCGGCCGGCGGCGGCGCGGGCCGCTGCCGGCAAGGCCATTGCGGCCCCGGCCGCGGCCGCGGCGAGCACCAGGCGGCGGCGGGACAATAAAATCGGACGCATGGCGGTAGCCTTCCTTCTCATCGATCAGGGCGGGCCATTCAACCATGGCAGGCAGCAGAAGTGAAGAAATATGCGCCGGCGATTCCTAATAAATCATGATGTTGCGCGTTTATCGTTTTGGTTGAGGAAGTTCGTCGCGCCGACAGTCTTTAGTAATAGCGGGGCTGGCATGGTCCCGACAAAAACAGATGATTGGAGACAGGATGATATTTTCCAGATCGATGGGCCTGGCAAGCGCCATGTGCGTTGCGCTCGCCGCACCGGCCTTCGGCGCAGTAATCGGCACCAACCTGCCCGCCGCCGAAGTAAGCGCGGCGCGTCTGGGCGAACTGCCTGCCGCCCAACGCGCGGCGTGGGCGGACTATATTGCACGCTCGCACAAGCAGCAGCAGTTCGACCGCGACAGCCTGGCCGCCGAACTGCTGCCCGGCGAGGCCGCGCCGGCCCCGCCCGTGGCCGGCAGTGGCAAGATGCCGCTCAACAAGGACGCCACATGGTACGGCTCGGCTGAAGCGCGCGCCATCGCCGATACCATCGTCAGCTTCCAGACGCCTTCCGGCGGCTGGAGCAAGAACCAGGACCGCACCAAACCTGCGCGCCTGCGGGGACAGCGTTTTGCCAACGATGCCGAGACGATGCAGCTCGATGGCGCCAATTTCGACGCCCCGCACGACCGCTTCTGGACCTTCGTCGGCACGCTCGACAATGGCGCAACGACCACCGAGATGCGGTTTCTGGGCCGCGTTCAGGCGCAATCGCCCGGCAAGGATGGCGACGCCTACCGTTCGAGCATCACCAAGGGCATCAAGTACCTGCTGATGGCGCAATATCCGAATGGCGGCTGGCCGCAAAACTACCCCTTGGAAGGCGGCTTCCACGACGGCATCACCTTCAACGACAACGCCGTGGCCGAGGCCGCCATGATCCTCCAGGATATCGCCGAGGGCCATGCTGAATTCGCCTTCGTGACCGGCGATCTGCGTCAGCAGGCCGGCGCCGCCAGCGCCAGCGCCCTCAGGCCGATCCTTGGCGCGCAAGTCGTTGTGGACGGCAAGAAAACCATCTGGCCGCAGCAAGTCGACGCACTGACCTTGGCGCCTATCTCGGCACGCAACTACGAGATGCGCTCGCTGGCCGGCGCCGAAAGCGCCGAGGTCCTCCTGTTCCTCATGCGCCAGCCGAATCCGACACCGGAGCTGAGAAACGCCATCGATGCCGGCGTGGCCTGGCTGAAGGCGCACGCCATCTACGACAAGGCGTTTACCAAGGTCAGCGTCGAAGAAGGCCGCAAGCTGATCGACAAGCCGGGCGCGGGCCCGATCTGGTCACGCAACTACGACATCCAGACCGGCAAGCCGATCTTTGGCGACAGGGACAAGTCGATCCACGACGATGTCAACGACATCTCCATGGGGCGACGCAACGGCTATTCCTGGTACAACACGGCGCCGAAGAAGGCGCTCGGCGCCTACGTCGACATGCAGCGCAAGGCCACGGCCAGCAATGCAGGCGCCCAGCCCGGCCTTTGACGGCATCGCCAATGCCGCGCCGCGCGCATTCAATCCGATTTGTTTCAGCACCCAGACCCATGACCTTGCGCCACACCCAGTTTGCCTTCGCCTTCGCCAGCCTGCTCGCTTCACCCCTGCCCTGCTTCGCCCTTGACGCGCCCGGCAATACCAGGCCGATCACACCTGTGGCCGGCATCGAGGCGAGCTGGCTCACCCCGCCGCAGCGGCCGGACACGACTTTCGTAGCGGACCGCTTGCCCTCGCGCGCAGCCGTCCTGCCGGTGCTGGAATACGTCGCCGCCTCGCAGATCGCCGACCTGAGCCGCCGCCCGATCCAGCTGTCGACCGGGTCGAACCTTGCGGAAATCTCCTCCAACTGGGTGGCCGCCACATTCTATGTTGGCGCGGCGCGGTTGGCGCGCATCGCCGAAAACAAGGACACGTTGCGCTTCCTCACCGCCACCGCCGAGCACTTTAACTACGCCTTGCGTGGCGCGCGGGCCGACCGCACGCTGCTCAATGCCGACGACCTGGCCATCGGCGATCTCTATCAGGAACTGTATGCCCGGCGCGGCCAGCAGGGCGTGATCATGCCGCTGCAGCAACGCCTCGACTTCATGCTGCCCCACCTCGCGCGGTCGCAGGAAACCGACGCCCTGATCTGGTGGTGGTGCGACGCCCTGTTCATGGCCCCGCCGGTGCTGGCCCGCCATTCCAGCCTGACGGGCGATCCCAAATATATACGCGCAATGGACAAGGAATGGCGGCGCACCGCCGCGCGCCTGTGGGTCGACCGCGACCGCCTGTTCCTGCGCGACGAGCGCTTCAAGCATCAGGACCACCTGGGCGCCAGCGGCAAGCCGATCTACTGGGCACGTGGCAACGGCTGGGCAATGGGCGGCCTGGCGCGCACGCTCGAAGCGATGCCGGCCGATTTCGAAGGACGCGAGTTCTACACCGGCATCTTCCGCAAGATGGCCAGCCGCGTCATCGAACTGCAGCAGGCCGATGGGCTATGGCGCAGCGACCTCAACGACCCCAAGAGCTTTCCGGAACCCGAAACGTCCGGCTCGGCCTTCTTCGTGTACGCGTTTGCCTGGGGTATCAATCACGGCCTGCTGGACCGCCAAACCTATCAACCCGCCGTCACAAAGGGCTGGGCGGCGCTCAATCGCCATGTCCTGCCGAACGGCCTGATCGGTGCTGCGCAGAAGACCGGCGACCGTCCAGTGCCGACCGCGCCTGACGATGTCGGCCTCTACGCCACCGGCGCCTACCTGCTGGCCGGACTGGAAGTGGCCGACCTCAACGGCGTCGCGCAAGCACTGCCCGCACCTGCCCTCGTGCGCGACGACGATGCGGTCATCCTCGCCACGCTACCCAAGCCCAGCGTGCCAACGACGGTGGTCGGTGAAGCGGAAAAGGCGCGCCGCGAGCAGGAGATGCGGGCCGTCCGCGCCCTCGCCTACGATCCGGCGACGTTGAACTTGCCTGCCGTTGCCGGGAAGCAGGCGCCGCAGGCCGCCCGCAAGCGGGCTGTCGATCAAGGAAAGTGAATTCCAGTTTATTTGTAACCGCAACAGAAGGAGACAAGATGGTACGAGCATTACAACCCAAGGCAGTCATTCCACACGCCCGGCTGCGGCAAATAGCGCTGGGGGTGATCGCGCTGGTGGGTGCAACCCAGGCGCAAGCCCAGGCCCAGGCACAACCCCAGGCGCAGCCGGGAAAACAGGAGGTGGCAGCGGAAAACACGGTGGTCGTCAGCGGCTTCCGCGAGAGCCTGAACAATGCGCTCAACATCAAGAAGAACTCGGACGGCATCATCGACATCATCAAGGCCGAGGACATTTCCAAGTTCCCCGACGCCAACCTGGCCGAATCGATGCAGCGGGTTCCCGGCGTGTCGGTGGCGCAGGGCGATGGCGGCGAAGGCAAGCAGATCACTGTGCGCGGCCTGAACGCCGGCTTTACCCGGGTGCGCATCAACGGCATCGAAAGCACCACTGCGACCGGCGCCTCGGACATCAACGGCAGCACCAACCGCGGCCGGGCGTTCGACTTCAGCGTCTTCTCGGCCGAACTGTTCAACAGCCTGGCCGTGCGCAAGACCCCGGAGGCGGCGGTCGAAGAAGGCTCGCTCGGCGCCACTGTCGACCTGCGCACCGCCCGTCCGTTCGACTTCAAGGGAGAGACCGCCAGCATCGGCGGCCAGGGGCTGTACAACACGGTGTCGCGCAAAACCGAGCCACGGCTGACCGGCTTGTATTCGAACCGCTGGGATACGCCGATCGGCAAAGTCGGCGCGCTGGTGTCGGTCGCCTACGCCAAGCGCAACGCCATCGAGGAAGGCTACGAAGCGGTGGGCAACGATGCCGCCACCGTCAACGGCGGGTTCTGTTCGCCGATCGGCGCCGCCACGCAATACCCGCTCACCAACGCCACCAAGGGCATCGATGCGCAGAACTGCGGCTTCGGCGTGCCGCGCTCCGGCGACCTGGCCGCGTACAACAGCGTGATCGGGCGCAAGGACGATTTCGGCGGCACCGTTGCCAGCCCCGCGGGCGGCTCGGGCGCCTTCAATCCGCGCATTCCGCGCTATCGCCGCTCGCAGACGCAGTACGAGCGCAGCGGCCTCACCGGCACCCTGCAATGGCGCCCCGACCGCGCCACCGAAGTGAATCTCGACCTGATGGGTGGCAAGTACAGCAACAAGCGCTACGACAACTACATCGAAGCGGTCTCGTTCGGCCGCGACATGGTTGAAAACGGCAAGGGGCAGACCTCGATCGTGGACGCGCGGTTCGACCAGAACGGCAATTGGAACTACGGCAAATTCAACGGTGTCGACGTGCGCAGCGAAGCGCTGGTGGACGTGTACAGCACCCTGTTCAAGCAGGGCGTGCTGTCGGCCCGGCGCGACGTCACTGACCGCCTTGCCGTCGACGTGATGCTCGGCGTGTCCGATTCGCGCCTGAGCAACCCGCAGCGCACCACCGTGCAGATCGACGCGCCGAACGTCAACGGCTTCTCATGGGACTTCTCGAAGCCCGGATTGCCGGCACTGAACTTCGGCACGGACGTGTCGAATCCGAACAATTTCTCGTTCGGCCCGCAGGACGCGAACGGCACCGTGCATGGCAACTTCGTCGGCCGTGACCTGCTGACGTCGAACCGGCTGAAAACCAGCGCCGTGAATCTCAGCTACGAGCTGAGCGATAAGTTCACCATCCGCACCGGCCTGTCCGGCCGCAGGAACAGCTGGTTCAACTACGAGGTTCCCTCCGGCGGCATCCCGACCATGGGGCTGCCGGCCGGTGTGACCCTGGCAAGCCTGACCCATCAGATACCAGGCGTCGCCGGTGGCGGGCCATCGTCGTGGGCGGCGGTGGACATGGACAAGTTCCTCGCCGTGTACAACATCGAGTGCCACTGCGCCGCAGTGCCGCTGTCGCAGTACGTGCTGGCGAACCAGACCAAGCGTCAGGTCGACGAGAAAATCGATGCGCTGTACCTGTCCGGCGACTTCAAAATCAATGCATGGGGCATACCGCTGCGAGGCAACGCGGGCGTGCGTGGCGCCCAAACCACGACCACGGCCATGCAGCTGATCAAGGATCCTTCCGGCCAGCTGGTGTCGCGAGTGGTCGAGAATGCCTATCGCGACTGGCTGCCCTCGTTCAACTTGACGGCAACCCTGCCGAAAGACCTGCTGGTGCGCTTTTCGGCCGGCAAAACCTTGTCGCGCGCGGAATACGCGGACCTGTCGCCATCGGCTTCGATCAACCTGTCCAGCCAGTCGGTCACAGTCGGCAACCCTAAGCTCGATCCGATCCGGGCCGACACCTTCGACCTGCAGGCCGAGTGGTACTACGCGAAGAACGCGATGATTTCGGTGGGCGGCTTCCACAAGAACATCAAGACCTTCATCCAGCGCACCAACGAGCTGATGCCGTATTCGGAAACGGGCTTGTCCAACGCGTACCTGACCGGCGCGGGCTGCTCGATCACCGGCGCCACGCCGGCGTGCGCGATCCAGCCGGACACGCAGGTAAGCGTCAGCCGCATGGTCAATACCAAGGGCGGCCCGCTCGATGGCGTCGAAGTTAACTGGCAGGTGCCGTTCACCTTCCTGCCTGGCGCATGGAGCAATTTCGGCGCGCTGGCCAACTTCACCCATGTGAAGTCGAAAATCACTTACATCACGCGGGTGGATAATCCACGCACGGCGGCCAACGAGCAGCTGACCGAGGAAGCGAACTTCATCGGCCTGTCGCCGAATGCGTACAACCTGACGGTCTATTACGAGGACAAGAAGTTCAGCGCGCGCGTGTCGGTTGCGCACCGGTCGGGCTTCATCCGCGACGTGCTGCGCAATCTCAACGGCAGCGACCATTCGTTCGCTGACCCATCCACCAGGGTCGGCCTGTCCATGTCGTACAACGTGACTCCTCAGCTGCGCCTGTCGTTCGAAGCGCAGAACCTGACCAACGAGGCGCTGCGCTACGGCAAGGACACGGAGCGCAACGACACTTTGCTCTACGGCAAGTCGGGCCGTTCCTATGTGCTGGGAGCGAATTACAAGTTCTGAGTTTGCCGCATTTATCAGAGCCGCGTACATCCGACGCGGTCTCTTTTAAAAATCGGCGACAGAATCATCAAGCAGAAGTTTTCCGCCTGAAGGACGACAATGAAACGATCGATATTCCTGCTGGCGCTGACGCTTTGCGCCAGTGCC
>JARXKM010000033.1:25321-27631 GCA_030272785.1 Pseudomonadota bacterium
GCCAGTGCCAGTGCCAGTAACAACGACCTGCCGCGGATCCGCGTAATCCTGGTCGGCGATTCGACCATCGCGGGGGGCAACGGCTACGGCGATGCACTGTGCGCCCGCTTCAGACCTGAAGTCACTTGCGTCAACCTGGCCGCAAACGGACGTAGCTCAAGCAGCTTTCGCACTGAGGGACGCTGGGATAAGGTCAGGGACATGCTGCGCGAAGGCGACGGGTTCCGCGCCAACTATGTGCTGGTCCAGTTCGGTCACAATGACCAGCCAGGGAAGAAGCATGCGACCGACATCGTCACCGAGTTCCCGGCCAACATGGCTCGCTACGCCGCCGAGACCCGTGCCCTCGGCGGCGTGCCGGTACTGGTCACACCACTGACACGAAGGACCTTCGATGGTCCTAATCTTCACGACACGCTCGGGCCTTGGGCCGCGGCTACGCGCAAGGCCGCGGTACAAGAACACGCAGCACTGCTCGAGCTGAATGCGGACAGCGCCGCAGTCGTCCAACAGTTGGGCCAGGCCGAAGCGGACACGCTGGCGATGGCACCACCGCCTAACCCGGCCAAGGCTAAGGGCGAAGGCGCGGCAAAGAGCCAATTCGACTGGACCCACCTCGGTCCAAGAGGCGCCCAGCTGTTTTCCGCCATGGTTGCCAAGGAGTTGGCGCAGGCCATTCCCGCGATTGCGCCTTACCTGGATGCCGGTCGAACCGCCGCAATCGTCACGCGGTAAGCCGCCCCTCGATCCCGACGATGGCCTGGCCGGGACAGTGACGGGAAAGTTCTTATTGGTCAGGAACACGATTCCAATCAACGCAATATCCGATGCCGGGTTCCCTGCGTCATTCGCATCACCTCCTCCACGCACCCGGCGAGCTGAACGGCTCGCCGGGTCCGTTTTCGTATTGATCGATAGGGGCTCCGATCATATTTTTGAGTGTATGGCGTGGTCGCCAAAGCAGTGTGAGGAACCCGGATCGCCAATCGTCTTTACTAATAACGGGCTGCATAGTGCCGGAACCTAATTCAAATATAACGGAGGAGACAATGAAAAAATCCGGCATTCCCAGCCAAAGAAAAGCGACCTGTTGCGCGGTATCGGCAGCGGTCATGATGATGGGCGCACCACTGGCATACGCGCAGACCCAGGGCACGGCGCAACTGGCGCAGACGGTGCCAGGCGACGCCGGCGCAATGACCCCGGTGAAAGTGGTCGTGGTCGGTACGCGTGCCTCCCAGCAATCGGCCATCGAGCGGAAAAAGAACGCGTCCACCGCGATCGATTCGATCGTCGCCGAGGACGTCGGCGCCCTGCCCGACCGTAACGTCGGCGAAGCGATTTCGCGGATGGCCGGCATTGCACTGGACCGCGGCGACTTTGGCGAAGGCGTCACGGTCGCCGTGCGCGGCAACGGCGCCGAATTGACCCGGGTCGAGCTCGACGGCCAGGCCGTGCAGTCCGCCGGCGGCAGCGACATGGCCGGTGGCGGCGATGGCCGCGGCATGGAATTCCGCCAACTGTCGGCCGACCTGATCAAGAGCGTGGACGTGGTCAAAGGCTCCACCGCCGACATGGCCGAAGGCGCACTGGGCGGCGGCATCCTGATCAAGACCCGCACCGGCCTCGACTTCAAGAAGCCATTCGCCTCGCTGCGCATGGCCGGCAGCCAGAGCAGCTTGAACAAGAAGTGGGCGCCTGACGCCAACCTGATTTTGGCGAACAAGTTCATGAATGGGCGCCTGGGGGTGGTGCTCAATGCCTCCACCACCACGCTCGACAACGAAGGCCACCAGGCCCTGGTCTCGGGCAAAGACCAGGGCTATTACCGCCTGTACGACTTCGACAACTCGCCGCAGAAGACGTTTACCTTCCAGCCGGGCACGGTCAACACGGCGGACGCCTCGACCAGGAACCCGATGCTGTCATCGCCGCTGATCGGCGGCGGCAGCTTCGATTCGTCGACGCCGCTCGAACTGGTCACCCGGTCGGCTGCCGCCCAGGGCAAGGCCGACTGCCAGTCCACCTTCTCCGCGCTCAGCACGGCACAGCTGAACACGATCGTGGTGGCCAACCGCACCGCCGCGCAGACCCAGCGCACCAACGAGCTCAACACCTGCCTGAACCAGTGGAACGACTACACGCCGTCGGGCCCGAAGTACGTCGTCAGGCGCGAGATCGACCGCCGCCAGAACCTCGACCTGCGCGCGGACTTCAAGGTGAACGACGAGCTGACTGTGTACGCCAAGGGCAGCTACAACAAGCGCCACGATGACATCAACACCTTGTCATTCTCGATGGGCAACTTCA
>JARXKM010000311.1 GCA_030272785.1 Pseudomonadota bacterium
TGCAGCACCGAGTCCTGGGTCTTGATGGTCTGCGCATTGGCCTGGTAGACGCGCTGCGCGGTGATCATGTTGACCAGTTCGGCCGTCAGGTCGACGTTCGAATTCTCCACCGCCGACGACTGCAGCACGCCGAGGCTGCCGGAAGACGGCGTGCCGACCAGCGCAATGCCCGAATTGGACGTCTCGGCCCAGGCATTGTTACCGAGCGGCGACAGGCCGTTCGGATTGGCGAAATTGGCCAGCACGATCTGGCCCAGCGCGTGCGACTGGCCGTTGCTGTACTGGCCCAGGACGATGCCGTCCGAGCCGGCCGCGAAGCGTTGCAGGTGGCCGGCGGTATAGCCGTCCTGGGTCGATTTCTTTTCGCTGGTGGCGGCGCCGTACTGGGTGCTGTTGGCGAAGCCGATATTGATCGTCAGTGTGCCGGCGGCGCCGGTCGGCGGAAAGATCGGCAGCCCGACCACCAGCGGCAGCGTCTGCGGCGCCATCATGGAAGACGACAGCGCGCCGTTGGCGTCGAAGTCGAGGTGGCCGATCGGCACCGGCGGCACGGCAACCGCGGCCGCGATGTCCCTGTCGACCATGTCCGGCGTATTGCCGACCGTGTTGCCCGAGCTGGTGGCGGCGGTCTTGATGGTGGCCTGCTGAGCGGGGGTGGCGCCGGCGGTGTTGGCCGCGGCTATCACCATCTTGCTTGCCTCGTCGGCGTAATTCGCCAACGCCGCGGCGACCGTGGTCGGATCGGGCGGCTGCGCCGTCGATGCGCTGACCCACGCCGCGCGCGACGCGTTGACCGCGGTGAACGTCGGGCCGCTGCCCTGGGCGGCGGCGGCGACCTTCAGGTTGCTGATCTCGGTGCCGTCATTGGCGGCGTACACGTTCCAGTGGCCGGCCGAGGTCTTGACGTAAAACGTCGACAGCACGTGCGGATTGCCAAGGGTATCGTAGACGTCGATCGGGCTCTGCTTGTTGAAACTGGTCGGATCGTTGGCGTTGAACGGCGTGGTGAGGGGCACAGCGCTGCCCGAATCGAGGTTCAGTTCGGTGTCGACGCGGCTGGTGGCGACCGGCTTCAGGTCGGCCGTGTTGATCTGGATCGGCACCGGCGAACCGGCCAGGATGCCGCCTGTGGGGCTGGCGGAAAACCCGGTCAGCTTGGCGCCTTGGGCATTGACCATATAGCCCTCCTTGTCGAGCGAGAACTGGCCGTTGCGCGAGTACTGGGTGGCGCCGGCGACAACGGTGCGGAAGAAGCCGGCGCCGTTGATGGCGATGTCGAGCGGGTTGGCGGACGACTCGACGTTGCCCTGGGTGAACTGCTGGGCGATCTGCGACACCTTGGTGCCGATGCCGGCCTGGTTGCCGCCGGCGCCGTTGAGCGAATTGGCGTAGACGTCGGCGAACTGCGCCTGCGAGCCCTTGAAGCCGACGGTGCTGGCGTTGGCGATGTTGTTGCCGATGACGTCGAGCGATTTTGCCGCGCCGTTCAAGCCGCTAAGTCCCTGTTGAAAAGACATGGTATTTCTCCTGATAAATAGTGATTAACGGCTTACAGAATTTGCTTGATGTCGGCCAGCGACACCACGCCCTTGTTGGGCAGGTTCAGCTTGACGCCGTTGGTGGCGCTGGTGGTGACGCTGGCGACGCTGTCGAACGTCAGCGCGGTGGCATCCTTGAGTTGGTCGGCGCCGGCGGTGGCGACGACGCGGAACTGGTACTTGCCGTCCTTCAGGGCGACGCCGGTGCCGTCGGCGTTGACCTTGGTCGGATCGACCACGCCGTCCCAGGCGATCGGGATGGTGCCGGCCGCCTGCTTGCCCAGCTCGATCGTCTGCACGTCCTTGCCGGTCGACGGATCGGTGATGATCACCTGCACGTTGTCGGCCGCCGTGGCCAGGTCGACGCCGAGGATGGCCTTGCCGCCCGACAGCGCGATCGCATTGCCGGCCACCAGCACCCCGTGGCCGATCAGGTTGCTTGCCTGCAGCGCCTCGGACGACTGGTAGCTCGACTTGAGCGACTCGAGCGTGGTGTTGAGCTTGTTGACGCCGGTGACGGTCGACAGCTGCGCCAGCTGGCTGGTCAGCTGGGCGTTGTCGAGCGGGTTCATCGGATCCTGGTTCTTCAGCTGGGTCACCAGCAAGGTCATGAACTTGTTGGTATCGGCCTCGACGCTGCCGTCGACCGCGCTGGCTTTCTTCGGATTGACGGTGGCGAGCAGGTCGGGCGAGACCAGGGCGGGAGCGGAATTGACGGTAGACATAATGGTTCCAGGGCTTCAGGGTAGGGTTACTGACCGAGCGTCAGGGTCTTCAGCAGCAAAGTCTTGGCCGCGTTCATGGTCTCGACGTTGGTCTGGTAGGAGCGCGAGGCCGACAGCATGTTGACCATCTCGTCGACCACGTTGACGTTCGGCATCGCCACATAGCCCTTCTCGTCGGCCATCGGATGCTTCGGGTCGTACACCTGCTTGAGCGGGCTGGGGTCGTCGATCACCTGCGCTACCTTCACCGCGGTGCCGCCGCCGTCCAGCGGCACCGCCTCGAACACCACCTGCTTGGCGCGGTAGGCCTGGCCGGTGGCGCTGGTGGCGCTGTCGGCGTTGGCCAGGTTGCTGGCGGTGGCGTTGAGGCGCTGGGCCTGCGCGCTCATGGCCGAGCCGGACACATTGAAGATATTAAACAGCGACATTAGGTGCCTCCCTGGATCGCCGCCATCAGGCCGCGGATTTGCATGTTGATCATCGTGATGCCCGCTTCGTAGCGCACTGCGTTGTCGGCGAACTGGTTGCGCTCGACGTCCATGTCGACCGTATTGCCGTCGACCGCGCCCTGCACCACGCCGCGGTACTGCACCGCGGTGCCGTCCGGCAGCAGGTCGGCATTCTGGGCGGCGCCGCCGATGTGGGCCGGCGACGTCGCCGCCAGCACCCCGGCCGGCGGCGCGGTGCGCGCCATCACGCCTTGCAGCGCGCTGGCAAAATCGATGTCGCGCGCCTTGTAGTTCGGCGTATCCGCGTTGGCGATGTTCGAGGCGAGAATTTGCTGGCGCTGCGAGCGCAGGCTCAGCGCGGCTTCATTAAAGCGCAGGTAATCGTCGAGTTTGCCTATCATTGCCAGCTCCAGGTGGGGCACGGCGCCAAGCTGGCGGCCCTGCTCTTGTTATGACAGGATCGATCATACGGCCCGCTGCGGCGACTCCATCGAACGATCAGGACAGGCAAAGCGCGGCTATTCGATGTTTCACCTGAGAATCATACGCCCTAAGATAGCATCATTCCACCACCGTGCGCCGCCATGAAACTCCTGTTCCTCCCCTTGCTGATGATGATGAGCGCGCCGCTGGCGCTGGCGCAACAGGTGCGACAGGTGCCGGCGCAAGCGCCGCAGCCCACGCAAGCGGCGCAACTGGTGCAACTGGTGCAACAACCGGTCGCCGCGCGCCAGGACCTGGCGGCGTTGCGCGGCGTCGTCGAACGCTACCTGCAAGCGCAAGGCGCCGGCCAGGCCGGCCAGCTCAGCGTCGAGGTACGTCCGATCGACCCGCGCACCAGCCTGGCGGCGTGCCCGGACCCGCAGGCGTTCCAGCAGCCGGGTGCGCGGGCGATCGGCAATACCACAGTCGGCGTGCGCTGTGCGGCGCCGACGGTCTGGACGGTGTATATTCAAGCGAAGGTGTCGGTGCAGGGCGAGTATGTCGCCGCCGCGGTGCCGCTGGCGCAGGGCCAGCCGATCGAGCAGTCGCAGCTGGTGCTGATGAAAGGCGACCTGGCGGCGCTGCCGAACGGCGTGGTCACCGACATGGCCCAGGCGATCGGGCGCAGCAGCACGGTGTCGATGCCGTCGGGCGCGCCGTTGCGGCTCGATGCGCTGCGCAGCAAGCCGGTGGTGCAGCAGGGGCAAGTGGTGCGGGTGGTGTCGTCCGGCGCGGGATTCCAGGTATCGGCCGAAGCACGCGCCATCGGCACGGCCGGCGAGGGCCAGGTGGTGCAGGTGCGCACCCCGGCCGGCGCCATCATCAGCGGCGTGGCGAAAGCGGGAGGCCTGGTCGAAGTGGTGTTTTAAACAATCGTTTGAAAAGCCATGGATATGCGCTAAAGTTTGGGGCGACAGCGCCGTTACTTAGACATATCCCGGGGTTTCTTGCTCCGGCTAGAGAAGGAAGATGCTGTGAAAATTAACGATACCCCCAAGACTCCCCCCGCGCTGGCGCCAGCGAGCTCGGCGACGGCCAACGCCGCCGGCACCAAAAGCGCCGAGCGCGCCGCCAGCACCAGTGCGGCCACGGGCGACAACGTGCGCCTGTCGGCGCAGGGGCAGGCGATGGCCAGCGCGGTCGGCAGCAGTGCCGTGTTCGACACCAAAAAAGTCGAGCGCATCAAGCTGGCGATTGCCGATGGCCATTTCCAGGTCAATTCAGAAAAAGTAGCGGACGGCCTGCTCGAAACAGTGCGCGACCTGCTGCACTCCCGAAAGCGATAAACCTCATGGCCAGCCCGATCACCACCGTGCGCGACGAACAACAACTGATCAGTTCCCTGGTCAGCTTGATGCAACAGGAGCAGCAGTTCCTGGTCAGTGCCGACAGTGACGGCCTGGACAAGGTGACGCCGCAAAAATCGGCGCTGGTGCTGCAACTGGCGGCGTTGGCGAACCAGCGTCACCAGGCGCTTGCCGCGGCCGGCTTCGCGGCCGGCGAAGCGGGCATGGCGGCGTGGCTGGCCAGCGCGACCGACGCCGCCGCCGCTGCCGCCTGGAACGATTTACTGGATCAGACCCGCGTGGCGAAGGAACTCAACCGCGTCAACGGCATGCTCATCAACAAGCAGATGACCAACACCCAGGTCGTGCTCAACGCCATGCGCACGCCCGCCGGCGGTGGCGAGGACGGCTTTTACGGACCGCGCGGCCAGACCAGCGTGGGCGGACCGTCGCGCCGTTTCGTGGTCGGCTAGGCCGGCCGCTGATCGACGGTCGCGGTCGACGACGACGACGACGACGACCGCCGTGCTCACTTGCCGATGAAGGCGAACAGCACCGCATCCGGCTCCACCGGCGTGTACAGCTCGAGCCGGCTCACATCGGCCAGGTAACTGCCGGCATAACTCAACTGATAGGTATGGCGGCCCGCCATGAAGGCGTAGGCGCCGGTGATATCGATCGTATTGCGGTGGCGCGTGTGCGGACGGACGGCCAGGAAATCCGCCTTACCGAGCGGCAATGGTCTGACGACGGGACCGACGTACTCGATGGGATCGCCGTTGGCGCTATCGCGCACCTCGAAGCGGGCGCCCAGCAGCAGGGGCGCGGTAGCGACGGCGCGCGGCACGTAGACGGTGGCATCGCTCTGGTTATCGATGGTCAAGCGCACCAGCACCTTGCCGTTGTGCGACTCGACCTGCACTTTCTCGCTCACCGCATTGGCCACCCCGTCGCGCGCAGCGGCGCTGCCGGCGCATCCCAGCAGGCAGGCGGCGCCCAGCGCAGCGCCCAAC